>NZ_JAPEPX010000001.1:6187500-6487500 GCF_026339935.1 Streptomyces sp. NBC_01551
CCCTGATGCAGGGCCTCGGCGACGGCTACTTCGTACTGCCCTCCACCATCAACGACTACCTGGCCCGCCACCCGCACCAGGACACCGTGGACGACAGCCACCCCGAGGCCGCGGCAGCGATCCGCGAGACGCGCGACTGCCTGGCGAAACTCCTCGCCGTCGACGGCGACCGCACCCCCGACTCCTTCCACCGCGAGATCGGTGAACTCATGTGGGAGTACTGCGGCATGGCCCGCACCGACACCGGTCTGCGCAAGGCGCTCGCACGGATCCCCGAGATCCGCGAGGAGTTCTGGCGTCGCATCAAGGTCCCCGGCAAGGGCGAGGAGTTCAACCAGTCGCTGGAGAAGGCCAACCGCATCGTCGACTACCTGGAGCTCGCCGAGCTGATGTGCCTCGACGCCCTCCACCGCGCCGAATCCTGCGGCGGCCACTTCCGCGAGGAGTCCCAGACCCCGGACGGCGAAGCCGCCCGCCGAGACGAGGAGTTCGGCTACGCGGCCGCCTGGGAGTACCAGGGCACCGGCGCCGCCCCCGTCCTGCACAAGGAAGACCTCGTCTTCGAGTACGTCCACCCCACCCAGCGGAGCTACGCATGAAGCTCACCCTGCGCGTCTGGCGCCAGCAGAACGCCGACGCCCCCGGCACCATGGCCTCCTACGAGGTCGACGGCATTTCCCAGGACATGTCGTTCCTGGAGATGCTCGACACGCTCAACGAGGACCTCATCCTGCGCGGCGAGGACCCGGTCGCCTTCGACCACGACTGCCGCGAGGGCATCTGCGGCGCGTGCAGCCTCGTCATCAACGGCGACGCCCACGGCCCCGAGCGCACCACCACCTGCCAGCTGCACATGCGGTCCTTCGCCGACGGCGACACCATCGACGTCGAGCCGTGGCGGGCCTCGGCCTTCCCCGTGGTCAAGGACCTCGTGGTGGACCGCAGCGCCTTCGACCGGATCATCCAGGCCGGCGGCTACATCACCGCGCCGACCGGCGCCGCGCCCGAGGCGCACGCCACGCCCGTGCCCAAGCCGGCCGCCGACCACGCCTTCGAGCACGCCGAGTGCATCGGCTGCGGGGCTTGTGTGGCGGCCTGCCCCAACGGTTCGGCGATGCTCTTCACCTCCGCCAAGATCAACCACCTCAACGTGCTGCCGCAGGGCTCGCCCGAGCGCGAGTCCCGGGTGCTCGACATGGTGGCCCGCATGGACGACGAGGGCTTCGGCGGCTGCACCCTGACCGGCGAATGCGCCACGGCCTGCCCCAAGGGCATCCCGCTGCCGTCGATCGCCGCGATGAACAAGGAGTGGCTGCGCGCGCTCCGCAAGGGCTGACCCGCCCCCAGGAGCAGCCCCCGCGCCCCGCACACCCCGTACGAGCGCCCGCCGGCCGCCCGCGATGCCGCAGGCCCGGGCACCCCCGTCCCATGGGCCGATCGGCTGACCCGATCCGCCGACCGGGCGCTCGTACGGCCAGTTGACCGCGCCGCGCCCCGGCGGCGTCCGGGCCGTCGGCGACAGTGGGCCCATGCCACACGCCCCCGCCGGGACCGGACCGCGCCGCCGCACCCTGCTGGCGGCCGCCGCCCTCGCCCCGCTGGCGGTGGCGGGCTGCACCGGGCAGGACGAGCCCCGCAGCCCGGCCCACGGACCGCAAGCCCGCCCCAAGGACGCCCTGATCATGGTCATGCGGCACGCGGAGCACCCGTACGCCGGGGCCACCGGCGAGGACCCCGAGGGCAACGAGGACGCCGGGTTCCTGGCGGGCCGCGGCTGGCGCCGGGCCGCCGAACTGCCCCGGCTGTTCCCGCCCGGCCGCCGGGGCTCGCTGCCCCGGCCCGCCGTGGTCTTCGCCGCCGGCGGGAAGGCGCACGCGGCCCCCGCCCGGTGCCGCCAGACCGTGGAAGCACTGGCCAAGGCCCTGCGTACGCCGGTCCGCGCCGAGTTTGCGGTCGGCGCCGAAGCGGCCCTGGCCCACGCCGCCCTGGCCGCGCCGATGCCCGTGCTCGTCTGCTGGGAGTCCGCCGGCATCCCCCGCCTGGTCCGCGCCCTCGGCGCCCACCAGGTCCTCGGCGTCCCCGCCACCTGGCCCGACCGTCACGACCTCGTCTGGACGTTCACCCGCAGCCAGGGCGTGTGGAGCTTCCGCGAACTCCCGCAGCACCTGCTCCCCGGGGACGCCTGAACCTCCTCGCCGGCCGCTTCCGTCGGGGCGGGCCCCGCCGCCTGCTCAGCCGCCCCCGAGAGCCCGAGCCAAGTACGGAGCCGTCCGGCTGCCCTTCGTACGGGCCACCTGCGACGGGGTGCCCGACGCGACCACGCGGCCGCCCTCCGCGCCGCCGCCCGGGCCGAGGTCGATGACCCAGTCCGCGCCCGCCACCACATCCATGTCGTGCTCCACGACCACCACCGAATGCCCGGCGTCCACCAGCCCGTGCAACTGCCGCAGCAGCACCCGCACATCCGCCGGATGCAGCCCCGTGGTCGGCTCGTCCAGCAGGTACAGGGTGTGATCGCGGCGCAGCCTCTGGAGCTCCGTCGCCAGCTTGATGCGCTGCGCCTCGCCGCCCGACAGCTCCGTCGCGGGCTGCCCCAGCCGCAGGTACCCCAGCCCGATCTCCTCCAGCGCCCGCAGGCTGCGCGCCGCCGCCGGAACCTGCGCGAAGAACGCGGCCGCGGCCTCCACCGTCAGCGACAGCACCTCCGCGATGGTCAGCCCCTCGTACCGCACCTGGAGGGTCTGCGCGTTGTACCGCGCCCCGCCGCACTCCGGGCACGGCGCGTACGTACTCGGCAGGAACAGCAGCTCCACCGAGACGAACCCCTCCCCCTGACAGGTCTCGCACCGCCCGCCCGGCACGTTGAAGGAGAACCGGCCCGCCTTCCAGCCGCGCGCCCGCGCCCCGTCGGACGCCGTGAAGAGCCTGCGCACCACGTCGAACAGCCCGGTGTACGTGGCCAGGTTGGACCGCGGCGTCCGGCCGATCGGCTTCTGGTCCACCTCCACCAGGCGCCGCACGGGAAACCCCGGCTCCGCCAGTCGCCCGGCCACCTCGTCGGCCAGCGCCCGGCCCACCAGCGTGGACTTCCCCGAACCCGAGACCCCGGTCACCGCCGTGAACACCCCGAGCGGGAACTCGGCCGTCACCGCACGCAGGTTGTGCCGGTCGACCCCGGTGAGCCGGACCGCGCCCGTCGCCTCCCGGACCGGGCGCTCCCGCCCGGGCCTCGCGGTCGACTCGAACAGGTACCGCGCCGTCGCCGACTCCTTGACGTCCGCCAGCTCTCGCGGCGGCCCGCTGTGCAGCACCCGCCCGCCGTGTTCCCCGGCCAGCGGTCCGACGTCCACCAGCCAGTCCGCGTGCCGCACCACGTCCAAGTGGTGCTCCACGACGAACACCGTGTTGCCCGCCGCCTTCAGCCGGTCCAGTACGGTGAGCAGCGCCTCGGTGTCGGCCGGGTGCAGCCCCGCCGACGGCTCGTCCAGCACGTACACCACCCCGAACAGGCCCGACCGCAGCTGCGTCGCCAGCCGCAGCCGCTGCAACTCGCCCGCCGACAGCGTCGGCGCGGTCCGGTCCAGGCTCAGGTAGCCCAGCCCGAGCTCAGTGACGGGCGCGATCCGTGCCCGCAGGTCCTCCGCGAGCACCCGGGCCGCCTCACCACCCTGTGGCGTGGAAGCCGGGCCTCCGGCCAGTACGCGGTCCAGCTCGGTCAGGGGCACCGCCGCCAGCTCCGCGATCGTGCGGCCCGCGAACGTCACGGCCAGGGCCTCGGGCCGCAGCCGCCGTCCTTCGCAGGCCGGGCAGGGCGAATCGGCAAGGAACTTCTCCGCGCGGGCCCGCAGCGTCGCGCTCTTGCTGTCGGCGAAGGTCCGCATCACATAGCGGTGGGCGCTCATGTACGTGCCCTGGTAAGGCCGTTGGATCCGGTCGGCCTCGCGCACCGGGTGCACCGTGACGACCGGCTGCTCCTCGGTGAACAGGATCCACTCGCGCTCCTTCGCGGGCAGCTCCCGCCAGGGCGCGTCCACGTCGTGCCCGAGCGCCTCCAGGATGTCCCTCAGGTTCTTGCCCTGCCACGCTCCGGGCCAGGCGGCGATGGCGCCCTGACGGATCGACAGCCCCGGGTCCGGTACGAGGAGCTCCTCGCTGGTGCGGTGGATCCGCCCGATCCCGTGGCAGGAAGGGCAGGCGCCGGCCGCGGTGTTGGGGGAGAAGGCGTCGGAGTCCAGCCGCGGCGCCCCCGGGGGATAGGTGCCGGCCCGCGAGTACAGCATCCGCAGGGAGTTGGACAGCAGGGTCACCGTCCCCACCGAGGACCGCGAACCGGGCGAGGAACGGCGCTGCTCCAGCGACACGGCGGGAGGCAGCCCGGTGATGGAGTCCACCTTCGGGGCGCCGATCTGGTGGATCAGGCGGCGGGCGTAGGGGGCCACGGACTCGAAGTACCGGCGCTGGGCCTCCGCGTAGAGCGTGCCGAAGGCGAGGGAGCTCTTGCCGGAGCCGGAGACCCCGGTGAACACGGTCAGCGCGTCGCGCGGGATGTCCACGTCGACGCCGCGCAGATTGTGCTCCCGGGCGCCCCGGACGCGGACGTAGGGATCGGTGGACTGGTGCATTCGCCCTAGTTTAGGGCGCCGGCCGCCCCGGCTGCCTCACCCGCCCAGACCGCCCCATCCACCGTGACCGCCCCATCCACCCCGCCTGCCTCACCCGCCCCGGCTCCCGGCCCCGGCGCGATCCCGGCCAGGCGCGCCAGCCGGCCGAAGGAGTCCAGCAGGGCCGTCCGGTCGTACGTCGAGGTCGTGACCAGCAGCTCGTCCGCCCGCGTGGCCTCCGCGACCCGCTCCAGCTCGGCCGCGACCTGCTCCTCGCTGCCGTGGACGTGCCCCGCGAGCGCGCCCTCGTACAGCTCACGCTCCTTCGCAGTCATGGCCAGCGCCTCGATCTCCTCGGCGGGGCGCAGCGGCGGGAAGCTGCCCCGGGTCCGCGAGTACGCGAGCGACCACGCCTCCGGGACCAGGATCCGGCGGGCCTCCTCCTCCGTGGCGGCCACCGCGACCGTCCCGGACACCACGACGTACGGCTCCGCGCCCCAAGCCGAGGGCCGGAAGGCCGCCCGGTAGCCCTCGATGATCTCCGTGATCCGGCCGCGCGCCCGCAGGTCGCCCACCACTAGCGGCAGCCCGGCCCGCGCCGCGATCCCGGCACCCTCGCCGGTCGCCAGCACGTACGCGGGGATCCGCAGCCCCTCCGCCGGCCGGGCGTGCACCTCGGGATGCGCGCGCTGGGTGCCGTCGATCCAGCCCAGCAGCTCGGCCAGCTGCTCCTCGAACCAGTCGGCGTCGGCGGTGTCACGGCCGAGCGCGCGCCGGATGCCGCCGGTGAAGCCGACGGAGCGGCCGAGCCCCATGTCGATCCGGCCGGGGAAGAGGGATTCCAGCACCCCGAACTGCTCGGCGACGACCAGCGGCTGATGGTTGGGCAGCATCACCCCGCCCGTGCCGACCCGGATCCGGCCGGTCGCGCCGGCGACGGCGGCGGCCAGCACGGTCGGGGCGGAGCCGGCCACCCCGGGGACGCTGTGGTGCTCGGAGACCCAGAAGCGGTGGTACCCGAGCCGGTCCGCCGCGCGGGCCAGCTCGACGGTGTCGCGCAGGGCCCGCGCGGGCGGGTGCCCTTCGCGGGTGCGGGACCGGTCGAGTATCGAGAGTTCGCGGAACACACCCACCTCAACGTCCCGGGGCGGCGGGCATTCCCGGGTGGCCGGTCCGGGCCCGGTTGCCCCGCTTACGCTGACCGCATGAGCGAGATCAGCAACCGGCGGCCGCTGGCCGTGTTCGACATCGACAACACGCTGGCCGACACCGACCACCGCCAGCACTTCCTGGAGGGCCGGCCCCGCGACTGGGAGGGCTTCTTCGGCGCGGCCCCGGCCGATCCGCCGCTCGCGCGCGGGGTGGCGCTCGCGCTGGAGAGCGCGGCCGACTGCGAGGTCGTGTACCTGACGGGCCGCCCGGAGCGGTGCCGGGCGGACACCGAGGAGTGGCTGACCCGGCACGGGCTGCCCGAGGGACGGCTGTGGATGCGCGGCAACCAGGACCGCCGCCCGGCGCGCACGACGAAGCTGGAGGTGCTGGGGCGGATCTCCCGGGGCCGGGAGGTGCGGATGCTGGTGGACGACGACGAACTCGTCTGCCAGGCGGCGCGCGGGGCGGGGTTCCGCGTGGTGCTCGCCGACTGGGCGGCGGACGCGCCGGAACTCAAGTCCGCCCAGGAGGGCGAGGGCCGTACCTGAGCGGCGTACGGGGGCCCGCACCTGAGCCACGGGGCCCGCGCCTCAGCGACGTACGCGCGGGCCCGCGCCCGGGCCGACGTGCGCCGGCCGCACCCCGGCGACGTGCGGCGGTCAGTCCTCGCCTTCGAGGCGGAAGCCCACCTTGAGCCCCACCTGGTAGTGGGCGACCTCGCCGTTCTCGATGTGCCCGCGCATCTGCGTGACCTCGAACCAGTCCAGGTTGCGCAGCGTCTGGCCCGCCCGCGTGAGCCCGTTGCGGATGGCCTGATCGATGCCCTCGTCGGAGGTGCCGACGATCTCGGTCACCCGGTACGTGTGGTTGGACATGGGGTCTCCCGACAGTGGTCGCTGTTGCCTTGTTCCACGGTGCCCCAGTAAGTCCGAGTCCGCGAACTTTGGGTGAACAGTCCCGGCCGGAAGCCCCTTGACCCACCCATTGGTCTATGCCAATTTCAAGCCATCTCCGATCCGTCCCCAGAAGGTGACCTACGTGAAGATGCGCTTCCTTGCCGTGTGCACCGCCCTCGCGGCCGCCGCCGCCCTCACCGGCTGCGGCCAACTGGCCGATTCGGCCGAGGGGCCCGAGAAGGTGACGCTCTGGCTGATGAAGGGCAGCGCGTCGGAGGACTTCATCACCGCCTTCACCGCGGACTTCGAGCGCCGCAACCCCGGCATCGACCTGGACGTCAGGATCCAGGAATGGACCGGCATCGGCGACAAGGTCAACGCCGTACTCGACGGCACCGGCCACGACGGCGCCGACGTCATCGAGGTCGGCAACACCCAGGTGGCCCAGTACGTCGAGGCCGGCGGTCTCTCCGAGCTCACCCTGGAAGGCCTGCGCGCATGGGGCAGCAAGGACTGGCTCAAGGGCCTCTCCGACCCGGGGAGCGTCAACGGGGCCCAGTACGGCGTCCCGTGGTACGCCGCCAACCGCGTGGTGATCTACAACAAGGAGCTGTTCGCCGGCGCCGGGATCAAGAACCCGCCCAGGAACCGCCAGGAGTGGATCCAGGCCACCCGCAAGCTCGACAAGGGCGACCAGCAGGGCATCTACCTCGCCGGCCAGAACTGGTACGTCCTCGCCGGCTTCGTCTGGGACGAGGGCGGCGAACTCGCCGTCGAGACCGGAGGCCAGTGGGTCGGCGCCCTCGACGACGAGAAGGCCCTCGCCGGCATGGAGTTCTACAAGCAGCTCCAGGCCCTCGGAGACGGGCCCAAGGAAGCCGACGAGGAGACGCCCTCGCAGGCCGACGTCTTCGCGCGCGGCCAGGTCGCCCAGATCATCGCCCCGCCCGGCCAGGCCGCCCAGATCGAGGCGGCCAACCCCGCCCTCAAGGGCAAGCTCGGCTTCTTCCCGATCCCCGGCAAGACCTCCGACAAGGTCGGGTCCGTGTTCACCGGCGGTTCCGACCTGATCATCCCCGAGAAGACGAAGAAGCGGCGCGAGGCCGTGGCCGTGATCACCGCCCTGGTCAGCGAGCAATGGCAGACCGAGCTCGCCCGCACCATGAGCTACGTGCCGAACAAGACCACCCTCGCGCACGTCGTCGAGGGCAACGAGGGCGCCACCGCCATGGCCCCCGGCGCCGCCCAGGGCCGGGCCACACCGAACTCGGCCCGCTGGGCCGAGGTGGAGGCCAAGAACCCGATCAAGCCCTACATGACGGCCGTCCTCACGGGCCAGGACCCCAAGCGGGCGGCCGGTGCGGCGTCGGAGACGATCAGCAAGGTGCTCAGCTCCGACCGGTGAGCCCGGGCCCTCCGAGCGGTGAGTTCAGCGTCCGCACATCCAACTGCCGCTGCGAGGTCATGTCGAATCCAGCCGGTCACGGAAGAAGTAAAGAGCCAGTCCGCACACCTGCCGGCCTGGCCATCCGTGTCCGGACCAGGAGCCGCCATGACCATCGCCCCCCTGTCCCCGTCCCGCACCACGCCCCCCACGGCAGTCCCCGTCGACGCCCCCGCCGCCACTGCCCAGGGCGTCCCCGCCGCCCCCCGGTACGCCGTCCGCATCGCCCGCGACGAGGCCGAGGTCCGCGCCGCCCAGCGACTGCGCCACATGGTCTTCGCCGGCGAGCTCGGCGCCCGCCTCGACGGCCCCGAGCCGGGCCTCGACTCCGACGCCTTCGACGCGTACTGCGACCACCTCCTCGTCGTCGAGGAGGAGAGCGAGCAGGTGGTCGGCACCTACCGGCTGCTGCCCCCCGAACGCGCCGCCGTCGCCGGCCGCCTCTACTCCGAGGGCGAATTCGACCTCTCCGCCCTCGCCCCCATCCGCCCCGACCTCGTCGAGGTGGGCCGCTCCTGCGTCCACCCCGACCACCGCAACGGCGCCGTCATCGCCCTCGTCTGGGCCGGACTCGCCCGCTACATGGACCGCTCCGGCCACAACTGGCTCGCCGGCTGCTGCTCCATCCCGCTCTCCGACGGCGGCGTTCTCGCCGCCGCCACCCGCGAGAACGTCCTGACCCGCAACCTCGCTCCCGAGGAGTACCGGGTCACCCCGCACCTCCCCTGGAACCCCGAGGGCATCACCTTCCCCGACCGGGTCGAGCTGCCCCCGCTGCTCCGCGGCTACCTGCGCCTGGGCGCCTGGGTCTGCGGCGAGCCCGCCTTCGACGCCGACTTCGGCTGCGCCGACCTGTACGTCCTGCTCTCGCTGCGCCGGACCAACCCGCGCTACCTCAAGCACTTCCTCTCGCTCACCCCGGGCGCATGAGCGTCTGGCTGCCCACCTCGCCCTGCACCCCCGAGGCCTGCGCCGGCCACGAGGGGCGGGTCGCGAGCGTCCCGCGCGCGATCCTGCGGCTCACCGGCGCCGTCGCCGTGGTCCTGCTCGGGATCCTCGGCGCCCAGCCGGTCCGGCTGCTGCCGCAGCGGCCCCGGCAGGCGCTGGTCAGGGCCTGGGCGACAGCGCTGATACGGGCCTTCGGCATCCGGATCACCGTGCACGGGAGCCCCGGCCCGGACGGCGGCCGCCTGATCGTCGCCAACCACATATCGTGGCTCGACATCCCGCTCGTCGCCGCCGTCCTGCCCAGCCGGATGCTGGCCAAGAGCGACATCCGGACCTGGCCCGTACTCGGCCCGCTCTCCCGCCAGAACGGGACCCTGTTCATCGAACGCGACCGGATCCGGGCCCTCCCCGACACCGTCGAGACCGTCGCCCGGGCCCTCCTCGGCGGCGACCGCGTCACCGTCTTCCCCGAGGGGTCCACCTGGTGCGGGCGCGCCCAGGGCCCCTTCCGGCGCGCCGCGTTCCAGTCGGCGCTCGACGCACGGGTACCCGTACAGCCCCTGCGCATCACGTACCTGCTCCACGGGGGGCACCCGGCCGGGGCGCCCGCCTTCGTCGGGGACGATCCGCTGGCCGCCTCGCTGTGGCGGATCGCCCGGGCCCGCGGGGTGCGGGCCGAGGTACGGCTGCTGCCGCGGATCCCGCCGGGCCGGTACACGCACCGGCGGGACCTCGCGGCCGCCGCTCAGGCCGCGGTCGTTCCGGTCGTTCCGGTTGCCCCGGTCGTTCCGGTTGCCCCGGTTGCCCCGGTTGCCCCGGTCGTGCCGGTCGTGCCCGAACCGGCGCCGGCGCCGCCCTCGCTGCCCGGGATCCCCTCCCAGCCGGGACCGCCCTCCGCCACCGACAGGGACAGCGCGAAACGGCCCTCCGAGTCCGTCCACCACCGGGTCAACTCCAGGCCCGCCGCCGAGAGTTCCTTCCGCACGCCCTCCTGACGGAACTTCGCCGACACTTCCGTCAGGATCTCCTCACCCGCCGCGAACGGCACCACCAGATCCAGGGAGCGCACCTTCACCAGCACCTCCGACCGGGCCCGCAGCCGCATCTCGATCCACTCCTCCTCCCGATTCCACACCGCCACGTGCGCGAAGTCGGCGGTGTGGAAGTCCGCCCCCAACTCCCGGTCGATGACGGCCAGCACGTTCTTGTTGAACTCCGCCGTCACCCCCCGCGCGTCGTCGTACGCCGCCACCAGCACGTCCTCGTCCTTCACCAGGTCCGTACCCAGCAGCAGCGCGTCCCCGGGCGACAGCATCGCCCGTACGGACGCCAGGAACCGGGCCCGCTCCGGAGGCAGCAGGTTCCCGATCGTGCCCCCGAGGAAGACCACCAGCCGCGGGCCGGGGGAGTCCGGCAGCCGCAGCGCCCTGGTGAAGTCGGCCAGCAGCGCGTGCACCCGCAGCCGCGGATGCTCCGCCAGCAGGACGCCGGCCGCCCCCTTCAGCGCGCTCTCGCTCACGTCCACCGGGATGTACGTGTCCAGCGCGGGCATCGCCTCGATCAGGTGCCTGGTCTTCTCCGAGGACCCGGAGCCCAGCTCCACCAGGGTCCGGGCACCGCTCGCCGAGGCGATCTCCCCGGCCCGAGCGAGCAGGATCTCCCGCTCGGCGCGCGTCGGGTAGTACTCGGGCAACCGGGTGATCTCCTCGAACAGTTCACTGCCCCGCGCGTCGTAGAACCACTTGGGCGGCAGCGCCTTGGGGGTCTGGGTCAGCCCCCGCAGCACGTCCTCCCGCAGCGCGGCGTCGGCGGCGTGCTCGTCGAGGGTTCGGGTCAGCTGGAAGTCACTCACCGGGCTTCGTCTCCTTGTGCGGGGACTCCCCGAGGGGAGGCGCCTTGAGGGGGATCAGGTCGACCCGCGTACGGGTGGCGGTCAGCAGGGTCCGGTCGGGCACTTCGCACCACCGGGTGTCGTCGTCGTACGGCTCGGACGCCACGACCGTGCGCCCCGCCGGTACGTCGGCCAGGTACCAGAGCGAATCCCCCCAGGCCGTCGCGGCGATCGCGGCCCCGTCCGTCAGCAGCAGGTTCAGCCGCGAGCCGGGCGCGGCCTCCGCCAGCGCCCGCACCGCCCCCGCGAGCGCCGCCCCGAGGCCGTCACCCTCCCGGAGCCGGCGCAGCACCAGGGCCCAGATCAGCGCCGAGTCGGTGCGCGCCGCCAGCGACAGCAGCTCCTGCGGCGGCAGGTCGGCCGCGAGCGGGGCCACCGCGTCCGGCCAGTCCCGCACCGCGCCGTTGTGGCTGAACAGCCACCGCCCCGCCGCGAACGGCGCCGCGGCCGCCTCCCCGTCCGCCCCCGGACCGGTGGCGTCGCGTACGGCGGCCAGCGCGGCCTCGCTGCGCACCACGCGGGCGAGGTCGGCGAAGGTCAGGTCGCCCCAGATCGGGCCGGCCCGCCGGTAGCGGGCGGGCACCGGGTCGCCCTCCGCGTACCAGCCGACGCCGAAGCCGTCCGCGTTGACCGTGCCGCTGCGCTGCCGGCGCGGCTCCCAGGACTGGCGCACCAGCGAGTGCTCCGGGTCGCTCAGCAGCCGGGCCAGCGGTATCTCGGGCCCCACGTAAGCGAGGTGACGGCACATCAGATGTCCCTCGCGGTACGGAACCCGGAGAAGATCTGGCGGCGCACCGGCAAGTCCCAGTTGCGGAACGTGCCCCGGCAGGCCACCGGGTCCACCGCGAAGGAACCGCCGCGCAGCACCTTGTGGCCGGGGCCGAAGAACACCTCCGAGTACTCGCGGTACGGGAAGGCGCGGAACCCCGGGTACGGCAGGAAGTCCGAGGAGGTCCACTCCCACACGTCCCCGATCAGCTGCCGCACCCCGAGCGGGGAGGCCCCGGCGGGATAGCTGCCCGCGCGGGCCGGGCGCAGGTGGCGCTGGCCCAGGTTCGCGTGCGCGGGGGTCGGGTCGGCGTCGCCCCACGGGTAGCGGGCCGAGCGGCCGGTGGCCGGGTCGTACCGGGCGGCCTTCTCCCACTCCTCCTCCGAGGGCAGCCGACGCCCCGCCCAGCGGGCGTACGCGTCCGCCTCGTACCAGCTCACGTGCAGCACCGGCTCGTCACCGGGCACCGGCTCGGTCACCCCGAACCGGCGGCGCAGCCACTGCCCGGCCTCCCGGTGCCAGAACAGCGGGGCCCCGATGTCGTGCGCCCGTATCTGCTCCCAGCCCTCGGCCGCCCACCAGCGGCGCTCGCGGTAGCCGCCGTCCGCGATGAACGCCTGGTACGCCGCGTTGGTCACCGGCACGGTGTCGAGCCAGAACGCCGCGGTCTCCCGGGTGTGCGCCGGCCGCTCGTTGTCCAGCGACCACGGCTCGGCGGACGTGCCCATCGTGAACGGGCCGCCGGGTATGAGGACTTCCGGGGCAGTGGGCGGTGGGCCCTGCGGGGGATCAGGGTCCGGCGCCGACAATACCGGGGCGCCCCGCCGCAGCTGATGGGTGATCAGCATGGTTTCGTCGTGCTGCTGTTCGTGCTGGGCGATCATCCCGAAGGCGAAACCGTCGTCGAGCAGCCCGGTGCCCTCCATCGGGGTGCGCTCCAGCAGGTCGAAGACCCGGCCGCGCACGTCCGCCACGTACCGGCGGGCCTCCCCCGGCCCCAGCAGCGGCAGCTTCGGCCGTTCGGAGCGGGGGTGCTGGAACGCGTCGTACAGCGTGTTGATCTCCGGGCGCATGAACTCCTGCCCGGCCACGTTGCGCAGCAGCCACAGCTCCTCCTGGTTCCCGATGTGCGCCAGGTCCCAGACCAGCGGGGACATCAGGGGGGAGTGCTGCGCGGTCAGGTCGGGCTCGGTCACCGGGTCGGTCAGCGCGGCCGTACGGGCCCGGGCGGCGATCAGCGCCGCGAGCGCCCGCTCGCGCAGCGCCTCCGGACGGGATGCGGTGGTCACGGGCGGGTCCCCTTCCCGGAGAGCTGCTGGCGAGGCTGGGCGTGGTCGTCGGCCGGACACCGGCCGGCCAGTACGTGGCGTTCGGTGAAGTCGGCGACGGTGTCGCGGACCAGGTCCGAGGCCCCGAGCCGGGGCAGCGCCTCGGCCGCGGCGAGGAAACAGGCCGTGGCGGCCGCCCGCAGCTCCGGATCCGCGAGCCCCGCCCGGGCGGCGGACCGCCACAGCGGATTGCGCGGAGCCGGATGCGGGCCGTAGGAGTCGGCCAGCGCCTTGCACACCCGGTCCGCCGTCTCGGCGGCCTCCGGATCGTCGAACAGGGCATGGACGACCGCCACCGGAACCAGCCAGCCGTCGTCCCCGGGCTGCGCGTCGATCATCCGCAGCTCCAGGTGCCCGCGCGGCCGGACCGGCGGGAACAGCGTGGTCAGGTGGTACTCCAGGTCCTCGGCCGTGGCCGGCCGGGGACCTGCGCCCCGGATCCAGCCGCGGAAGGTCAGCCCGCCGTCCGGGACGGTCCAGGGTGCGCCGTCGCGCGAGCGCACGCACATCACCCGGGCGTCGAGCGCGTGCCGCACCCACGCGGCGCGCGGCTCCACGTCGAGCGGCGGGGCGAGGGAGCGACCGCTGTCGAGGTCCTCCCAGACACCCTGCCGGGCACACCGCCAGCCCGCGTACGGGCCCTCGTGGGCGGGGGAGTTGGCGAACGCGGCCACCAACACCGCGCCCAGCAGGTGCGCGAGCCGCCACCGCCGGCCGTGGCCGAACGGCCCCGGCTCCTCCTGGCCCGCGTCCACGCAGACCTGCACGGAGGCGGAGGCGCACATCATGGCGCGACCGGCCGGTCCGGCCCGGTCGAGGTAGGTCTCCATCGCCTCGTAGCGATGGCTCTTCAGCAGCCGCCGGTAGGGGCGGCGCGGGTCCTGGCCGATGCCCCGCAGGACCAGGCCCTGGGAGTGCAGGACGTTCCGTACGGCGGTCAGGTCCGCCTGGAGGCCGTCCACGCACCCGGTGAGGGAGTCGGCGGGGGCCGAGCTCAACTCCAGCTGGCCGCCGGGCTCGACGGTGAGCCGGGAGCGCAGCGGCAGGGCGCGGGCCGCGGCGTGCGCGGCGGTGAGACGCTCGGACGTCAGCGGCCGCCCGGGCCGCTCGGCGTCCAGGACCAGCCATTCGAGCTCGGCTCCGATGAGCCTGGGCGGGCCGGTCTTGAAGCAGATGCCGTGGATCAGTTGCTCGGCCTGGGTTTCGCTGATCGGTGCAGGTGGGGCGGGTGTGTCAGGTGACATGACCGGATCCTCATCTCCTGTCGTCGGCCGTGACCAACACCCGTGCCTACCCGTCTCTTGGGCCACAAAACCCTCCATAAACCCTTTGTCACCGGCGGTTGCGGTGGCCAAGGATGGCCGGTGTGAGCAGCAGATTGCGTGAGATCGCGCGGGAGAACGCACAGATCGTGGCGGCCGGTGGGTACCGGACGCGGTCGGGGCGGCAGATCTCCCTCGCCGCCGCCGTGGCGGAAGCCAAGGCAGGAACCAGAATATATGGGCCAAAGCCGGTCATTCCAGACGAAACCCTCACTGCGAGGGTCGACCGGACCGCGGTGGAGGTCACCGGGGAGAGCAGCACGGTCGCAGCCCGTAGGCTCGCGACCGCGGATCCGGAGCCGCTGCCGGCGACCTCCACAGCCGTCCTGAACTTCGCCTCGGCCCGGAATCCCGGGGGCGGCTACGTCCGCGGGGCCAAGGCGCAGGAGGAGGCGCTCTGCCGGGCCTCGGCCCTCTACGAGACGCTGCTGGAGGCCCCGGAGTACTACGAGGTGCACCGCGCGGGCCGCAGCACCTTCTACACCGACCGGGTGATTCACTCGCCCGGGGTCCCCGTCTTCCGTGACGACAGGGGCGAACTCCTGGAGACCCCGTTCCGGGTCGGATTCCTCACCTCCCCGGCCCCCAACGCGGGCACCATCCGCCGCCAGGAACCCGAGCGCGTGGACGAGATCCCCGCCGCCCTCGCCCGGCGCGCGGAGCGCGTACTGGAGGTCGCGGCGCTGCACGGGTACGGCCGGCTGGTACTCGGCGCCTGGGGGTGCGGGGTGTTCCGCAACGACCCGACGGAGGTCGCGCAGGCCTTCCGGGGGCTCCTGGAGGGGCGCTTCGCGGGGGTGTTCGAGACCGTGGTGTTCGGGATCCTGGACCGGGGGGCGGAGACGCGGGAGGCGTTCGAGCGGGTGTTCGAGGAGGGTGGGGGGTGACGTGCTGCGGGGCCGGGAAGCCCGGCCCCGCGGTACGCCCGGCCCGCTACTGCCAGCCGTAACGCACTTACTGCCAGCCGTAGCGCTCGCGCAGGCGGTTCACCACCAGCTGGAACCGGCCCCGGTCCAGCGCACACGCCTCCCGGCGCATCCCGGACTCGTGCACCCGCAGCACCCGGTCCACGTCCACCCAGGATTCCCGCCCCGCGCCGTCCCACGGCCCGGTCCCGATCGGCACCCACTCCCGGTCGTGGTCGTGCCGCTTGCTGGACAGCTGTACGGCGAGCAGCGTCTGCCCGCCCGCTTCCCGGGCCACGACCAGCACAGGCCGGTCCTTGCCGCGACCGTCGTTCTCCTCGTACGGAACCCAGGTCCAGACGATCTCGCCGGGATCGGGATCCCCGTCGTGATCGGGGGCGTACGAAGTCCGCACGGGCCCGATGGCACGGGGATCGGCCTCGGTGGTGGCGGTGTCCCCGTCGCGGCCGGGCTGCTCGGTGTGCTCGGTGTGCTCGGAACTGTGGTGAGAAAGTGCCGTCATCCGGGTGAGAGTACTGGCTCGGGCGTCAGGGGGCCCGGGGGGCGTGTCCGCCGGTCGGGCTTGAACAGGGTTGGGGACTTCCCGCCAGTCTCACTGTCCTTCCGGTTCGGTCCGGCCCGTCAAGGGCGCTCACTGCGTTCGCGTCGCTTCGCGATGGCCTTCGGCCACCCTTGACCGACCGGCCCGAACCGGAATGCCAAAGACTGTCGGGAACCCCCCAAAGAAACGGTCAGGGGGAACCGTTCCAACCCATCGGGAGCGAGGAGCCCGGCCGATCGGCAACGCCGCCCTCCGGGCGGAACCCCCTCCGGACCCGCCCCCAGCCGCATCCAAGTACCAAAGGGGGGCCAGGCGCGTCAGATCGCTACGCGCTCCTCACGGCTAGGCGACTGCGACCCGTCTGGGGCCGGTGTGGGTCGCGACGGTCTAGGGGGTGGGGAGGTCGAGCCCGGCGTAGACCTGGTTGAGGATGGTCGGCAGGAGGGCTTGGGCCGTGGTCTTGCTGTCGGGGGAGAGCGTCAGGTTCGTCCAGACGACGAGGGTGACGTCGTTGTCCGGGTCGTGGCCCATGAAGGAGTTGAATCCGGGGAGTTCGCCGCCGTGGTAGTACATCGCGGCGGTCGGGTTGAAGCGCTGGTAGGCGATGCCGTAGCCGTACTTCTGGCCGTCGGGTTTTGCCGGGTCTTCGGCCTGCGGGCTGCGGAGCCACTGCTGTTGGGATGCGGCGTTCAGGACCTTGCCCGTCACCAGGGACTTGATCCATGTGGCCAGGTCGTCGGCGGTGGAGATGGCTGCTCCGGCGGCGGTGGCGTAGGAGGGGTTCTGATGGGTGTAATCGGTGGGCTTGAGCTTCCCCGTCCGTGCCGCCTCGCTCAGTTCGGCAGGGTAGGGCTCGTCGAGAAGGGCGGACGACGTTCCGCCGTACATGTAGCCGTGTGAGTAGGGCTCGGGGAGCGCCAAGTCGTGAAGGGCGGGCATTGACGTCCCCTTCAGCCCCTGCGGGGCGAACAGGCGGTCCTGGAACTGCTGGGCCAAGGGGCGGCCGCCGGCCTTTTCGGCAACCTGGCCCAGCAGAACGTAATTGGTGTTGGAGTACTCGTATTCCGCGTCGGGCGCGAAGTTCGGCGGGCGGCGGAACGCCATGTCCAGCACCTGCTGTGGTGTGAAGGCCCTCGCGGGATCCGCGTCCAGGGCCGCCGCGAGTTCGGGGGCCATCGTGTAGTTGTAGAGCCCGCTGCGCATCTTCAACAGCTGTGTGATGGTGATGTTCTCGCCGTTGGGGACCCCCGCGACGTAGTCGGAGACCGGATCGTCCAACCGGAGCTTGCCGTCCTGGGCGAGGAGCGTGATCAGCGCCGCCGTCATGGTCTTGGTGTTGGAAGCGATCCGGAAGTGGTCGCCCGCATCCGGCGCGTTGGCCGTGCCGAGTTCGGTCGTGCCGACGGTGGCGTGGAACGTCCCCTGCGGGGTACGGAGCAGAACCACCGCGCCGGGCACCATGAGCTTCTTCGCCGCGCGGTCCACGGCGGCCTGGAACGCGGCCGGATCGATCGGCTTCAGGGCAGACGGGGCGGGGGAGACCGCCGCCGTGGCCGACGACAGCGCCATGGGGGACGGGCCGAAGGGAACGGCGCCACCCGCGATCAAAAGGGCTGCGCAGGATGCCAGTACGGCCTTCCGGCCGAGTCGAGATGTGCTGTGGGAGGTCCTCATGTGTGCATCACAGCCGTTGCGTTCTGCGACCCCATGTTGGCGCCACTATTGGCCCCCTTTTGTGCAGAATCATCCAATTTTAGCAGCCCGTGCCCAGCCCCAGACGGGTCGCAGTCGCCTAGCCGTGAGGAGCGCGTAGCGATCTGACGCGCCTGGCCCCCGTTTGGTACTTGGATGCGGTGGTGGGTGGGTTCGGAGGGGGTTCCGCCCGGAGGGCGGCGTTGCCGGGAGGCAGGGGTCCCGGCCAGGCGCCTCGCTCCCGATGGGTTGGAACGGTTCCCCCTGACCGTTTCTTTGGGGGGTTCCCGACAGTCTTTGGCATTCCGGTTCGGGCCGGTCGGTCAAGGGTGGCCGAAGGCCATCGCGAAGCGACGCGAACGCAGTGAGCGCCCTTGACGGGCCGGACCGAACCGGAAGGACAGTGAGACTGGCGGGAAGTCCCCAGCCCTGTTCAAGCCCGACCGGCGGACACGCCCCCCGGCCCCCCGGCGCCCGCACCTGCCCCCACTCCGCCCGGCGGCCACTGCCGCCCCCACCCCTCCGCCGCCTCGACCTGCGCCGCCAGCGACAGCAGCAGCGGCTCCGAGTGCCCGGGCCCCAGGAGTTGGGCGCCCAGGGGGAGGCCGTCCGGCGTGAAGCCCGCGGGGATGTTGATCCCCGGCCAGCCCAGGACGTTCCACGTCCAGGCGTACGGGCAGGCGGCGATCATCGCCCGGTCGGTGTCCAGGGCCCCCAGCCCGGCCAGGGCTCCGATCCGCAGCGGCGGCGTGGCCGTCGTCGGCGTCAGGACCACGTCGAAGCGGCCGAAGATCTCCCCGACCCGGCGGCGGAGCGCCCCCTCCGCGCGGCGGGAGATACGCAGCGGCAGGCCGCTCAGCAGGCGCCCCGTACGCACCGCCTCCCGCGTGCGCGGGTCCAGCAGTGCGGGATCCGGCACCCGGGACGCCCAGTCCCGTACGCCCGCGGTGGCCCGGGGCATGAAGGTCAGACCGATCGGACCGTACCGGGGGTCCTCCGGGACCACCTCGTGGCCCAGCGCCTCCAATCGCCCGGCGAGCCGTTCCACCGCCGAACGGACCACGGGGTCCAGGGACTTGGTCGTCGCCGTGAAGGCCATCCCGAAGGACAGCGCGATGCGCAGGCGGCGCGGTGCGCGCCGGGTCGCCTCGACGGCGCCGACGCGCGGCGGGCGGTGCAGGTCACCGGGGTCGGGGCCGCCGGCCGCGTCCAGCAGGAGCGCCGCGTCCGCGACGGTACGGGCCAGCACGCCGTTGACCGTCAGCCCGTGGAACGACTCGGGCTCCGGCCAGGTGGAGATGCGTCCCCGCTGCGGTTTCACGCCCACCAGGTGGGTCCAGGCCGCGGGTATCCGCACCGAACCCGCCCCGTCGGACCCCAGCGCCGCCGGGACCAGCCCCGCGGCCACGGCGGCCGCCGAGCCGCCGGAGGAACCGCCCGGCGTATGGGCATGGTTCCAGGGATTGCGGGTCGCACCGAAGGCCGGGCCCTCGGTGAACGGCCACTGCCCCAGCTCCGGCGTCTGGGTCTTGCCCAGCACCACGGCGCCGGCCGCGCGCAGCCTCCGTACCGCCTCGCCGTCGGCGGGCTTGGGCGGGAACTCCCCGGCGCAGCCGAAGGAGGTCGGCTCCCCGGCCACGTCCATGTCGTCCTTGACAGCCAGCGGAACGCCCAGCAGCGGCAGTCGCTCGCCGGCGGCCAGCCGCCGGTCCGCCGCGTCGGCTTCTGCGAGCGCGGCCTCGGCGCGGACGATCCGGAAGGCGTTGAGCGACGGCTGCGCGGCCTCGATCCGGGCCAGGGCCCGCTCGGTCAACCGGCGGGCGGAGACGGCTCCTTCGGCGAGCGCGGTCGCCATCTCCGACAAGCCCTCAGGTATGGAATCAGACGGAACCGACAACGGATCCGACAGCGGAACCGACACCCGGACCTCCCCCATTACCGATCGGTAGGAAGACAGTAACGGGGGAGGTCCGGCCCTGACTAGATCCAGCCCTCCAGCGAGGCCATGAACCCGTCGAAGTCGTCCCGGTGGATCGTGTGCCCGGCGCCGGCGACCGAACGGACCTCGAATCCACGGGACTTGAGGATCTCGGCCCGCTCCGGCGAGATGAGGAAGCTCGGGTCGGCGAGCTGTACGAGCGAGGGCACGACCGGTGCCGCGGGCAGCAGGTCGGCGCCGAGCAGCGGGGTGAGACTCAGGGCCGTGGCCTCGTCCCAGGCCGCCAGGGTCGCGAGCTCGACGTCGACGTCCGCCTCCTCCCAGCGCGGGTTCATCGCCTGGACCTGCTCCTTGGGCGCGGTCTTGAACTCCGCGAACATCTCCGGCCCCATGCCTTCCACCGGCCCGGCCAGGTGCCAGGCGGGGTCGGAGAACACCGCCCGCCGCGGCTTCAGCCGGTCCACCGCGAGGGCGAGGGTCAGCCCGCCCAGCGAGTGGCCGATGGCCAGCTCGGCCCCGGCGGGCAGCGTCTCGGCCACATCGTCCGCGAAGAGCTCCGGCGCGTACGCGCCCCGCCCGCTGGCCCCGTGGCCGCGAAGGTCCACGGCGATGACGCGGTACCCGCGCTCGGCGAGGGCGGGAGCGACCCGCCGCCAGGTGCGGTGGTCGGCCATGATGCCGTGGATCAGGAGGGCGACGCGGTCGCCTTCGCCCCAGGTGTGGGTGTGAAGCTGCACGATGGAACCTTTCTCGGGTCGGGAGGGAATTCAGTACCCGACTGGGCGCTGCTCAACGCACGCTCCTGATCGGCTTCACCGCGAGCGCCCCCGCCACCGCCAGCAGCGCGGCGACGATGAACAGCGCGGTGTACCCGCCGCCGGCGGAGACGATCAGCGAGGCGATGAAGGGCGCGATGATCTGCGGACCGGCGTTCGCGATGTTCAGCACGCCCATGTCGCGCGCCGCGTCCTGCGCGGTCGGCAGCACCATCGTCACCAGGGCGGTGTCCACGGCCATGTAGCAGCCGAACGCCAGCCCGTTGACCACGGAGAAGGCCAGCATCGCCGTCCAGCTGGTCGACACCGCCGGGATCACCAGTGCGATCGCCGACAGCAGCGCGGAGGCGCCGACGAACAGCTTGCGGCGGTCGTACTTGTCGGAGAGCCAGCCGCCCAGCACCGTCGAAACGACCATGGCCACGCTCGTCAGCGGCATCAGCACGGCCACCGCCGCCTCCGGCTTCATGCCGTCCGGCAGCACGGTGTGGTCCTGGAGGATGTACAGCTGGTAGCCGCTCACCGCGAAGTACCCGAGGACGATCAGCGCCCGTCCGATGAACGCCCAGCGGAAGTCGTGGTCCTTGAGCGCGCTCGCGAAGGCGGCGAGCTGCGCCTTGACCGGCATCGCCGAGCGGGCGGGGAGCCGCTGCTCGCGGGTGCAGGCGGTGAACAGGACGGCGGCACCCGCCACGATCGCGCCGAACACGAGGTATCCGGTGCGGAAGTCGTCGGAGAACGCGGCGCCGGTCAGTGCGCCGATGACGGAGCCGAAGGGCAGGCCGAGGCCGACGGCCGCCGAGGCCTTGCCACGGGCGCTCATCGGGACGCGGTCCGGGACCACGGACGTGATGGCGGCCTGGTAGATGTTCATGACGGCCTGGCCGAGGCACCAGGCGATCGTGATGAGCAGGATCGTGTCGGCGAAGCCGAGCAGGAACATCGCCGGTATCGCGGCGAGTCCACCGCCCAGGATCCAGGGATTGCGCCGTCCGCTGCGGTCGGACAGGGCGCCGGCCACCGGATTGAAGATCGTGGCGAAGATCGCGGAAACCCCCGCGATCAGGCCGAAGTTGAACACCTTGTTCGCCGGGTCGATGTGTTCGACCTGGAGCGCGAGCAGGATGCCGGCCACCCCGACGTAGAGCGCGTACATGGCGGTGTTGCCGACGAGCAGCAGCGGAAGCAGGCCGCGGCCCGTCTTCTCGGGTGACGGTCTGACGGCTCCGGCCGTGCCGGTGCCGGGGGAGGAAAGCGTCACGGGGCCCTCCCGGGCGGTGTGCGGTGCGGGTGAGGGAAACGGCTGAGGAAACAGGTGAAGGAGACAGACGAGGGATGTGGGTGCGGGGTGACCCGTCATGAGGGCATGACGGGGTCGCTGACCTGCGTCTTCGATCGCCGGGCCAGGGAGTGTTTACACGTGTAAGCAGAGTGCGTGAACACTGTGTAACACGCCCTTCGGGCCCCGCGCTAGACCTCCAGACCCACCGGTATGGAACCGCGCCGACAGTCGGGTTCCGGCCGTATTGGCGGGCGGGTTTCCCGCCACTGCGGATCGGGGCACTCCGCGGGCACGCGACGTCCCGGCATCGAACCGGCCAATTCCGCAGAGTGACCGGCCGGTAGCTCTAGATCATCTGGCCTGGTCTGGGCTAGCGTTCGTGCTCGCGCCGCCACACCCAGGGCACACGGCCCTGCTGGGACTCGCGGCGCAGGGGAATTACTCACGTTGACGACTGCCATCTCAGGCATCTTCGCCGTCCGTCCGTATACGCCTCACTGCCAAGTCATCCATGACGAAGGCGACCACGCCGTCATCGGCATCTCATCCGGGAACTCCTACTTCACCCACGACCGCGTACTCGATCTCGCCCGGTGGGGACTCGACCACTTCCGCCAGGTCGATCTCATCTGGACCGACATGCACGTGGCCGAGATGTTCGTGGCCCTCGGCTACCCCGAGGTCGAAGCACAGCGCAAGGCCGTGAAGAACCTCCGGGGCGTGCGCGCCAAGGTCACCGCCGCCGTCGCCGCCCTCGACCCCGAAGGCGAACGCCTGCGCGGCCGCCCCATGTCCGCGCTCCTGGAACTCCCCGCCTACCAGCGCATCCGTTCCCGGCTCGACGTCCTCCTGGCCGACGATCCCGAGTTCCGCGAGGTGTGCGACCAGCTCGCGGCCCGCTTCCTCGCCGACAAGCTGAACGGCCAACCGCCGACCGACCTGCAGCGCGCGGTGTGCATCGAGTACGTGTGCGCCGAAGTGCCGCTGTTCCTCGACACCCCGGCCATCCTGGGCGTCTCCTCCTCGCTCAACTGCTACCACCAGGCGCTGCCGTTGGCGGAGCTGCTGTACGCACGGGGCTGGGGCCTGCGTGCCTCACGCAATCAGGGCCACGCCGTCATCACCCCCGCCGAAGAACAGGACCGCTCCGCATGACCACCACGATCGACCCCACGTCGGCGCCGGCGAGCGCGGCCGACGAGCTCACCCGGTTCCCGTTCGACGCCAACGGCACGCGGCTGCCCGACGAGATCGCGCGCCTCCTGTCCGACGAGCCGGTCAAGAAGGTCCGCACCATTGCCGGAGCGGAAGCCTGGCTGGTGTCCTCGTATCGCCTGTGCCGGCAGGTGCTCGACGATCCCCGGTTCTCCCTCAAGGACACGTCCGCCCCGGGCGCGCCGCGCCAGTACGCCCTGACCATCCCCCCGGAGGTGGTCAACAACATGGGGAACATCACGGGAGCCGGGCTGCGCAAGGCCGTGATGAAGGCCCTCAACCCGAAGGCCCCCGGGCTGGAATCGTGGTTGACCGGCCACGCCAACGAACTCGTCGACCGCCTCGTCGCGGAGGGAGTGCCGGCGGACCTGCGCCGCGACTTCACCGTCCCGTACTCCACCGGACTGCACTGCCGCATCCTCGGCATCCCCCAGGGCGACGGGGCCGACCTCTACCGGTCGCTGCACGTCGCGTTCATGAACAGCCCCCGCGCCATCCCTGCGGCGGGCATCAACTGGGACCGCGACATGGCCCACATGGTCGACCGTCTCAACGACCCGGCGACGACCGGCCTCATGGGCGAACTCGCCGCCCTGCGCGAGGACCCCGACTACGCCCACCTGACGGACGAGATGCTCGCCACCGTCGGCGTCACCATGTTCGGCGCGGGCGTCATCAGTGTCATGGGGTTCCTCACCATGGCGCTCGTCTCCCTCATCCAGCACCCCGAGCTCAAGGCCGAGCTGATCGCCGACCCGGCCCTCGTCCCCGCTGCCGTGGACGAGCTGCTGCGCATCAACCTGTCGATCGCCGACGGCCTGCCGCGCATCGCCACCGAGACCATGCGGCTCGGTGACGTCACCGTGGAGAAGGGGGAACTCGTCCTCGTCCTGGTCGAGGCGGCCAACCACGACCCCGCCGAGTTCGAGGACCCGCACACCGTGCGCCTCGACCGGCCGAACCCGAACGCGCACCTCTCGTTCGGCGGGGGCGGCCACTACTGCCCCGCGACCGCGCTCGGCAAGCGGCACGCGCAGATCGCCATCGAGGTGCTCCTCGACCGGCTGCCCGGCCTCGACCTCGCCGTGCCGATCGAGCAACTCGTGTGGCGCACAGGGTTCATGAAGCGCATCCCGGAGCGGATGCCCGTGCTTTGGTGACGGCCCGTCTGGTGACGGCCCGGCCGGTGACGGCCCGTCCGCCGGTGACGCGGACGGACGCCCGCTAGCCGGCTCCGAGCCGGGACGGCACATGCGCGGCGGCCCCCGCGCGGAACAGCGCGGGGGCCGCCGTGTGGCCTTGGCTATGTGTTCGCGCCAGACGGGCGGCGCGGGCGAGTGCGCGTCGCCCTGTCGTGAGGGCGGGGTGCGACGGGCACGACAGGGCGACGGCACGACGGGACCCGTGCGACCGCACCCCGGATCAGCGGGTGCGGGACGGGTGATTACACGTGTCAATGACTCGTGTAATCACTGTGTATCATCCGTTTCCGGCCATCCGCCAGTCCCCGGGTGGGGCCGGTCTGGAAAGATGCCACCGCAATGTCACAGTCATCGAAGTCGCCGAAGCCGTCGAATTCGCCCAAGTCGCCGAAATCGACGCAGCGGCGAAACCCGCCGGCACCGGCCACCCCGCCCCCCGCACCGTCGCCCGTACCGACCAGCGCCGACGTGGCCCGCCTCGCGGGCGTGTCGCGCGCCACGGTCTCGTACGTCCTGAACAACGCGGAAGCCGTACGCATCAGCGAGCCGACCCGGCGCAAGGTCCGCGAGGCCGCCGAGGAGCTCGGGTACGTCCCGCACGCCGCCGCCCGGAGCCTGCGCGCCGGGCACACCCGGATCGTGCTGCTGCCCACCTCCCACGTGCCGATCGGCCCGCTCTACAGCGCCTTCCTCAACGAGCTCCAGTGGGCCCTGCGCCGCCTCGACTACACGGTGGTCCAGTACGGCAGCCTCGGCCTCAGCGGGGACGAGGCCGCGCGCGCCTGGGCCGAGCTGCGCCCCGTCGCGGTGATCTCCCTCGGCGAGATCGCGCTGTCCGCGCACAACGTGGCCACCCTCAAGCGCGCCGGGGCCCGCGCGGTGATAACGCTGGGCCCGGTCGGTGTGCCGGGGGCGCACGCGCTGGTCATGGACCAGGCGGAGGTCGGCGCGCGGGCAGCGGAGCACCTGATCGAGCGCGGCCACCGCCGGATCGGCGTGGTCGTCCCGGAGGAGAACGGACTGGAGCTGTTCTCCGCGCCCCGCCTGGCCGGCGCCCGATCCGCCGCGACCGCGGCCGCGGCCGGGACCATGACCGGGATCGGGGCCGGAGTCGAGACGGGATCGGGGACAGCGACCGTGACCGGAACGGGGACCGAGACCGCGGCCGAGACCGGAGCCGGGACCGAGGCCGGGACGGTGGTCGGGAGCGCGGCGGTCATCGGGGCCGGGGCGGGGACCGGTGCCGGGGCTTTGGGTCCGGCGGGCGGTGTTGTCATCGAGGCGCTGCCGCTGGCCTACACCGAGGAGTCGGCCGCCGCGCTCGCGGGCCGGTGGCGTTCGCTCGGCCTGGACGCGGTGTTCGCGTACAACGACGAGTACGCGATGCTCCTGATGCGCGCCCTCCAGGACGCGGGGCTGCGGGTGCCGCAGGACGTCGCCGTCATCGGCGCCGACGACCTCCTCATCGGGCGGCTGCTGCGGCCCCGGCTGAGCACGGTGCAGATGAAGATGCCCACCGGGGACCACTTGGCCGCGCTGGTCGACCAGGCCGTACGCGAGCCGTCGGAGATCACCCGGCGGCACGACCTGATGGCGGCCGTGGCCGTCCGCCGCGAGTCGACCTGAGCCCCGGTACCGGCCGTCCCGGGATCGGCTCGGGAGATCGTTGACAGGCGGTCGCCGCCGGACGGAGACTTCGGGCGCGCCCTACCGGGCGTGCCCGGCGTCGTCCCCGGTGCCCACCCCGGCACCGGCCCGCGCCGCCGCCCGTACGGATCCGCCCAGGAGAGCCCCATGAGCATCCGCACCGTCCGCGACGTGTACGTCGTCGACGCCGTCCGCACGCCGATCGGCAAGTTCGGCGGCGCCCTCGCCCAGGTCCGGCCGGACGACCTGGCCGCCCATGTGGTCCGCGCGCTGGTGGACCGTACGCCCGACCTCGACCCGGCCCGCATCGACGACGTGGTCTTCGGTGACGCCAACGGCGCGGGCGAGGACAACCGCGACGTGGCGCGGATGGCCGTGCTGCTGGCCGGCCTCCCGGTGACCGTCCCCGGGGTGACCGTCAACCGGCTCTGCGGCTCCGGCCTCGAAGCCGTGATCCAGGCCGCCCGCGCCATCGCGCTCGGCGACGCCTCGGTGGCCATCGCGGGCGGCGTCGAGTCCATGACCCGGGCTCCCTGGGTGGTCCAGAAGCCCGAGCGGGCCTTCCCCGCCGGGCACCAGGAGATGTGGTCGACCACCCTGGGCTGGCGGATGACCAACCCGCGGATGCCGGCGGAGTGGACCATCTCCCTCGGGGAGAGCGCCGAGCTCATCGCCGAGAAGTACGGGATCACCCGCGAGGCGCAGGACCTCTTCGCGCTGGAGAGCCACCGCAACGCCGCCGCGGCCTGGTCGGCCGGGCTGTACGACAAGGAGGTCGTGCCGTACCCGGGCGTCGACCTGGTCCGGGACGAGTGCATCCGGGAGGGTTCCACCCCGGAGACGCTGGCCCGCCTTAAGCCGGTCTTCCGGACGGACGGCTCCGGCACGGTCACGGCCGCGAACTCCTCCCCGCTCAACGACGGCGCCGCGGCGCTGCTGCTGACCGACGAGGCGGGGCTGGCGGCAACCGGCCGGGAGCCGCTCGCCCGGATCAGCGCCTCGGCGGTCACCGGGATCGAGCCGCAGTTCTTCGGGCTCGGTCCGGTCGACGCCGTCCGCAGCGCCCTGGCCAAGGCCGGCCGGAGCCTGGGCGACCTCGCCGTCCTCGAGCTGAACGAGGCCTTCGCGGCGCAGGCGTTGGGGTGTCTGGAGGCCTGGCCGGAGCTGGACCGGGCGGTGCTGAACCCGCGCGGCGGGGCCATCGCCATCGGTCACCCGCTCGGCGCGTCGGGCGCCCGGCTCGCGGGTTCGGTCGCGCACCAGCTGGCGGCGGCGGGCTCCGGCACCGGCATGGCGGCGCTGTGCATCGGCGTCGGACAGGGCATCGCGCTGGTCCTGGAGCGCTGAGGCCGTCGCGGGGCCGCTGGGGCCGTCGCGGGGCCGGGCTTCGGCAGGGGCCCGGCCTCAGGCCGGACCGGGGTTCGGGGACCCCGGTCACCGCATCCGGCCGTCGATCGTTTCCGGTCACCGCGGGCCGTCAACTGCCCAATAACTGAACAGAAGTGGAGCCTTCGGTCTGGCACGATGGCGCGTGCTGCCGCCCCCCGCCCCGCCGATCCCCACCCGGAGGCCCCGCGCCATGCCGCTCCTCGACCCGACGCTCTGGCAGGACGGACCCACCCTCACCGGCGGTACCGCCCCCGTCGTCGAACCCGCGACCGGGCGTACCCTCGCCACCCTCGACCTCGCCGCGCCCGCCGATGTCGCGGAGGCCGCCGTACGCGCCCGGGCCGCGCAGGAGGACTGGGGGCACGCCACCCACCTGGAGCGCGCGGCCGTGCTGCGCCGCGCCGGGGACCTGTTCGCCGCCCACGCCGAAGAGCTGCGGGAGTGGATCGTGCGCGAGTCGGGCTCGATACCCGGCAAGGCCGACTTCGAGCTGCACGTCGCCGCCCAGGAGTGCTACGAGGCCGCCGCCCTGGCCTCGCGCCCGACCGGCCAGGTGCTGCCGAGCGAGGCGCCCCGGCTCTCCTTCACCCGCCGGGTTCCGGCCGGGGTGGCCGGTGTCATCGCCCCGTTCAACGCCCCGTTGATCCTGTCGATCCGCTCGGTCGCGCCGGCGCTCGCGCTCGGGAACGCGGTCCTGCTCAAGCCGGACCACCGGACCGCGGTCTGCGGCGGCCTCGCGCTCGCCGCAGTCTTCGCGGCGGCCGGGCTGCCCGCCGGGCTGCTGCACGTGCTGCCGGGCGGCGGCGAGACGGGGGCCGCCGTGGTCGCCGAACCCCGGGTACGGGTGGTGTCGTTCACCGGCTCCACGGCCAGTGGCCGCGCCGTCGGCGAACTGGCCGGCCGTCACCTCAAGCGGGCACACCTGGAGTTGGGCGGCAACTCCGCGCTCGTCGTC
The DNA here is from genome assembly GCF_026339935.1 of Streptomyces sp. NBC_01551. Lineage (NCBI taxonomy): Bacteria > Bacillati > Actinomycetota > Actinomycetes > Kitasatosporales > Streptomycetaceae > Streptomyces > Streptomyces sp. NBC_01551. Next base: position 6,215,416 of record NZ_JAPEPX010000001.1, read on the forward strand.
CTGCGGGACGCGGACGTCGAGGCCGCCGTCGCGCAGGCTTCCTGGGGGACCTTCTTCCACCAGGGTCAGATCTGCATGACCGCCGGGCGGCACCTCGTACACGCCTCGCTGTACGACGAGTACGTCGAGCGGCTCGCGGCGCGCGCCGAGGAGCTCGCGGTGGGGGACCCGTACCGAGAACGGGTGCACCTGGGCCCGCTGATCGACCGCGCGCAGCTGGAGCGGGTCCACGCGCTGGTGGAGGCCAGCACGGAGCAGGGCGCCAAGCTCGTCGCCGGCGGCACCCACCAGGACCTGTTCTACCGGCCGACCGTGCTCGCCGGTGTCGCCGACGACACCCCCGCCTACGCGGAGGAGGTCTTCGGCCCGGTGGCGCCGGTACGGTCCTTCGCGACGGAGGACGAGGCCGTCGCGCTGGCCTCCGCGGGCCCGTACGGACTCTCCCTCGGCATCGTCACCAGGGACACGGCGCGCGGGCTGGAGCTCGCGGACCGGATCCCGACCGGGATCGCTCACATCAACGACCAGACGGTGAACGACGAGGCCGTCGCCCCCTTCGGCGGGGTCGGCGCCTCCGGCACGGGCGCCCGCTTCGGCGGCGAGGCCAACCTGGACGCCTTCACGGAACTGCGCTGGACCACGACCCGCGCCACTCCGGCGGGCCATCCCTTCTGAGGAATGCCCGCAGCGGGTACATCGTTCACACAGCACGGCGTTCGGCGAGCGCGGCGTTCGAGGAGAGCGGCGGGCGACGGGCGCAGGAACCATTCAGGAGGTCTGGACAACCGTGGCAACAGTCGAGCTCACCAAGGAGAACTTCGACCAGACGGTCAGCGAGAACCCGTTCGTGCTGATCGATTTCTGGGCCGGGTGGTGCCGGCCCTGCCTGCAGTTCGCCCCCGTCTACGAGAAGGCCTCGGCCGCCAACCCGGACCTGGTCTTCGCCAAGGTGGACACGGAGGCGCAGCAGGAGCTGGCCGCCGCCTTCCAGATCACCTCGATCCCGACCCTGATGATCGTCCGGGACCAGGTGGCGATCTTCGCGCAGCCCGGCGCCCTGCCCGAGGCCGCGCTGACGGACCTGATCGGTCAGGCCCGCGCGCTCGACATGGACGAGATCCGCGCCAAGATCGCCGCCGAGCAGGAGAAGCCCGCGGCGGGCGGCGAGTCCGGGTCCGGCACGCCGGAGGCCTGAGATTGCACGACACGGTGCCCGGCCTGCGGTGACACTGGACCGTATGACCGAAGCCGTGGAGTACGACGTCGTGGTGCTCGGCGGGGGACCGGCCGGCGAGAACATCGCCGACCGGACCCGCGCCGCGGGGCTCAGTACCGCCCTCGTGGAGAGCGAGCTCGTGGGCGGGGAGTGCTCGTACTGGGCCTGCGTCCCGAGCAAGGCGCTGCTGCGCCCGGCGCTGGCCCGGGCCGATGCCCGCCGGGTGCCCGGCCTCGCGGGCGCCGTCGGGGGCCCGCTGGACACCGCAGCGGTGTTCGCGCACCGCGACTACTGGACGGGCGACTGGAGCGACCAGGGCCAGCTGGACTGGCTCGAATCGATCGGCGCCCATCTCTATCGGGGACACGGGCGGCTCTACGGGGTCCGCAAGGTCGCGGTCACCAGCCCCGAGGGTGAGCACCACGTACTGGCCGCCCGGCATGCCGTGGTCGTGGCCACCGGCACCCGGGCGTTGATCCCCGACCTGCCCGGGATCGCCGGGGCCCGGCCCTGGACGAGCCGCGAGGCCACCTCCGCCCGGGAGGTGCCCGGCCGGCTGCTCATCGTCGGCGGATCGGTGGTGGCCGCCGAGATGGCCACCGCCTGGCAGGCGCTCGGCTCGCAGGTCACCGTGCTGGCCCGGGGCCCGGGGCTGCTGCCCCGGATGGAGCCCTTCGCGGGCGAGCTGGTCGCCGAGGCGCTGCGCGAGGCCGGCGCGGTGGTCCGTACGGGTGTCTCGGTGGAGGCGGTCGTACGGGAGGGCTCGACCGGGCCCGTCCGGGCGGTGCTGGAGGGCGGCGAGACCCTGGAGGGCGACGAGATCCTCATGGCGACGGGCCGGGCGCCGCGCACCGAGGACATCGGGCTGGAGACCGTCGGACTGAAGCCCGGGGACTGGATCGGGGTCGACGACAGCTGCAGGGTGCCCGGGCACGACTGGCTGTACGCGGTGGGCGACGCCAACCGCCGGGTCCTGCTCACCCACCAGGCCAAGTACCAGGCCCGGATCGCGGGCGCCGCCATCGCCGCGCGCGCGGCGGGCGCCGAACTCGACACCGGACGCTGGGGCGCACACGCGGCGACCGCCGACACGGACGCCCTCCCGCAGGCGGTGTTCACCGATCCGGAGGCGGCGGCGGTGGGACTGACCCTGGCCGAGGCGGAGCGGGCCGGGCGCCGGGTGCGCGCGGTCGACTACGACATGGGCAAGGTGTCCGGCGCCGGGCTGTACGCCGACGGGTACCGGGGGCACGCCCGGATGGTGGTGGACCTGGACCGCGAGGTCCTGCTCGGCGTCACCTTCGTGGGGCCGGGCGCGGCCGAGCTGGTGCACGCGGCCACGATCGCGGTGGCGGGGGAGGTCCCGATCGCGCGGCTGTGGCACGCGGTTCCGTCGTTCCCGACGGTGAGCGAGATCTGGCTCCGGCTGCTGGAGACGTACCGGGGGTAAGGCGTTGCCGGGTCCGGGCCTCGCCCTGGCCGGCCCGGCTCCGGCCCCGTCCGGTGGCCGTAGATCGCGTAAATCCGGGCCGTGTCGCGTCGCGCCGACGCGGCACAGCGCCCGGACCAGCATGTGGGTGCATGTTTTCAGCCATACCGCCGACAAGGCCAACGGCCCTCCGCGCGCCGTGAGTTCCCTCTGTTCCGCGTGAAACCGCTGCATGGCCCCGCCCCTTTCCCGCTTTCCGGTCGCCGCGTCGACCCTCACTGCGCACCGTAACCGGCCGCACTGACAGTGAGGGGTTCCAGCGATGATCGCGATTAGGTTAGCCTTGCCTAAGTTGATCCAACTTCCGCATCGGAAAGGTGTCGTCCCCATGCGCGCTGCCCACCTGCCCCGCACCCCCCGCACCGCCGCCCGGCTCGTCGCCCGCGCGGCCTTCGCCGCCACGGCGGCCGTCGCGCTCGCGCTCGGCGTGGCCGGTTCCGCCTCCGCCGCCACCTCCACCCGTACCGTCACCGACGGCGGAACCACCTACCGGCTCAGCCTCACCGCGCCCGCCACCGCCGCCGCGGCCGGGCAGAACGTCACCGTCACCGGCAGCGGCTACAACACCGGGCAGGGCGTCTACGTCGGCCTCTGCGCGGTCAGCGGCGCCCCGGGTGCGTCCAAGCCGACGCCCTGCCTGGGCGGTTCGGACCAGGCCGGCACCACCGGTGCCTCGCACTGGGTCTCCAATGTCCTGGGCGGCACCCTCCCCAACACCTCGCGGTTCGGCGCGGGCGGCACCTTCAGCGTCACCATCCACGTCAAGGCCGACCTCGGCAACGGCCAGATATGCGGCGAGACGGTCGAATGCGCCGTCGTCACCCGCGCGGACCACTTCAACTCGGGCAACCGCAAGTACGACGTCCATGTCCCGGTGACCTTCAACTAGCTCTCGTCCGCCGCCTGTCGTCTCCGCCGCCTGTCGTCTCCGCTGCCCGCTGCCCGCTGCCCGCTGCCCGCCGCCGCCCGCCGTAGCCGTTCGCCGTCGCGAGGAAGCCATGAAACCCCACGCCCCGCGCGCCACCGGAGCGCTCGTGTTCACCACCGCCACCACGGCCGCGTTGATCGTGACCGTCGCGGCCGGCGGCGCCGGAGCGGAACCAACGGCGCCGTCACCGCCCGCCGCGCCCGACGGCGTCACCTACCGGGAGACGGGCCGGTTCACGACCGCCGGCAAACCCCGTGACCTGCTGCTGCACCCGGAGTCGAAGAACCTGTACGTCGGTTCGGACGACCTGGCCGACACCGCCGACGTCAACGAGAGCGGCCTGTACGTCCTGAACCCCGCCGACGGCGCCGTACGCGGCACCGTCACCCGGATCCCGGGCCCGACGGGCACGCTCGGCCGCCGCGCCGTCACGCGGATCGCCGCCCCGCTCCCGGGCGACGGCGTCGTGTTCGGCTACCCGCTGCGCGGCATCGGCACGGCCAAGACCGGCGACGAGACGGCGGCCGGAGCCTGGGTGGCGGGCGCGACGGTCACCGACCTCGGCCCGGGCACCGGCCCCGCCACCGTGCTGGTGGCGCAGGGGCCGGTGCTGGCGGAGGTGGACCTCGCGACGGCGGCCGTGCGGCGCTCGCTCACCCTCGAAGGCGGCGACTCCTTCGCGGTGGACGCCGCGCGCAAGACGGTGTGGTTCACCGACTTCGGCAACCGCCGCCTGTACAAGGTCGATTCGGAGCGGCTGGCGGTCGTGGCGACCGTGGAACTCCCGGCCGGCGAGGGCTTCGGCTGGTTCACCGAAGTGGATCCGCAGACCGGCAACGTGTGGGTGGGCCTGGACGACTCGGTCGTCGTGTACGCCGCCACCGGCGCCCGGCTGGGGGCGCTGACCGGCAAGGACCAGCCGCGCGCGGCGCGGTTCGACGCCGCGACCGGGCAGGCGTTCGTCGTCTGGCAGGACGCCGGGGACCCTTCGCTGCCCGGGAGTGACAACGACGGCGCGCTGACCGTGTACCGGGCCGCCGATCTGACGGAGGTCGTACGTTCCGTCGTACTGCCGGGGAATCAGAGCCAGTTGGGGGCGGCGAGCCTGGCGGTGCAGCCCGGGGGAGAGGTGGTTCTGGTGGGCAGCCCCGCGCAGGGGGCGATCACCCGCCTGGAGCGGACCGTACCGCCGAAGCCCTCCCCCGATCCCTCGTCGGATCCGTCGGGCCCCTCACCGGGCCCGTCCGCGAGCGCGTCAGGTCCCGGACCGGTGACACCCTCCGCCGCCCCACCCCTTCCTACGACGACCAGCCTGGCGGCGCCGCCCGCCGCGGCCGTCGGCGGCACGGGCGGGGAACCTCCGCACGCCGCGCCGGGTCCGGGTGCCGGGCCGGGACCGGGGCCGGGGTCGGCTCCCGCCCCGCACGGAGCCCTCGCCTCCACGGGTACCACGGTGTTGTCCGGCGCCGGGGTCGCCGTCGCGCTGACCGCGGCAGGGTGGGGTCTGATCAGGCTCCGGGCAGGCCGCTTCGGTCGCATTGGCCCTGGATGAGCCGTGGCCGGCGCGGTTGACTGGCGGGCCCGACCACCCGAGGAGTGCCCGCCCGTGCCCGTCATCGCCCACCTCAGTGACATCCACCTCGACGGCGCGGGCCGCGCCGCGGACCGTACCCGCACCGTCATGGAGTACCTGGACGGGCTCCCGTACGACCTGGACGCGGTGCTGGTGAGCGGTGACATCGCCGACCACGGGAGCCCCGCCGAGTACGAGGAGGCCGCGAAGCTGCTGCGCTCCCGGCACCCGCTGGTCGTATGCCCCGGCAACCACGACGTCCGCGAGGCGTTCCGGCGGGGGCTGCTGGGGGAGGAGGACCCGTCCGGGGCGCCGGTTGACCAGGTGCTGCGCGGGGACGGGTTCGTGCTCGCCGTGTGCGATTCCTCCGTACCGGGTGAGGACCGGGGCTTCCTGGAGGAGTCCACGCTGGCCTGGCTGGACGACGTACTGGCCGGCACGCCGCGGGAGACACCGGTCCTGGTCGCCTTCCACCATCCGCCGGCGCCGCTGCACACCCCGTACGTCGACGGCATCCGGCAGTTCGGCGAGGATCGGCTGGCGGCGCTGGCCGGGCGGCACCCGCACCTGGCGGCGTTCCTGTGCGGGCACGCCCACACCGCCGCCGCGACCACCTTCGCCGGGCGCCCGCTGCTCGTGGCGCCGGGCGTGGTGTCCACGCTGCGGCTGCCGTGGGAGGCCCCGAGCGGCGATCCGCACGTCCACCTCGACGAGCCGCCGGCGGTCGCGTTCCATGTGCTGGCTGACGAAGGGCGGCTGACGACCCACTACCGGGTGGTCGTGGCCCGCCGGTAGCTGCCGCCGTCCCGGGTCCGGGTGAGGAGGCCCGAGGTGATCAGGTACCGGCGCAGCGCCGCGCTGTCCTCGTGCACGGTGCGCAGGGCGTCGTTCACCTCGGGCTCGGTGTAGGCGCGGTCCTGTGCGAAGAGGGTCTCGGCGAGGTGGACGAGCAACTGCTCGCGGCGGGCGGCCTTGCGGGGGATGGCGACGAGGCGCCCGCCGGAGAAGAGGTCGTCGACCCCTCGTTGGCCGGTACGGGGCGTGGCCTGCGGTGCAACGGTGCTGTGTGACATGCCCCGGAGCCTTGCCCAACCTCCTCCGCCGGGGCAACGCATTTTCCCCGGCGGCGGGGCGGGCGCGGCGGCGCCTCAGGGGGTGACGGTGATCTGCTGCGCCGGGTCGGTGGTGTCGGTGACCTTGTAGACGGCGTTGAAGGTGGACGACGTCGCACTCGTCGGGCAGCCGAAGCCGCCGGTGACATGGACCGGGACGGACGCGTTCGTGAACGTCAGGCTCGGCGGGGCGCCGTTGGCCCAGGTGCCGCCGACGGCCGCAGGGGCCGTGGGGGCGGCGGTGACCGTGCAGGAGGCCAGGCCGGTCGTCTGGAGGACGAGGCCGCCCACCGGGACCGTCATGGTGGCGGTGATCGGGGAGCCGTTCTGCATGGACACGGCCCAGGCGCCGCTGGTCGTGACGGTCGGCGTCACGCCCGGCAGGCTGGCGCTACACGAGCTGTACGTCGGCGGCGAGATCGGCGACGAGACCGGCCCGGCCGGGTTCTGGTTGCCGGGGGCCGCCGGAACGGTGCCGGTGGCGACGGAGACGTTGCAGGTCACCGTCACCGAACCGGCCTTGAGGGTGGCCTTCCCGCTCAGGGTGGCCTTGAAGGAGTGCCCGGCCGGGGTGACGGTGGTCGACCCGGCCGGCGGTAACGGCGCGGCGGTGGCGGTGACGGAGGCCAGGGACAGGGCTCCGGCCGCGGCCATCCCGAGGGCGAGCGTGGTGCGCGTGCGGCTCATGGCTGTGCTCCTTGGGGATCGTGGTGCGGGGTGGGGGTGGGGGAGGGGTCCGGTGAGTCGGCCGGGGGCGAGGCGGAGCCCCCGGCGCGCCGGTCCGCGTACGGCTGCCACGCGAACATCAGGCCGCCGCCGAGAATGCCGAGCAGGGTGCCGATCAGGAACCCGCCGAGGTTCGACAGGACCAGTGCGGCGGTCGCGATGAGGGTGGTGAGGACCCCGGCCAGGCTGCGCTGCGGGGGAGCGAACCAGGCGGTGAGACCGAGCACGATCATGACCGCCCCCATCAGGACGGACGGGATCCCCGCCACGCCCTGCTGGAGCATGATCTTCAACGGCGCCAGCGGGAGGACACAGATCCAGGCCCCGGCGAGCACGGTGAGCAGCCCGCCCCAGAACGGCCTGCTGCGCCGCCACCTCCGCCACCGCATTCGGCCCCGCGGCCCTGACGGCCGCGACCGCCCACGGCTCAGAAGCATTCCTTCTTGCCCTTGCTGATGTTCATGCTCAGCCCGGACAGCTTGAACGTCCCGGCGTTCGTCGCCCAGGCCGTCTGGTGCAGATCGGTGATGCTGACGGTGTCCGCCTGCTGCGCGAACAGGTCCTGCATGCCCTGCGCCTCGGCCGGACCCTTGTCGAGGGTGGAGGCGTCGCGCCCGATCTCGATGTTGCTGAAGACCGCGTCGCCGGAGAGCTGCGTCGCGTCCACGAACAGGTTGCTCGCCTCGACCGGGGCCTTCTTGCCGGCGGTGAGGTTGAGCGAGATGTCGCCGACCACCGGGAGCGTGGTGACCACCGACTGGCACAGGTTGTGGAGCTTGGCCTCCCGGATGGCCGTTACCGCCACCGGGATGAGCTCCTCGCGGGCGTTGACGTCCACGCTGCCGTACTGCGCGAAGCCCTCGCCCTCCAGGCTCGACGCCGACACCTTGAACTGCTGTCCGGAGACGGCGAACGAGGCGGCGAGGGCCCCCTGCGCGAGGGCGATGCCGAGGCCCGCGGTCACCGCCACGGCGGGCACGGTCAGGAGGGCGAAGCGGCGCCAGCGAACACCGCCGGTGCCGTTTCCGGTTCTGTCCTCGGGGCCGGGAGGTTCGGACAAGTCGCCTGATAAGTGATGGGAATCTACCATGAGATCGTCCCTTATATCGGCTGTGCACCGTTGTTACCGACGAGTTGAATGTAAGAGTGCCAATGGTGGTTGGCAAGGTTGTGCGAGCGCTGCTTTTCGGCCGACTCCTACTCGCCGGTCACCGCCGGGTCGTCGCCCTTTACCGCTTCCCGCGCAGCAGTTCGGCGACCTCCGCCTCCACCCGCCGCCCCATCGCCCGCGCGAATTCGGCGGCCACGACCTCGCCCGACATCGGCCGCAGCGCCGCCACCGCCGCCGAGATGTGATCCAGCTGGGTGGCCGAAAGTCCCTCCAGCCCCTCCGGGCCGATCACATGCCGCCGGAACAGTCCGACGAACCGGTCCGCGAGCGCGGCCGCCTGCGCCTGTACGAAGTCCCCCGCGTCCAGGATCTCCGCGAGCGGCACCCCCTGACGCACCAACGTCAGCGTCGCCTCCAGCAGCCGGCGGCTCCGGTGCGTCACCCGGTCCCCGTCGATCCGTACGTAACCCAGCTCGGCCGCGCGTCGGGTGTCCTCGGCCGTCGCCCCCGGGCCGAACAGCTCCCGCAGCTCGGCCCGGGTCATGGTGACCGGCTCCTCGTGCTCCCAGTCGCGTGTCATCTCCCGCTCCAGGCCCAGGAGTTGGGACAGGCCGCCGCCCTCCTCCCAGGCGTGCAGCAGCTCCGCGATGCCGTTGACGGTGTAGCCCCGCCCCAGCAGCTCGCTGATCAGCCGCAACCGGGCCAGGTGGTCGTCGGAGTACCAGGCGATCCGGCCCTCGCGGCGCGGCGGAGGCAGCAGCCCGCGCTCCTGGTAGTAGCGCAGGTTGCGCGCCTTGACGCCCGCCGCCCGCGCCACGTCCTCCCGGCGGTAGCGCCCGGAGCCGCTGCCCGCGTCCTGTTCCCCCTGGCTGCCCACGCGGCCGAGTGTAGGACGTACCGGCAGGTCACATGGCCCGCTGGCGCTGCTCCCGCTTGACGGCCCGCAGAACCACGAACTTCGGCTCGCTCGCGACGACTTCGCAGTTCCCGAAGAGCCGCTTCAGATGGGTGTGGTAGCCCATGTGACGGTTGGCCACGACCCACAGCTCGCCGCTCTGCCGCAGCACCTTGCGCGACTGGGCGAACATCCGCAGCGCGGTCGCGTCCGTCGTCGCCTGGTGCGAGTGGAACGGCGGGTTGTTCAGGATCAGGTCCACCGAGCCCGGGTCCAGCATCGCCACCCCGTCACCGACGAGGAAGTCGGCGCGCTCCCGCTCGTGCGTGACGTTGGCGCGGAACGTGGCCTTCGCCGAGGCGACCGCCTGGTACGACTCGTCCGTGAACACCACCTCGGCGTCCGGGTCGGCGACCGCGACCGCCGTGCCGACGATGCCGTTGCCGCAGCCCAGGTCCACGACCCGGGCGCCGGCCGTGTTGGTCGGGATGTTCTGGAGGAAGAAGCGGGTGCCGACGTCGAGCCGGTCCGCGCAGAAGATCCCCGCGTGGTTGACGACGGTCAGGCCCGCGCCCGAGCCCGCGTCCTCGTCGGCGGTGTACGTCACCGGCCAGGGATCCGCTGCCGGCGGGCGGGCGGCGGCGGGGGCGCCGGGCGTGCAGAAGATCAGCCGCGCCTTCTTCTCGGCGAGCGAGGTCCGCGTCGGGCCCAGGATCCGCTCGAACAGGCGCAGCGTGGAGGTGTGGATCTCCTTGACCATGCCGGTGCCGACCACGACCGTGCCGGCGTGGACGCGCGGGGCCAGCCGGTACAGCTGGTCCTCCAGCAGCGCCAGGCTCTTCGGCACCCGCACCAGGAGCACGTCGATCCGCTCCGGCGGGGCGTCCTGCGTGGTCAGCAGCGTCACCGTGCGCTTCGCGGTGCCGATCCCGTTGCGGTCCAGGTTCGCCGCGGTGGCGGACCGGGTCAGCGAGGAGTCGGTGATCTGCGTCGGGTGGTAGGCGGCCAGCGCCGTCGTCAGCGCCCCCCACCGGTCCCCGAGCACGGTGATCTGCCCGGCGCCGGCCAGGTCGACCGGGCCGCGGTCCCCCGTACCGGATTCGAGGTGGCGCAGGAGGTACTCGTCGGCGGCGTCCCAGGCGCGGAGCCGGTCGCGCGGGTCCTCGGGGAAGCGGGTGAGCTCGTAGGAGCCGAAAGGCGTGGTCAGACGGTTCATCGTGCCCCCAGGCTAACCGAGTGCGGAGCCCGGCCACGCATGAACGGGGCCGGGCGCCCCCGGTCGGCCGCCACTCAGTCCTCGGGGAACTCCCCGGCCATGGCGGCGGCGATCCGCAGGTACCGGGCGGCCTCGGCGGCCCGGCCCTGGCGCTCCAGGGTGCGGCCCAGCATCAGCTGCGCGTAGTCCTCCACCGGCCAGCGCTCCAGGATGCCGCGCAGCTCCTGCTCGGCGCGGGAGAGCTGGGCGGAGTGGTAGTAGGCGCGGGCCAGCAGGAGCCGCGGCGCGAGCTGCTCGGGGACCTCGCCGGCCAGCGAGTCCAGGACGCGGGCGGCGGCCGTGTACTCCTTCGCCTCGAAGAAGAGCCGGCCCCGCTCCCAGCGCTCGGCCGCGGTCCCGTGCTCGTAGTACGCCGTCGGCGTGTTCATGGCGTCCCTTCCGCCGTTCGGGTGCTGTGTGCCCTGCCTCCAACACGGCCGCGTGCCCCGACATTCCGCGGAACGGATCCGCTCCCCGGTACTAAGTTGTGCGGTATGAGCAATCTCGAACGCCAGCCCGCGCTCTCCACCTGCGGCGGCCGCGGCTTCGTCGTGGCCGAACCCGTACGCGAGCTCCTCAGCCCGCGCACGGTCAAGCTCGGTGAGTCCACCGAGGTCCGCCGACTCCTGCCGAACCTGGGCCGCCGCATGGTGGGCGCCTGGTGCTTCGTGGACCACTACGGCCCCGACGACATCGCCGACGAGCCCGGCATGCAGGTCGCGCCCCACCCGCACGCGGGGCTCCAGACCGTGAGCTGGCTCCATGAGGGCGAGATCCTGCACCGCGACAGCGTGGGCAGCCTGGCGACGGTCCGCCCGCGCGAGCTGGGCCTGATGACCTCCGGCCGCGGCATCAGCCACTCGGAGGAGAGCCCGCGCCCGCACGCCCGCTTCCTGCACGGCGCGCAGCTGTGGGTGGCCCTGCCCGACGCCCACCGCCACGTCGAGCCCCACTTCCAGCACCACGCGGACCTTCCATCGGTGACGGCCCCGGGCCTGAGCGCGACGGTCATCCTGGGCACCCTCGACAAGGCGACCTCACCCGGCACGGCGTACAGCCCCATCGTCGGCGCGGACCTGGCCCTCACGGCGGGCACGCAAACCCGGCTCCCGCTCGACCCGGACTTCGAGTACGCGGTCCTGTCCATGTCGGGCGAGGCCCACGTCGACGACGTCCCGGTCCTCCCGGGCTCGATGCTCTACCTGGGCTGCGGCCGCACCGAACTCCCCCTCCGCGCAACCTCGGACGCGGGCCTGATGCTCCTGGGCGGGGAGCCGTTCGAGGAGGAGATCGTGATGTTCTGGAACTGGATCGGCCGGAGCAACGAGGAGATCGTACAAGCCCGCAAGGACTGGATGGAAGGCACCCGCTTCGGCGAGGTGAAGGGCTACGACGGCCCCCCGATCCCTGCGCCGCAGCTCCCGCCGGGTCCGCTGAAGGCACGCGGACGGGTGCGCTGAGCTGCGGTTTTCTGACACAGGTCACCCAGTCGAGATCAGGCGAGGAGAGGTCGTACCGCGTGCGGCAATCGTTCCGGCGGGGCGGGCTACGAAGGGCTCCGGCAAGGCCTCTCCGGGCCCTCGACGTTTCCCAGGTGTGACCAGCTGGGGTCAGCTTTGCCAGGACCAATGCTGACCCAATGCTGACTTTGGTGACGGTTCGTCAGGTTGGTCGGTGTCCTGCGGCGGTCGAGCGGTCACGGGGGTAGGCGGTACCCAGATTCATGCCGCTGTCTGTGTCGATCGGCGGCTGTTGCCACGCCTAGCTCATGTGGACGCCGGCCTCGGAGCGCGCGGCGGTAACCAGAGCGGCGTACGGTTCGGCGACCGCCGAGGCTTCGATCTGGAGCCGGGCGTGGTGGAAGGCCATGCGGGCGAGAAGGGAGCTGGCGCCGTCGGTCTGGCTGTGGGCCGGCACAGGACCTTCCTGGCCCCGCCTCGACCCGGCGGTCGACCATGAAGTGCCGCCGGCCGGAAGGGCGGGCCCTTCTACAACGGGTCGCTCTTCCGCGGACGTTCGCGAGGTGAGCCTGGCCGCGGTCGGCGACAACCGACCGCAGCGAGTGCATCGAGGTGGCGGTTGAGGTCCTGACCGCTGGTGGACCGCGACCCCTCGCACGGTCTGCAAGTTCGAAAAAGCCCCCGCCGGATTCTGCGGGGGCTTCTTCGTACTCGGGGCGAGATGCTCAGGAGGGACCGCCAGCGCCGCCGATCCCGCTGAGGCCGCCGGTCAAGGAGCCGAGGGGGGAGCCCTTGTCACCGCCGCCGGTGAGGGCCGAGAGGGGGCCGGCGCTGCCGAGGGGTGAGCCGGCCTCGCCCGAGGCATCGTGGCCGGGGGTGGCTGCGCCGCTGATGGGCGCCCCCTTGAGGAGCCCGTTCAGCAGACTGGTGAGCTGGTCGAGGTTGCCCAGGCTGCTGGTCAGGCCGCCGGCGCCACCTTCGTGAGCGACAGTCGAGTTCAGGGGGTCCTTTGCAGTGTTCGCCAGACTGTTGAGGGGCAGCGAGTCCACGCCCGGCACGGCGCTTCCTCCATCGGCGTGAGCGGGAGCTGCGAGGGAAGCGCCGGCGAGAGCCAGCATCCCCGTAACGATGATCTTCTTCATGCCGGGTCAACGAGCACGGGCTTCAACGGCAACGCTGATGGTCAAATCCGCCCTGACTCGGCCTCGACGGCCTCCTCGGCGGGGTCTCCGGCTCACAGGGCTCACCACCCACCCTCGAACAGCGATGGTCTGGGGCGCTGTCGGAAGTTGTGCCAGAACCAATCGCGTATCGCCCGGGCGCACCTGCTGTCCTTTTCAGGCGTGGGCGCGGTCGTGGCGGGCCAGGTGGGCGGCGGCGATCTCGGCGAGAGCTGGACCCGTGCTCTCGTAGGCGAGGGGGGCCAGGTCCGGGGGCGGGATGTAGCCCTCGGGCATGGCCGCATACGCGCGGTCCAGCAGGTCGGCGTAGCCGTCGGCCAGGGCCTGGGGCCATGCGCCGGTAAGCGGGGGACGCATGCGGGCCTCGGCAGCGAGCGCGGCGTGATGCGCGGCCGCCTCCGCGGCTGCCTCCTTCACCGTGAGATCGGCGATCAGCTCCCGGCCCGGGTTGAAGGCGGCCAGCACTCCGGGGAGCGGATCGTTGGTGGGGGTGGGTGCCAGGAGGGCGTCGGCGAGGGCGGCGGCGATCAGCGGGGAGGCGTGCAGGCCGTCGCGGTGCGTGCCCGACGCAACCCACAGGCCCTCGCGGAGGGTGGGGCCGATGACGGGGTGGCCGTCCAGGCTCAGGGGACGGTTCCCGTGATGGGTGTGAGTGATGCCGGCGCCGGCGAGGCGGTGGTCGAGCTGGCTGAGTGCGGCGTCGAGGAGGAAGCGCAGTGCTCCGGCGGTGGGCCGGGGGGTGGGGGTGAGGGCGGGGTGGGCGCTGGCGCCGAGGTAGAGGGAGCCGTCGGCCTGCGGGACGGCGTGGAGGCCGCAGGCGTAGGCGCGGTTGGGTGTGCGGATCACGGCGGGCCGTGTCTCGGGCCCGGTGACGGTCACCGCGGTGCCCGCCGCGGCAAGGACCGGGACGACGGGCAGGTCCGGGTCGAGGGCTTCGAGGATCGGGGTGGTCCAGGCGCCCGCCGCTACCACCGCGCGCGGAGCGCGGAAGAAGCCGGCAGGTGTGTCGAGGAGGTAGCCGCCCTCCGGGGCTGCGGTGAGAGTGCCGGCCGGGGTGCGGATCGTGTTGGGCAGCGCGGCCAGGGCTGTGTCCAGGGTGGCGAGCCAGGCCCGCGCGTCGAGGAAGCCCTCTGCAGGGAGGTACCAGGCGCGCAGGGCACGGTCGTTGTCCAGCGGCCGATACCCCGGGATGCCCGCCGGTGCGGTCTCCTCGCAGCCCAGACCGTACTCGGCCGCTGCCTGGGCCACAGCGGTGAACGAGGCGTCGTCCAGGGCGGAGGAGACCGCGTTCAAGATCATGAATGTGCCGGTGCCGTATCCGTCGCGGCCGGGGGCGGCGGCGCCCGCGGCGGTGCGGACCTGGGCCCGCCAGGACGGCCAGAGCCCGGCCGCCTCGACCGCGAGGTCGGTCCGCAGCCGACCGTGCCGGGTCCGCAGCCCGCACTCGGTGACCTCACCCAGCACGCCGAGCATCGCCCCCGCCGCACGCGACGCCGCGGCGTTCGACGTCGCCGCCCCGCCCGTATCGCCGGCCAGCGCCACCCGGACCGAGGGCTCCGTCACCGCGAGCGCGAACGCCAAGGAACGGCCCACCACTCCCGCGCCGACCACCAGCACATCCGCACCCTGCACTGCCATGCCCCTACTCCCCGCGTCACAGCCCAGAACCCGGCTCCGGCGAGGCTCGCCCTCACCAGCCGCAGGGCGGCCTCGCGATCCAGACCTTGGACCCCCCATCCACCCACCCCCGGCACACCAAGATCAAGACGACTCCCGGCCACCCCGTAAAGATCACCCGAGTCAGCCCCTGGGCCGATACCCCGCAAGGTCGGCCAGCAGGGTACGGATACGGGCCTCGTCGCCGTCACGGACCGCCCGCACGATGTGCTCAACCGTGTCCCGGGCCCCGGGGATCGACGCCTGCCGGACCGGCCGTGGCCCAACCAAGACCGGCCCGGCCCGGCAGACTTCCCCGGCCCGGCACCCGCCGAGGCGCCTGACACCCCCCCCGTCATGCCCTCCCCAACGGACCGGGCTGCCGCAAGGTCGCTGCCCCCGACGCACGCCTCGGGGCGCAGCGGGTACAGCCGCCGGCGCTCAACCCATAGCTGATGTCGCTGGACGAGGCGGCCCAGGAGCAGGTCCGCGCAACCGATCCCGCCTCCCCCGAGCACCACCAACGGCGCGGACCCAGCTACGGTCAGCCGCTTCACACTCATCCCCATCGGCCCGCCACCCAGTTCGGCCAGCGTGTCGGCGTCGTCCTCCTTGGCCCAGCCGGACAGGCGGTCCGTCTCCTGCGCTTCGTCCGCGAGGTGCAGCACGGGGTCGTCCACCCGGACGGTGCGCGTACGACCGCCATGGCCAGATAGGGCCGGCGTGACCGCAGGCAGGGTGGCGAGGACGCGGGACGACATGCCGCGCATGGCGCAATGAGCCGCTCCGGCGGCTGACCGGGTCACGGTGTGCCGAGGCGGTGACCGGCACGTGGGTGGAAGGAAGATGGCACACCGGGTCATGGGTGAGGAGAGGGTGGATCGGTCGGAGGGTTTCGGTGAGCGGCTGCTCGGTCTGCTGCTGGACCGGGCGCCGCATCTGCCGCCGCAGTTGATCGCCCCGCTGATCGCGGAGGAGGTGGGCAGGGTCGGAGGCCGTGACGTGTCCATCTCCAGTACTACGCACAGGAGTTGCTGGTGCCGCTTCCGGGCAGGAAGCTGCACGTCAGTCAGCCCGAGCCGGTGATCGACTCTCCCGCCGGCCGGGCTTTCCTGCGCGGGGAGGCAGTCGAGGTGCCGCTGGCCGGCGGCGGCGTCCGGATGTACCTGCCTCTGCTGGACGGCAGCGACACGGTGGGCGTCATGGTCCTCACCCTGGACGCCGTAGGCGACGCTGGCTGCTGCACTGAGACGCCAACAAGCAAGGAAACAGACCGAAATGAAGGAACGAGTCCGCGCCGTCCTCGTCACCGCTGACGACACGATGCTGGTCATCCGCCGCACCAAGCCCGACATCCCTGAGTACTGGGTGCTCCCAGGCGGGGGCGTCGAACCCAGCGACGAGTCGAGGGAGGCCGCACTCCATCGGGAGATCCACGAGGAGATCGCAGGGAAGGCCGACATCGTCCGGCTCCTCCACACGATGGAGACGGACGACGAGCGTCAGCTCTTCTACCTTGCCCGCATCGCCACCTGGTCCTTCGAGGACCGCACCGGGCCTGAGTTCAGCGCCGAGGGACGCGGCGAATACGCGCTGGAGGAGATCCCGCTGACCGTGGACGGGCTCGACCGCATCGACCTCAAGCCCGAGGAGATCGCCCACGTCCTCCGGGGCGCCATCGGCGCCGGCAACCTTCGGGCAGAGCCTGCGAAGTAGCTGTTCGTCTTTGTGGGCTTGCCGTCGGGACCGGCGCCGAGCTGCGTCGGCCCTGACGGTCCCTACGGTGTGCTGCGGCTGTTGGTTGCTGTGAGGACGTCCCCGCCCGCACGTCCAGTGGTTAGTCGGACAGACGCCCCAGCAGCGCGCCTTGGCCGGACTGGAGAATATGCGCGGCATCCAGCGGGATCCAGAAGCACTCGAAGTAGGTCGGCTCCTGCTCGCCGTCGTGGTCCTCCTGGCTCATCCACCTGTCGGGCGTCGGTTCGGTCAACTCCAAGTGGAAGACGTGCCGGTGCTGGATCTCGAACCGGTACGGGCTGATGTCGTACTCGGCCACGCCGAGCTTGCGGACGATCTTGAAGTCCGACAGGCCAGTCTCCTCGCGGGCCTCGCGCAGAGCAGCGGCTTCCGGGTTCTCACCGAGGCGGATGCTGCCTGCAGGCACCTGGATGCCGACCTCCTCGTAAGAGTAGTCGGTGTGGCGGAGCACCAGCAGGTGTCCGTCACGGACGACGTAAACGAGGACCTTTTCCTTCGTGACCTTCTCGGGCATAGCGGCGACCTCGGCTTGGGGTGCAGGGACTGGTTCGTGGGCCAGGCCTCGTGGAGGCCGGGACTGTCTATCCGTGGGTGCTGATCATTTCGGCTGTCCGCGGACCGGCGCAGGCGTACGGATGATCTTTACCTGCGCGGGGTGGACTGAAGCTCGCCCACCAAGCGCTCGGCCTCCCTTCGGGCTGGCGTCAGCAGCGGATCTCCCTCGTAGCAGAGGGGCGTTGAACTCGCAGCGGCCAGGCGCCGACGCGATTCGGCGGCGAGGCCCGCCGGAACCCGCTGGGGGAAGGCGTTCGTCGAGTACGGGCGGATCGTCAGAACCTGCAGCACGGGGTTTGCGGTCGGGAACCGTAGACGGGCCGGGTCGCGTCCTTTCCCGGGATCGTGGAAGGGAAGCCCGTGAGCATCGGCCCACCCCGTCAGCCCGGGCCACCGCCCGCGAGCATCGACCCACCCCCTGAGTCCGGGCCACTGCCCGCGGGTGAACCAGCCGCCGCCGTAAACGCCGTTGTGGCGACGGCTGCGTGAGGAGGAATGGCCAGCCGCTGGGTGAGGTGTTCCGGGTGCAGCGGGTGCGGGGCCTGGGGAGCCCTCGTCATTTCGGGGTTGCTGCTGGCCGTGTTCGGCGGCAGGACGGCATAGCGTCGGCGACCTCACTCGCGAGGCTGTCTCGGGCGAGACAGCGCCATGGGCTCGGCCGGTGGCTTGTGGCGTCGCTTCGTGACGGGCATGTACCTCTCCGCCCTGCCGCCCGTCGGTGGTCACTCGGTGTCGGGCGGCCAGGTGGCGCGGTCGCGGAGGTGGTGGAACTCCGTCAGCTCGGAGGCGAGGACGTCGAAGTGCGGGAGCGGGGCCCACAGGCTGCGCTCGCCGATGACGTAGAGGCGGCGTTTGGCGCGGCTCGCGGCGACGTTGAGCAGGTGCGGGGTGCGGGCCGCCCAGTCGCGGGCGCCGGGCCGACCGCCGCCGAGCACGAGGACGACGACGTCGGCTTCCTTGCCCTGGGCCCGGTGGACGGTGGCGCAGCGCTCCTCGATCAGTTCGGACGTCCAGCCGTCACGACCGCGGCAGATCTTCTGGCATTCGGCGACGAGGGCCCGGAAGGGGGCGATGACGCGCACGCGCTCGACGGTGACGCCGTGCCGGTGCAAGTGGTCGAGGACGAACTCGAAGGCCCGACGGTCGCGTTCGCCCCACGGGGCCTCGGACGGGCGGCTCGGGTCGTCGGTGTTGAGCCAGCGGCTGGGCAGCAGGCCGTCCCGTTCCGTGTCGGGGAACGCCTCGGGTGCGGTGCCGTAGACCATGAGGCCGCCGTAGGCGACCTCGTTGCTGACCGTGAACATCGGCTCTTCGCAACGGCGGTGTACGCGCAGCGGCGAGCCCACCCAGACGTGCTCGTCGCTGGTGTCCGGGGCCGGCAGGTAGGTGCCGTAGCGGTTGGTCCGGTCGGCGACGGCCTGGGCCGAGGTGGCCGACGGCAGCCAGTGCTCGTCGACGCCGTAGGCGCGCAGCAGTCGGCGCTGGAGGGCCTCGGGCATGGTGACGACGGGTTCGAGCTGGAGCGGATCGCCGACCAGAACGGCCCTGCGGGCGCGCCACAGCGCGCCGGCGGCGGCCTGCGGGGTGGCCTGCCCGGCCTCGTCGACGAGGACCCAGCCGATGGACTCCCGGCCGAGGCGGGCGAACATGCTCCCGACGGAGGAGAAGGTGGTCGAGACGACGGGCACCAGGAGGAACAGGGTCTGCCAGGCGTGCGCGACCTCCTCGTCGGGGACGGGCCCGTTGGTCCCGGCCATCAGCTCCATGAGGACCTGGAGGTTGCCGCGGACCTTCTTCGCGGCACCGGCGACGAAGGCGCGGTGCAGGTCGAGGGAGCGCAGGAACAGGTCGCTGCGCGCGGTGGACCACGCCTCGTCGGACCAGGGCGAGCCGAGTTCCTGGTCGGCTTCGTCGAGGTGAGCCCAGCCGAGCGGCAGGGACGGCAGCGTCCGGGCCGCCTCCCGCAGTTCGCGGTGGCGGCTGTCGAGTTCGGCGACGGCGCCCCGCAGGTCGCGGCGGGACGAGTCGGCGGTCTGCCGGGCGTGCCGGAGGGAGGTGGCTGCCGCGGATTCCCGCGCGCTCGCGGCCCGTTCGTAGGCGAGGGCGGCGGTGAGGCCGGTGGCTGCCTCGTCGACAGCGCTGCCGGACCGGGCGTGCCGGTCGGCGGCCAGGGATTCGGTGCGCACGGCTGCGGCGACCTGCTCCAAGGAGTCCTCGAGCGCGGCGCGCTGTTGGACGAGCAGGTACGCGATCTCGGCCTGGGTGTGCTCCTGCTGCCGTTCGGCGGCCTGCCGTTCGGCCGTGCTCTGCAGCAGGCGGCGCAGCCCGCCGCGCAGGCCCCGCTCGACGGCCGGGGGAGTGTCGTGGCGGGCGGTGAGGGCAGTCACGTACTCGCGGTGGTGCGTGGCCAGTTCACGGGCGGCCGACAGGTCCGCGCGGGCGGTGGCCAGCTCCTGGCGGGTCCGCGGTACGTGCTCGGAGGCCGTATGGTGCCCGGCCTCGGCCACCGCGGTGGCGGTCCGGGCGCAGGCAGTGGCGGCGGTGGCCCGGTCCAGGACCGCAGCGGCGGCGGCGATCTGCTGGTCGGCCTGGGATACGGCGGCTTCCAGGTCCGCGATCCGCTGCCCGGCCGAGGGGGACTCGACGGCGGCCAGGGCCCCGGTCAGCCGGGCACGTTCGGCGCGCAGCCGCTCGACCTTGGCCTGGGCGGTACGGAACGCGGCGACAGCGTCAGTCCACGACGGCACGGGCCGGGCGGGCCCGGCGGCCGCGGCCGCAACCTGGTCTGCCGGGGTGACGGGAGCACGGCCACCGGGCTGTGGCTTGGGCGGGATCCAGTCGCTCAGGACCTCCCGCATGCCGCGCAGCGGCGGCAGCTCCGCGGCCTTGCGGGCGTCGGTCTCCTTCTCCGGCAGTCGGCCCCACCAGAACCGGTCCCCGAACTCCTTGCGGTTGGCCTTGTTGCCGAGCACCGCCGCGACCAGACCCCAGGCCGGCCCGCCGAGGAGCGCGGAGGCGAGGTCGGAAAAGTGGTCGGTGCCTGCTTGCCAGTGCTCGCCGAGCGCACCAATGCCGGGCAGCTCGGCGGTGATGTTCTCCACGGCGCCGTTGTTGGACGAGGTGACCACGATCTCGAACCCGGTCAGCCGCGGGTCGAGCCGCGACACGAAGCGGGCGTGCCTGCCCTGGCGGTCCTTGCCCCGCCACGCCGGACCGGAGAACACCTGCGAGGGCCGGTCGAACGTGGCCAGCACCGCCGCCCGCTCGACGACCAGGGCGGCGACCAGGTCGCGCAGCATCGTGGTCTTGCCCGTGCCCGGCGGGCCGTTCACGGAGAACATCCCGCCCTCGGTTCCCGCTCGGTCGGCGAGCATGCGGTCGACCGCGAACTGCTGGCTCAGCGCGAGCGGGAACCGAGCCGGTGCGGGCCAGCGGCCGGCCGGAACCAGGTCCGGGGCCACTCCGGCCAGGACGACCCCGCGCTCCCGGCGCACGTCCGTCCGCGCCCCCACGTCAACGGCGTCGAGCTCGGTCAGGTACGCCTCCAGCGCCGGGCCGATCTCCTTGCCGACGGCCGCGGACACCCGGGCCAGATCAGGGGGAAACAGACTGTTCAAGAACGGCGCGGCGGCGGCGATCTTCGTCTGCGGGTCCCGCGGCCGGTTGACCAGCCTGCTGCGCACCCGGACCACCCGCGGCCGCAGGTGGTCCTGAACCCCGCACAGGTCGGCGATCTGCGCGGTCAGGGCGACCAGATCGGCGAACCCGAGCGCACGGGGACCGGCGCCGGCCCCGTACTCCGCCGACGTGTCAGGACCGTCGGTCGACGCCCCCTCGGGAACGCCCCCGGTACTGTCCGGCCGCCCGGACTCCACCTGCTCCTCGGCGGCGCGGCGCGCCGCGACCCAGTCCGCGGCGCGGCGAACCAGGGGTTCCGCCGCGCCCTGTAGCGCGGCGCCGGCGACCTCGCCGAACAGGGCCCCGACCGCCCCGACGGCAGCGCCGCCCAGGATCTCGGCGAGCAGCCGTTGCCATCCGCCGTCGGCCGTGCCCGGCGCTCCCGCCGCACCCTCGGAGCCGGGCCGCCGCTCGTACACCGTTCCGGCGGCCGGTGCGGTGGGGTCGTAAGGGATCGCGGTGGCCGTGAGCTCGTCGATCGCCCCGCCGAACGCGTCGTCGAGCTCCTCAAATCCGTCCAGCCACCCAGGTGTGGACGGCCCAGGATCGAAGAGGCGGCCGGTCGCCCAGGCGCACGCGGAGATCACGGACGTGTCCTCGAGCGGTCGGCCCTCGTCGTCCAGGACCAGCGCGAACATCGCGCTCTGGCCCGACAGCACCAGCTCGCTCTGCGGCACACCGGGGTCGGGATCGGTCCCCGCGGGCAGGACCGCGATCATCGCCTGGCGGAGCAGCTCCAGGTCGAAGACCCCGCAGTAGACCTCGTGCCGCCACATGCGGCCGTACGGTGCCCGCCGCGCCCCCGTCTCCGGATGGTCCGGAGCCCACGGCAGGAGCGGTGGTACCCGGCCCGGCTCCGGCGTCAGGTCGGATACGTACTCGTCCCTCGGCCCGGAGCGGGCGGCGGGGCGTCGGCGGGGTAGCGCCGGGATGGTCGGCGGGCTGAACAGCTCGATCGCGCGCCAGCACTCCAGCAGGGCCTGCCGTCGACGGTCCTGCGCGTGTCCGTTCCGCACCCACTGCCCCCGTGTCGCACGCGCGGCATTCTGCCGCTCCCCTGAAGATCAGCCGTGCCGCCGAATCTACCGGACCGTCAGCGGGCCGAGTCCCGAGCAGCGGGGGCCTACGGCGCCGGAACGCCCAGGGACACAGGGCCGGTTCGGCCGGCTCGGGCCGGGGCGGGCAGGCGCGAGGGGCATGGTGGAACTCCCGTGGACCCCGACTGTCGCGAGCAGTCAGGGTCGGTGCGTGCTCGCCTGACGCGAGGGCTCCTAGCGCCGACAGGACTGGGGGCTACGGCAGGACGTGCTCTTTGCGCACCCCACGCCGGAGAAACTGACCTCACACATCGCCCGCCTGTCGGGCTGACGCCCGAGACACGACAACGGGGGTGGGCCGGCGGGCCGGGGCACCGGGGCACCGGCCCGCCGGCCGGTGCGGGCAGGGTCCGCTCCGGCGACCTCGATGGGCCCGGCGCATGCATGGGCTCCGGGCAGCCGCCGCATTTGGGCGTCGGCGCGGTGTTGAGGCTCGCCGATGGCTTCCGGCTGTTTGCAGTCCCACTCCTGGACCGGTCCGGATCCCGGCGAACCGGCCGTCGTGCTTGAAGTGCCGGTTGCGGCGTGGGCACCCCCGCAGAAGGCGGAGGCGGGGCAGGTGGCGCGGCACCACGGCAGGCGTCGACGACCTGCCAGAACTCGGGGATCCGGAAGGTGTGTTCCTCGGCCTCGGTCGCGAGGACGTCCAGGCCCTCCTTGAGCGCGTTGCCGGTGGTGAAATCACTTCTGAGCCCGGCTCCCGGACCAGCGGCAGGGACCACGGCTGCGGTGTCAGTCTGCTGAAGTATCCTTCCCGCCACCGCACACCGACTCGGAGGACCGAGAGAATTGACTGGCCTGTCTGCTTTCCCGCTGCCCTTTCATGCTTCCCGTTCCGTATCGTTCGCGACACCCCGAACGCTGCGGGAACTTCAGATGATGCAGTTCAGCTCACGCATTCGGGCGAAGCCCGGGTGGTTCGACAAGATGAACGATGCCGACATCGTCGCCAGGTGGACGCACGAGGCGGTTGCCCAGGGCCTCACCGAAGCGCAGGTTCGTTACGTGCTCGCCGAACTCATGCATTACGCCGCGCTGCGGGACGGGCGAACCGGCGTCGAGGTGTCCGCCGTCGACGGGGTGTGGCAGTCGGACACTCTGGTCGACGACAAGCTCGGATCCCGGCTGCGCGAGGCGGTTCGGGTTCTGGAACAGGTCCCCGAAGCAGAACGGGACTGGCATCCCGGATCCGACGGCCAGGTGCTGGATCTGGTTCATCCCTCACTTTTCTGCCTGGTGAGAGAGGTGAGCGGTGGGCCCGAGCGGGCTTGGCAGAACCCGACGGACCGATACTCGAAGTACGAATTCTCGGAGAAGTTCCAGTGGCTGCCCACGGACGTCGACGTCAGTGACGACGGCGATGTCGACTTCCGTTCGTACGTCAACAACATCCACCCCGAGACTCATCACGAACTAGCCTCCGTGCTGCCGGACTTGTTCGCGCGCATGCGCCCGCTGCTGGAGAACGTCCTCACCGATCTGCGTCATCCGCGGCCCCTGCGGATCGAGGCAGATCCTTACGGGTGGTACGACTCGGAGCCGGAGCGTCCGGACAAATCCTCCTACAGTGATGACGGCGCCTACGCAGAAGCCCTGTGTGCGTGGGAGGAGGCCCAGGACGACTGGTGGGAAAACCGCCGTCCGGTCATCCCGGACGCCCCGGCCTTCACCCCGCCCGAGTTGCCCGACGAATCCGCCCGAGTCGACCTGCGCGGCCGCCGTCTCCAGGTCATCGTCAAGCTTGCCACTGTGCATCTCACTCCGGACAAGCCCGAGTACCCGGGCGGTTCCTGGCATGTCGAGGGGATGGTGAACGAGCGGATCGTCTCGACCGGCATCTACTACTGGGACAGCGAGAACATCACCGAAAGCGAGCTGAGTTTCCGGGCGGCACTTGACGACCCGCACTACGAACAGAACGACGACAACGGCCTGCGTGAGGTCTACGGCCTGGAGGACGAAGACGCGTTGAACCAGATGCTGGGATCGACATCGACCCCTGCGGGCCGCTGCCTGGCGTTCCCGAACGTCCTGCAACACCGCGTCGGCTCATTCCGCCTCGTGGACCCCACCCGCCCGGGACATCGCAAAATTCTCGCGTTCTTCCTGGTCGATCCGTCGGAAAAGATCGTCTCGACATCCGAGGTGCCACCGCAGCAACCATGGTCCGCCACCTCGACCATGACGCTTGAGCAGGCCAAGGACTACCGCGAACAACTCATGCAGGAACGCAAGTTCTTCGTGGACGAGCACAACGAGCAGCTCTACGAACGAGAATTCTCCCTCTGCGAGCACTGAGCCCCTTCTGTGATGCAGGCGGCCCGGTGACCGTTCACGTCTCGTCGTTCGTGGAGCACCACTCGCGAAGCCGCCTGGCTCGCCGTGTGTTCCGCGAGGGCTGCAGGACGACCCCTACGCGTCATTCGGTCCAGATGTCCAGCAGTTGGCTTGCCGCACGGAAATGATCGGGTGAATCCACGTTGCATACGACGGTGACGGCAGTGTTACGGTCCGGGCTCACCTTGAAGGTGCTGTGGAACCCCTCCCAGTCGCCGCGATGTACCAGGCTCTTGTCGGGGAGAAGGAGGATTCCGGCCCCGTACCGCCCTTCTTCGATTCCACGCGCACGCAGGACGTCACCCACGCTCACGGCTCCCTCGGTGACCCCGGCGAGCAGTTCCGGTCCACCGATGCGGCCAGTGCGGTAGTTGTCGGCCCAGCGGACGAATTCCCCAGGAGTGGTCTGGACGGACCCGTCTCCGTACTGTTTCCAGGGGGAGGATTCGGGAGTGAAGGAGCCGTCCTTCTCGTCGTACGACTTTGCCTTGCCGGGAACGTCCACGGCCGGGGACAAAGTCATGCGCAGGTGCAGTGGGGTGAAGAACTCCTGTTGGATGAAGGTCGGGAACGGCTTGCCGGTGACCCTCTCGACGACATGTGCCAGGAGGACGTAGTTGGAGTTGGAGTAGGAGAAACGCTTGCCTGGCGGATCTTCCGGCTGTGAGGCGAGGATGGCCGCGATCGCTTCCTGCTGGCCGGCCGGATCCGTCACCTTGATGCCCTTGGCCTCCAGCAGATCCTGGTAGTCGGTGATGCCGCTGGTGTGACGCATCAAGTCGCCCAGGGTGATGTCCCGCGTCCAGGCGGGCGGGTTGTCGAGGAAGTCGGACAGGGGGTCGTTCAGCGCGAGTTGGTGTCGACCGGCCAGCAAAAGGACGGCGTCTGCTGTGAATTGCTTGGAGTTGGATGCCATGTCGAAGACCGTCTTCGAGGTGATGGCGCGCCCGGTCGTCAGATCGGCCTTCCCCCTCCCCGCCTCCCAGACGACGCTTCCCTGCACGCCGACAGCTGCCGCACAGCCCGGGCCATCAGGAGAAGGCACCAGCTCCTGGAGAACACCCGCGCTGCGCTTCTCGTGGTCATCGCCGGTCACGTATGCCTGCGGCCCTGCGGCACCGGCCAGTACGACCGCGAGCATGGCGCCCCCGGCGGCGCACAACGATGCCATCCGGTGCACGGACCCCACCTCTCTCTCCACGTGGACGAGGTCGCCCAGGGGGTTCTCGAACTCGGGGGCCCAGACCGAGCCGGCGGCTGGGCCCCCGCTGGGCGATGTCGTGGTGGTGCGGGCGGAAGGCATGCAATCCCAACGCTAGCGGGTGGTCCGAAGAGGCGCACAGGGACGCAGGAGGCCCGAGAAACATCCCTTGGTCCGAGAACTGCCCGGTGGGCGGCCAGGTACGGCCTCGGCCACGGGGCGTGACCGCTCCGCGAGCGCGCGAACGCCCCGCCGGGTAGCGTTGAAGACGCGCGTTCCGGCCAAACCGCTGCGGCCTGGTCCGGCAGGGCTGCCGCCTCTGTCGGCAGAGGAACGAGATCACATGCCAAAGCACAGCATCCACGCGGCGGCGACCGCCGCGACCGCTCTGGTCTGCCTGGCAGCCTTCGGCCCCGTACCGAGCAGCGCGGCTGCAGCAGTTCCGCGGTCAGTCGGGCCACCCAGCCCGGCAGGCTCGTCCCGGTTCGTGCCCGGCCCCTGTCCGAAGACGCCCGAGCCGATCGAAGCGCTGAGCGATGCCCGGTGCGGCTTCCTCGAGGTCCCCGAGAACCGCTCCCGCCCCGGCAGCCGGACCATCAAGCTGGCTGTGGCGAGGATCCCGGCCGCCTCGGACGAACCCGCCGCGGACCCCGTGGTGTTCATGGCGGGCGGCCCCGGCGCCGACACGTTCGACGACATTCCGTTCCTCGTCGACTCCGGCCTGAACAAGGACCGCGAACTGATCGTCATGGCCCAGCGCGGCAACCTCTACGACCAGCCGAACCTCGCCTGCCCGGAGGTCGACCGGTTCAACGCCCAGGCCGTGGGCCTGGGCTACGACGCACAGCAGGCGGAACAGATCATGCTGAAGGCGGTGACGGACTGCCGGGCCCGCCTCGTGGCCGACGGTGTCGACCTGAGCGCCTACAACAGCACCGAGAACGCGGCGGACTTCGCCGACCTGCGAACCGCGTTGGGGATCTCCCAGTGGAACGTCTACGGGTACTCCTACGGCAGCAACCTGGCCCTCACGTACCTGCGCCTGCACCCCGAGGGAATCCGCGCGGTGGCGATCGACTCGATCGCACCTTCCCAGTTCGTGACCCTGCCGTGGACATGGGGCAGTACCGCCGAGGGGATCCACAACATCTTCGAGGCGTGCGCGGCGCAGCCCGCCTGCAAGGACCGCTACCCGGACCTTCCCCAACTCCTGACGGAGCAGGTCCGCAAGCTGGAGGCGCAGCCCCTGACGCTGAACGTCGCGCCGCCGGACGGTGGGAAGCCGGTCAAGACCGTC
Source organism: Streptomyces sp. NBC_01551 (assembly GCF_026339935.1). NCBI lineage: Bacteria > Bacillati > Actinomycetota > Actinomycetes > Kitasatosporales > Streptomycetaceae > Streptomyces > Streptomyces sp. NBC_01551. Next base: position 6,241,941 of record NZ_JAPEPX010000001.1, read on the forward strand.
CTCGACGGGGGCGCGCTGCTGAATCTGATCGTCGCCTTCACTCCCCGGCCCAAGGACATGCCCGCAGCGCTCGAGGAACTCAGCAAGGGGAACCCGGAGCGCTTCGCCCAGGCCCGCGCGGCCGGCTCGGTCCAGAAGGTCGGCGAGTTCGCGCACGGCCTGACGAACTCGATCGCGTGCAGTGAATGGGCGCCGGGATACTCGGAGTCCGACGTGCTGAAGGCGGGGCAGAAGGCCTTCCCCGGGTGGCCGGACACGGTCCTGGCCCAGCCTCCGCAGCTGCCCTTCCAGTACCCGGTGTGCGGGATCTGGAACGTTCCCGACCGCGCGTCCGCCCAGCGGGTGCCCACGTTCAGCTCGGTGCCGGCACTCGTCGTCTCCGGCACGTTCGACGTGAAGACCGGGGCGAGTTGGGCGAAGGGCGTGGCGCGCAACCTGTCCAATTCGACCTCCGTGCAGGTCCCCGGAATCGGCCACTGGGTCGTCCCGCAGTCGCCTTGCGCGCAAAGCGTGCTGGCCTCGTTCCTCGCTCACCCGACCGCGCCCGACACGAGTTGCGTGGACGATGTCGAGCCCCAGCCGTTCACGATCATCCCGAAATAGCCGGGAGTGCAGATGACTCTCCACCAAGCGCCGCGTCGTCCGCGCACCACACGACGACTCCTGGCAACGTCGGCCGGCATGGCGACCGGTCTCCTCGTCACCGGCCTGCTCACAGCCCCTGCCCAGGCACAGTCCCGCACCGATACCAGCCCCGGACCGCCGATCGGCACGGTCGCCCGGACGGTGGGCGACGCCAGCTTCGAACCGGGTCCCTGCCCGAAGACGACGGACCCGATCGAGGAGCTGGAAGGGGCCCGCTGCGGAACGCTCACCGTCCCCGAGAACCGCGCCGCACCAACCGGCAAGACGATTAGACTCGGTGTCGCGATCGTGCCCGCCCTGGCCGACACACCGAAACCCGACCCCATCGTGTGGCTCGCGGGCGGACCCGGAGACGACGCCGTGGGAGAGGCGAAGATGGCCGTCGACGGCGGCCTGAACCGCGACCGTGACGTGATCCTCATGTCCCAACGCGGCACGTACTCGGCCGACCCGGATCTCCTCTGCCCCAACGTCGACGAGTTCAACGCACGCGTGGTCGGCCTGGTCTACGACGCTCAGTCCACCGAACGGCTGCACGTCGAGGCCACGAAGGCCTGCCGCGACAAGCTGGCGGCCAGCGGGACAGACCTCAGTGCCTACAACGACACCGAGAGCGCCGCCGATTACGCGGACCTGCGCGCTGCGCTGGGCGTCGAGCAGTGGAACCTGTACGGCATCTCCTACGGCACCCACCTGGCGCTGGTCTACATGCGCCTACACCCCGAGGGTCTCCGCTCGGTGGGCATCGACGGCATCCTGCCGCCGTCCAGGTCTGGGTCGGCCTCGACCTGGAGCAGCTTCCGGCAGGGCGTCGACGGCCTGTTCAAGGCCTGCGCGGACCAGCCGGCCTGCAACAAGCGCTATCCGAACCTGTCGGCCACCTTCGAGAAGCTCGTCAGCGACCTCGAAGCCAAGCCGGTGACCACCACCGTCACGCTCCCCGGCAGCGAGAAGCCGGTGAAGGTCGTGCTGGACGGCGGGACCCTGGTGAACTGGCTGACCTCCGCCACCCACACGGCGGAGTCCGTACCTCTCGCCATCGACGAGTTGGCGAACGGAAACCCGCAGCGGATCGCCCAGCAGTGGGCGGGCTGGAGGACCAACCCCAAGGGCATCGGTGTGGTGTCGCACGGTCTCAGCTACGGCATCTTCTGCAGCGAGTGGACGCCGTACGAGAGCAAGGACGCGGCGCTCCAGGGCGGACGGGAAGAGTTCCCGTCGTTCCCCCGGTCGGTGCAGGCCCAGGCTCCGCTGCTCACCTTCCTCCACCCGGACTGCGACGCCTGGAACATCCCCGCGGCCGCGCGCTCGATCCGGGACGTCACGACCAGCGACATCCCCACCCTTGCCCTGTCGGGTGCGTTCGATGCCCAGACGGGGGCGGACAACGGGGCGTACGTCGCCCGCACACTGAGCAAGGCCAAGGTCGTCACGATTCCCTACGAGCCGCACGTGGTGATCGCCACCTCGAAGTGCGCCCAGGACATCGCCGTCTCGTTCTTCGACAACCCGGACGCGCCGAAGACCGAATGCCTGAAGAGCCTTGAGGCGCCGAAGTTCAAGACCGCGCCCTGACGGCGGATGCGGTACCGCCTTCGGCGGCGCGGGCAGTGCAAGATCACCTGTTGGGTTTCGGTCAGTGGCCGCGACCCCGAGGCAGCTGAGACGTGGGTGGTCGGCCCAGAGCTGAGCGTGACCGGCCGCGCCCGGTACGGCAGCAGGGCCCGGACCGCGTGTCGCGGTCCGAGCCCTGCCTGTGCCGCCCTGCGGCGGCGGTGCGTCAGCTCTGTGCACCATCGTCGCTCGCCTGCCCGGCGTCCTCAGCTGCGCGTGCCTTCTCGCGCATCTTGCGCACCAGCTCCGCCTTCTTGTCGGCCGCACCCTGGCGGTCGCGGTTGCGGTGCGGACCGTTGTTCTGCCGTTCGGCGCGGGACAGCTTCTTGCGCTGGCCGCCGCCCTGGCCCACGGGGTTGTTGATGTTCTTGCTGTCGGTCACGGGCTCTCCCGGTGGTGATGTGAAGTGATCTACGGATTCATCGGTGGGGGACGGGCGGCGACGTCGAAGGACGTCAGCAGGGGCCCATCACGCCCTCACTCGTAAATCGGCCTCTGGAAGAACATGACAAAGACGGTACCCGGTTCCGTCGGCCCCTCACACCAACCCCTTCGCCGCCCCCGGCGTCGGCCGGGGCTTCGGCGAGCGCCCGGGGCCAGCACGCCGCCCAGACCGGGTTCCCGATTCGCTCGGCGTGGCGCTCACCGAGCGACGCTCGACGAGGTCGCGTGGATAGCCCTCGTAGAGCTGCCATGATCGCGTGACTCACTGTGACGGACCCATGAATCCCGGCGAGGCCCGAGGGGAACCTCGAAGAGGCGGAATTCAGCGGCCGGACCGGGTCCCGGCGAACGCTGCCGAGGCCGTGAGCCGCGCCCTCGGAAAGTAGGAGATTCCCGATTCGGTCAGTGCACGTCTGTTTCGAGCCGTTAGGGCGGATAAGGGTCTCGGGCTGTCCGGTGAGTGTTGTGCTGGAGGGGCTGCGCCCGTCGGGGGCAAGCGTCGGACAGCGTAAACAGGGGGTCTTCAGCGATGGCTTCTCTGCACTACGAAATACTCACCGATCCGGCTCCGCTTCAGGTGCCGGTCGCGGGCGAGGAACGCCAGGGGTCCGTCTACATCGTCGTCTCCAATCCCACCCTGGACGAGGTGATCTGGTACTCCATCGAGATACGAGTGCCCTGCGGCCAGGCGGACGGTGATCTGACGGCACACCCGAAGACGATCACCGCGCGGGTCGAGCGGAACACCGCGACGAGGAAGGGGGAGGAGCCGATCGTCGCCTGGGACGACAACACGGGTGTCCTCACCGTGACCGCCCAGCCGAACACGCTGTTCCAGGAGGCCGGCTCCATGGCCCTGGTCCTGGACGGCTTCCCCGTCTCCAGCGCATCGGGACTGGTGCTGCTGCGCGTGACGGAGAGGGCGGCGAACGGCGCCAGGGTGCAGAAGAACCCCATCACCTTGAGCCTGCTGAAGCAGCTGCCCAAGGTTCCGCGCAACTTCCGTGCGAAGCAGTCCCTGGTGGCCGGAGGTCAGGACGTCGTCCTGCAGTGGGACGGGCCCGACACCCTCACCTACCGGATCCAGGGTCCGGACGGCCTCCCGGAGACGGTTACGCCGACACAGGGCACAACCGGCTGGCAGTGGTCGCCGGCGGCGGGCCGGGAGCCGAAGCGGGACGCCACGTACACCCTGATCGCCACCTCCCCGGGCGGGCAGCAGCCCGGGTACTTCCTCACCACCACCGTCCACCTGCGCAGCCCCGAGTTCGAGAGCGTCACCGCGACGACCGGTGTCCACAGCCCGTGGGTCGAGGGCACCACGGACAAGGGCCGGATCGTCTTCAGTGCGCAGGGCGCCCTGATCCGCGACGCCGCCAACGACCTCGGCACCCTCTTCGCGGCCAGGGCCGACGTCGAGACCGTGACCGCGGCGTGGGTCCGGGGGCGCGAGAGCGACGCGGGGTGGATCGGGTTCCCGTCCGACGGAATCAGGGTCGGCCGCGGCGGTGGAAGCGACTTGGGAACCGTCACGGCCGACAAGATCAGCGTGAACGGCATCAACACCCAGTGGGTGGGGGACCGAGACTCGGGCAAGGGATGGGTCGAGTTCCCGCAGTCGGGAGTGAACGTCCGCAAGGACGGAAAGCAGGACTGGGGAACCGTCGCCGCCGACCTGGCGGACCTGAACGGCATCAACACCAAGTGGGTGCAGGGTCGCACGGCCGCCGACGGGTGGATCGAGTTCCCGGCCTCCGGGATGAACGTGTTCCAGGGCGCCGGGAGCCGCCAGTGGGGGACCGTCGCGGCCGACAAGGCAGACCTGAACGACGTGGTCACCGACCGGGCCCAGGTCAAGGAACGTCTGACCCTCCAGGGCGGGCTGAGCGTCGACAACGTGCTGGAGACGCAGGACGGCCCGCCGCGGCTGATCGTCCACGGCAGCCTGGACGCCGAGGGCGAGGTGAAGGCCAACCACACGGTCACTGTCACCGGAGACCTCACCACCCTCGGCATGCTGCGCGTCCAAGGTGAGTCGCGCTTGCAGGGGAAGGTGAACGCCGGCGCGCATCTGTCGGTCCGCAACGGAGGCGCCTGGATCATGCACACGAACGACGGGAACGTCTCGATCAACGGCGAACTGCGCGTCCACGGGGCATTCCGCTCCGATTCCTGATCGGGCTGCCAGCAGGCTGCGTGACGGGCGGTCGAGGGCTGCACCGCCCACCGTCCGTCACGCGGGAACGGCCGGGCCGAGCAGGCCGCCGCATGTGCCCGTCCTGTCGACGGCCTCCAGGACCAGCGTCTGATGCTGTCCGGGCTCGGAGTGAGGCCCGTGTGCGGGGTCGAAGTTCGGCCAACATGGCGCCGTGGCGCTTGCGGGCTTCGCCGGGCAGGCGTATGTCGCCCGGTCTCAGGAGGCGAGGTGGCCGCAACGGCGGCCGAGGTCCAAGCGGAAGGGGAAGCGGAAGCTCCTCAGGGTGTGCCCTTCTCGCTGTGCGCGTACCAAATGACTGCTCACAGCGATGCGGTCGGCGAGGCCGGCGTCCCGCGGGCCGACAGGTGGGGGTTCATGTGGCGAATGAGGTGGGCAGCTCCGCTGGTGCTGCGCCAGAGACACCGCAAGTGCAGGGTTAATCACCTCCAGCGGACGCAAATGCAGGGTGGGAGTTGCATTGCAGGTGGCAAATATGGTGACAGGGTGCTGGACAGGTTCGGGGCCGGCTGTCAGGTTGTGCACATGTCGGTGCGCCGAACTCGAACCGAGGCGTGCTCGTGAACACGGGGCGATGCAAAACGTGTTGACGGGCACCGCGGGCGGAGATGGCCGCGCAGGGGGCGCGGCGCCGCTGCCAGGCGGCGAGCAGTGTGAAGCGGCACCGGATGGTCGGCAGGCAACGAACGCGGGGGGCGGCATGCAGTTCGAACGGGGTCGATGTCACCGCGCGGTGGCTCGCTGAGGGAAAGCGTCAGGCCCAGGAGGCCGGAGCGTCTCTTCGCACTCTCGACCTGGTCGGACCACCACAGCGAGGACCCTAGCCGTCCTGTGATCTCGTACAGGACTCCAGTGCGGTGGTGGAAGTTCCGCTGCTTGGCTCGTCGTCACCTGCCTCTGTGCGAGGTGATCGCGGCCCGTCGAGGCGGCCCTCACCCGCGCCCGCACAGTCATCCGCGCGCTTTGCCATGAATCCCTCAGGCCCACCCGGTGTGGGCGCAGAACAGGAGAACGGTGTCCAGCAGCAGCACCACCTACAGTCAGCTCTTCCGGTCCGGCAGCCACCCCGAGGGCCTGGAGTCGCACCTGGCCCAGTTCGCGGAGACCGCGGGTTCCCGGGACTTCCCGTGCGTGTTCGCCCCCTTGGCCTTACGCAAGGACGAGCTCCTGTTCGGTGTCGGCAACGTCGCGCAGGACAGCTGGAGCGCCGCCGTCACGCTCATGGACCTGGCCACCGAGGCGATCTGGGAGGACCCCGACCAGGTCGTGGTCCTCTGGTTGGACGGGATCGAATCCGACTCCCTCGACAGCGACCACGAGGCCTTCCGGCGGATCCTGCTCACCCTGTTGGAGGCCGGCGGCGAGTGGCCGGCGGACGCGCCGGCCGATCCCGCCGATCCGAAATGGAACTTCTGGTACAAGGGCATCGACTTCTTCATCAACGTCAGCACCCGGCACCACCGGCTGCGGCGCAGCCGCAACCTCGGGGACCCCTTCACCCTCGTCGTCCAGTCCCGGGCCAGCTTCGACCGGCTGCCCGTCCACGCCGCTGCCGCCCGCAGGCAGATACGCCGGCGCATCTCCACGTACGACGCGGTAGAGCTCTCGCCCCACCTGGGCACGCACGGCGACGCGCCTGAACTGCCCCAGTACTTCCTCGGCGACACCAACGGCTGCCCGTACACGGCCGTGACCGAAGACGACGTCACCTCGCACATCGAAGGCATCAGGGGCCAGGCATGACGGGGACGGGTGTGACTGGATCTGGATCTGGATCTGGGTCTTTCCGTTCTGTTCCGGTAGACCGCCGAGGAGCGAGGCAGGCGCTCGGGCTCATCCTGGTGGGCTCCACCGGCATCCAGCTGTCCTCCGCGTTCGCGGCCGGGCTGTTCGACTCGCTGGGGCCCCTGTCCGTCAGCTCCCTGCGCATGGCCATCGCCGCGCTGATCCTGTGTGCGCTGTTCCGGCCGCGGCTGCGCGGGCGGAATCGCGGCCAGTGGACGTCCATCGCCGTCTACGGGGTGGCCATGGCGGCCATGAACCTCTGCCTGTACTCGGCCATCGACCGGATCCCGCTCGGCGTCGCCGTCACCCTGGAGTTCCTGGGGCCCTGCGCGGTGGCGTTCCTGGCGTCGCGGCGGATCCGGGAGGGCCTGTGCGCGCTCGCAGCCTTCGCGGGAGTGTTGCTGATCTCCGGGCCCGGTGGGTACTTCAGCGCGGCCGGCTACGCCTTCGGCCTCGGCGCGGCCGCCTTCTTCGCCCTCTACACCGTCTTCGCGGAGAAGGTCGGCAAGGACGACACGGGGCTGTCCGGGCTCGCCCTGTCGGTGGCGGTCGCCGCCGCCGTCTCCGCACCCTTCGGGATCGGCGCGGTCGGCCGGGTGAGCGGGCACCAGTGGCTGGTACTGGGTGCGGCCGCTGTGGTCGGGGTCGCGATTCCGTACGCCGTCGACACGATCGCCGCCCGAGTCTCCTCCGCGCGGGTGGTCGGCACGCTGTTCAGCATCGACCCCGTCATGGGGTCCCTCGCCGGACTGCTGATCCTCGGCGAGCACATCAGCTGGACCGCGGTCGCCGGCATCGTCGTCGTGGCCGTCGCGGGCGCCGCCGTGGTGTGGCTGGCGGAGGCCACGATCGAGGCGGACGAGCCGCTCGCAGAGGTGTCCGAAACGATCCGGATCTGACGGAGCGAGAGCGGGCGCGCGGAAAAGTCCGCGGACCGGCGCGGCCGCTGGCTCCTGCGTCGTTGGTCTCGCTCCTGCCCGTCGCCTTCAACTGGGCCCAGGGCGGCAACCGCAAGGCCGAGGACTACGGAAGCCTGACCAACATCGGGCCGGCCGCCGCGAGCCTGCTGATCACCGTCGTGCTCCGCCGCTTCCTGCGCGGCTTCCTCAACCTCGCCTTCAACCACCTCGGCCGAACCCCCGCATCGGCCCCAGCCGAGGCCGCCCCCGTGCCGGTGCACTGAGCCTGTACCGGGCCGATGCCGTGTGCGGGCGTCAGTTCGGCCGCGGGCTCGGCGACGTGCCTGCCCGCGGGGCCACTGCCCGAGCCCGAACGCGGCGGCCGAGGGGTGGTTCCCAGAGCCATCGAACATCTCAGCGGCGTCCATGCCTCGCCGCACCCGTTCGAGTGAGTTTCAGGGCGCATATGCCCGAGGCTGCGCGCCCGCGCCATTCGGGCGCTCTCGAACATGCTCACGCCAAAGCAATGCTGCCGTAACAATCTTCCTGGGGAAGCACGGAAGAGCGGATTTTCCGCCTGTAGTACGTGCTGTCACCTCTCCTCAGTTCTCCGGACCAAGGAACAGGACCAGGAACCACCATGACCACCGAGACGGTTCGGCACGACCAGCAGAGTCTCAGTACCTCCACTGCGAGGAATCTGGCCACCACCACCAAGACCGTCCCGCAGATGATGGGGATCACCCCCCGCTACCTGCTGCGGGCGCTGCCCTGGGTGGACCTGGAGGCCGGTGTCTACCGGGTCAACCGCCGGCGGGGCTTCATTCTCGGCGACGGGCTGATCAGCACCTACTCCGACGGTGACGGCGCGTTTCGGGTGATCGCCGAGGACCTCCGGGAAATCGCGTTCCTCCACGACCAGGCGAGCGGCGTACTGAGCGCCCTCGCAAGCGGGTTCGTGCAGCGCGAGGTTACGGCCGGCGAGTTCATCGCCGGCACCGAAGGTCCTGTCGGGCAGCTCCACATCATCGCGTTCGGACGCGCCGAGAAGCGGGCCACCGGCCGGTACGGCGAGGACGCGCTGCTCGCCACGCTCGGCGAAGGAGACTTCTTCGACGCCGCCGCCTGGGCGCGCGGCGAGTCGAGTGCCTACCAGGTCAAGGCAGTCACGCGTTGTACGGTGCTCTCGCTCGACCGGCGGATGCTCTCCGAACTCGCCGACCGGGAGCCGGCCCTGCGCGTCCAGCTGGACACCTACGCCGCCAACGGCCAGGGGCCGACCGATCGCGAGAGCCCCATCGAATTGACCTCTGGCCACACCGGCGAGCTCGATCTGCCGCAGACCTTCGTGGACTATGAGGAGAGCCCCCGCGAGTACGAGCTCAGCATCGCGCAAACCGTGCTGAAGGTGCACACCCGGGTGTCCGACATCTACAACTCCTCGATCGACCAGGTCCAGGCCCAGCTCCGGCTGACCGCCGAGGCACTGCGCGAGCGCCAGGAGTGGGAGATGCTCAACAACCCCGACTACGGCCTGCTCAACAACGTCGTGCCCGGCCAGCGAGTGCACACCCGCAAGGGCGCGCCGACGCCGGACGACCTGGACGAGTTGCTCACCCGGGTCTGGAAGCAGCCCGCGTTCTTCCTGGCCCACCCCAGGGCGATCGCCGCGTTCGGCCGCGAGTGCACCCGGCGCGGTGTGCCGCCGCAGATCGTGGAACTCTTCGGCAGCCCGTTCCTGACCTGGCGCGGCGTACCGCTGCTGCCCTGCGACAAACTGGACCTCAAGGGCTCGGGCAACTCCGTACCCGGAACCACCAACATCCTCCTCATGCGGGTCGGCGAGGCCGAGCAGGGTGTGGTGGGCCTGCGTCCGGCGAAGGTCCCGGACGAGGTGGAGCCCGGGCTGTCGGTGCGCCCCATGGGCGTCGATCGTCAGGCCATCACCTCCTACCTCGTGACCAGCTACTTCTCGGCCGCCGCGCTGGTGGACGACGCCATCGCGGTGCTCCAGAACGTCGAGGTGTCGAACTACTATGACTACTCCTGACGTTGGACTACTCGGCGGATTCCCAAAGCCCGGGACGTTTGCGCCGCCGGACTCCTACCCGCTTCCGGCAGCGCTCGCCCATGCGGCCGGCGGCGCCCGGTACTGGCTGCCACAGCAGAACGAGACACCTGCGGTGGCGCCCCCGACTCCACCGTCATCGCCGACGGACGGTTTCGATGCCGAGGCCGTCCGGCGGGACTTCCCGCAACTGCACCGGGAGGTGAACGGACACCCGCTGGTCTGGCTGGACAACGGGGCCACCACGCTCAAGCCCCGCCAGGTGATCGAGGCGGTGGCCGAGCACTACTCGATGGACACCTCCAATGTCCACCGCGGTGCGCACACCCTGGCCAAGCAGGCCACCCAGGTGTACGAGGAAGGGCGCCAGGCGGCGGCCGAACTGCTCGGTACGCAGGACCAGGACGAAATCGTCTTCGTCCGAGGAACGACCGAAGCCGTCAACCTGGTGGCGCAGAGCTGGGGCCGCGCCCACCTCGGTGTGGGCGACGAAATCCTGGTCTCCGCGGCCGAGCACCACTCCAACCTGGTGCCCTGGCAGCTCATCGCCAAAGAGCGCCGGGCAAGAATCCGGCCGATCCCGCTGCTCCCCGACGGACAGCTGGACCAGGACGCCTACCGCGACATGCTCGGACCCCGGACCAAAATGGTCGCGCTGACCCATGCCTCCAACGTGCTGGGAACCATCCCGCCGGTCGCCGACATGATCGCCCTCGCCCACCGATACGGCGCCAGGGCCCTGATCGACGGCGCCCAGGCCGTGAGCCACTTTCCCGTGGACGTCACCGCCCTGGACGCGGACTTCTACGCCTTCTCGGGGCACAAGATCTTCGCCCCCACCGGTATCGGGGTGCTCTTCGGCAAGCGTGAACTGCTGGAAGCCATGCCCCCATGGCAGGGCGGCGGCAACATGATCGACGGGGTGAGCTTCGAGGAAACCACCTACGCCCCCATCCCGCACCGGCTCGAAGCGGGCACCGGCCACATCGCCGGAGTCGCCGGGCTGCGGGCGGCCCTGCACTACCTCGCCGGTCTGGACCGGGAGGCCGCCACCGCATACGAGGAGCAGCTCACCGCGTACGCGACGGGCGCTCTGGCCACCGTCCCCGGACTGCGCCTGATCGGCAGTGCGCCGGGAAAGATCGGGGTGTTGACCTTCCTCCTTGAGGGGACCGACCCGACCGCGCTGGCCGCGGCACTCGACCAACAGGGCATCGCGGTGCGCGCCGGCCACCACTGCGCGCAGCCGGCGCTGGCCGCCTTCGGTCTGCAGAGCGCGGTCCGGGCCTCGCTGGCCCTGTACAACACGGAGCAGGACGTGAACGCCCTGGTGGCGGCCCTCCACGGCATCCAGGCCCAATCAACTGCCGCGGGTGGCTAGTCGAACCGGAACCCAACGACCTACGGACACCATCCGTTGACGTGTCTTCGTCGACCACGGCGGCGCCGCCACGGGGGAGCCCGCGGCCGCCCGCCGTCGGTCGGCCAGGGGGATGTCGATCATGGTCCCGTCCCACCCTCCGTCGCCACCGCCCACACCGGCCGCCCCCGTCGGGCATCGGAGACCTGGCGCACGCCCGACGCTGATCGGATCCAGCCACTTCCGGGATCATGGGCGCTGTCGGCCGCCTCACCTGTGAACATTCATCACGGACACGTCAAGTTCAGCCGTTGCTACGCGCATGCCTGTGGACCGGCGGCACTGTCATCACGCGGTGGAGGACGAATGACCCGTACGGCGCCGTCATCCCGGGCCTTCCCCGCACCGGGGGCTTCTGCCCCGCAGAGGGACTTCAGAGGGGGGCTGTGCGATGACCGGACTGCGCGTGCTTCAGATACCCGAGAGCTGCGGTTGGAACGAATACGTCGCACTCCAGGAGAGCCACCTCGCAGCCCAAGGGGCCGTGGTGTTGCGCCCGGGCCTGTGTCGCGACGAACCAGGGTTCGCCGCGCCCGGGGACCTCTCCCACGTGGTCGGGGCGGTGCCGGACATCGTGCACCTGCACTGGCCCGAAATGCTCGCAAGGTTGCTCGGCGACGCAGAGGCGATCGCCCTCCTGCGGGAGCTCGCCGCCGGCGGTGCGCGTCTGGTCCAGACGGTGCACGACCTCGCCCCTCACGAAGAGGGGACACACGGCAATGCGAGGTTCATCGACGAGGTCGACTCGCTCACGCACGGCGCCCACTTCTTCACCAAAGAGCACGAGTTGGCCGCACGACGCATCCGCAGGCGGCTGCCCGGGCCGGCTCTGCACCTGCCCCACCCCAGATATCCCCAACTCGCCCCCGGGCGACGGGGATCGCCGTACGGCGCGACGATCGGCTGCTTCGGCCGGCTGCGTCCCTACAAGCGGACCGCCGCCTTCGCGCAGGCGTTCGTCCGCCACGCCGCCGGGGAGCAGCGGCTGCTGATCGCGGGGCACCCGGACGATCCGGCGACCCATCGGACCCTGACCGAGATCGCGGCCGCCCACGACCGGGTCCGCTACCTTCCGGGATTCCACCCCGGTTCCGAGTTCGGTCGGCTCGTGGAGCAGGTGGACTGGATCGCGCTGCCCTACCAACGGGTGTGGTCCAGCGGCGTGCTGGTGGCCGCGGCGCAGCAGGGCCGCCGGATCCTGGCACCACCGCCGGTGGGAGCGGACGCCTACGGGCCGGCGCTCGAGGACTGGCGGATCGTGGAGCCGTGGGACGACGATGTGGCCGTGCTGTGCTGGCAGGAGGCCCTGACCGTCCCGCCGGAAGGGCCACGGATGGCGAGCGGGCCGGGGGCGCTGACCCTGCCTCGGTGGGACGAGGCAGCGGACGCCCTGGGCGACTTCTACCACCGAATCCTGGCGGCGTGATGGTCCACCGCATCGTCGTAGGAGCGGCGGGCTTCATCGGCCGCCCGCTCGCCGCACACTTCGCCGCCCAGCCGGGACACCTTCTCCTCATCGACTCCGATCCGGCCGGGCCCCCTGCCGGCACGGTGCGGGGATGGCACGTTGTCGACTGCCGCTCCGAGCGTTTCAAGCAGTTGGTCGACGCGTTCGTCGACGGGGCCGAACGCGTGGAGCTCTTCCACGCGGCCGGACGGGTACCCCACCTCGCCCGGATCGCCACCAACGACGTAGACGCCTTCCGTGCGGCGATCGAGGACAACCTGGTGACCACCTACGCGGTCCTGCGTACGGTCGCCGAGGCCGCGGCAGCCCACCGCATACCGGGCGCCCTGCTCGTCCTCGGCTCGGTCGGCGGCACCAGGGCACACCGATACAAGGCCGGCTACGACGCGGCCAAGGCCGCCGCCGAGAGCCTCACCCGCAGCTTCGCCCTGGAGTACGGCCCGCTCCACATCTCGACGCGGGCCATCGCGATCGGCCCCATCGACGACTCCTCGACCACTTCCGCCGACGGGGTGCACCTCGACGCCCTCGTCCGCGACGTCCCCCTACAGCGCTACGCGACCCTTGCCGAGGTGGTCCACGCCGTCGCGGCGCTGGCGACACCGGTCTTCGACTTCGCCAACGGCGCGACCTACCTCTTCGACGGGGGCCTCACCCAGCAACTCCGCTCCGAGGCCGTCGAGCGGCCCCCTGAGGACCTGGGAGTTCGCTGAGTCACAGGACGATGGTGAAGACGTGGCTGGTCAGCGGGCGAGTACGTGGCCGTCGTGCGGGCGGTGGTCGCGGGAGCGGCGCAGGTCGGTGGTGACGTAAGTGCGTTGCAGCCAGCGGTCTGCTCCGTCATAACGGGGGTGGAAGGCGGTCCGTCCGTGGACGGTGACGCGGTTGTCGATGACGACCAGGTCGCCGGGTGTCAGGCGCAGGGTGCGGGCACTCGCCTCGCAGGCGCGGCCGAATTCGGCGAGCGCCGCGGCGGCCCGGGGGGTGAGCGGGGTGGTGACGAGTTGGGCCATGCGTATGTCGGGATCCTCGACTGCCCCGGAGAGCACCCCTCGGGGCTTGAGGTCCGGCTCACCGGCGGCGTCGGGGCTGAAGGAGGGGGGTGGGGCGGTGATGAACTCCGGTTCGAACAGGGCCTGACGGCCGGCCGGGGTGAGGTGCGGCAGTGCCTGGCGGATGCCGGCGATGCGCATGCCAGCGCGTCGGTCGTGGTCGGCGCGCAGGCACAGGAAGACCACGTAGTCGGGTGGGTGGGGGTGGAAGCCGTTCTCGGTGTGGAAGGACAGCGGCACCGATCCGGCGTTGCCGTGGAAGGCTTCCTGCCCGGGCACGGGCACGACGTCCTGAACGAGGGCGCCGGACTTCTCGGCCCGGTAGGCGAGGGGCTCGCCGAGCCCGCAGGCCACCATGGTGAGCACCGCCGCCGAGACCGTGGCCCGGCGCTGGACCGAGCCGGGTACGGTCGGAGTCGCGGGCAGGGCCGCCTGACCGACGGGCAGGCCGCCGATCACCAAGGTGCCGTGCGGGCCGGAATGCCTTCTGAACCGGCGTACCTCACGGCGCAGCAGTAGCGGAAGGTCCTCCCAGGCGTCCCGGGCCCGCGCCACCCACTCGGGGCTGTCGACCTGCTCGTCCCCGCGGCCGCACAGGGTGCGGGCCAGCCGCTCGCACGCGTCGGCATCGGCCGGATCCAGGTCCCGGTCTGCGGCGAGGACGGTGCTTTGGGTGGTGTCGGGCGTCGTCTCGGGCATCGGGGTCTCCTGCCGGGGGGCATGGGCGGCGGACGCGCGGACTCACGAGTGGCGCAGGCCGGCCACGGCGTCGGCGATGTAGTGGTCCCCGAATCGGATCAGCGGGGCGTACTGGGCCGCGCGGCGATGGCGCATGAGCCGCAGTTCGGCGACCGCGTTGTCGGGGCCTTCGGGCTTCTGGGCGACGGAACGACGCAGGTGCACCATCGAGTACGCGAGGGTGACGTGCCGTTCACCGTCCACGATGTCGGCTTCCAGGAGAGCACCCCGCGCCTCGGCCAGCTCCGGGGCGCGGGCTGCCAAGCGCTCGTAGGAGTCGGGAACCACGGACAGCAGGTCCTTCATCGCCGCCCGGAAGAGCTTGTATCCGCGATGCTGGCGCCCGCTCAACGGGATGTCCACCGCAGGAGGCGCCATGGTGTGGCGTATCGCCGCCATGTAGTAGTCGGCCGGGATCGTACTGGCGTGGGCCATCGCCGCCGGGAAGCCGCGCACATGCGCCGTCGCATCGGCCAGCCGCGTGAGCGCGGCATCGCCGTCGCCGAGCCGCAGATGGCGGGTGGCGTCGGCCACGGCGACCGCGGCGCAGACGTTGAACAGGACATGGACCTGGTGACCGATGAGCCACCGGGCACTCCACACACTCTCCAACGACGATCCCGCACCGCTCTCGGGGACGGCCACCGGCGGGACGGAATCAAGGTCTGCGCCCGGCGCCGCGCCGGTGAGATCGAGCACCGACTGCCGCATCCCGGCCACCTCCAGCGCCAGGTCGGAACCCGACAGCGGAGCATCACACAGATCTTCCAGCCCGCGGTGGATGACCAGGACACCGTGCAGGGCAGCCTGCTGATCCGACAGCTCCCCCTCACGGACCCGGAAGAACGACTGACTGGTCGACTCCGCCGGCAGTCCCTCGCCGACCACGGCCGGAGCCAGATCGGACAGCGCGGCTGCCAACTCGCCCGCAACCGCGGCGGCTTGCCGCAGCCCGAGGGCGCGCTCGACAGGTCTGGCATGGCTCGACACCGTGGCCAGCACGCGCGCGGTCCGCTTCGCCTCGGCGTCGACCCGTGGGCCCAACACCGGGACGGGCCGCCCGCCTCGGGGCTCTCGGAAGACAGCGACAGCAGGATGACCGGCGACCGGTGATAAGCCCATGGTGGAAGTACTTCGCCAGGAACACTCCACACGAAACCTGATCTGCAAGACCATTCCCGTGCAGCGCACCGGAGTTGGCCGGAACAGAGTTTCGGTGAACTCCTCCAGCTAGCCTCGGCTTCGCCGGTGCCGGTGCCGGTGCCGGTGCCGATGCCGGATCGCCCAGCGGCTGCAAGCTCAACGGCGGCTCTTGCGACACCGCCGCTGTCCCGTGAGGGCTTCGCCGGTTGGCCGTCGACGACGCCTTCGACCCCGCGCGTGGGGGAGCGGTGGCAGCGCTGGTGCCCACGTCGGTCCGAGACCTTCGAGTACCAGGCCGTCATGAACGGCATCGGCCACGGTCAGTACGGCGGCCAGGTGACCCTCGGCACCTCGGGATCCACCGGGACCTACTTCCTCAAGGACGACACCCGCGGCGGCAACAGGACCACCGACCTGGCACACGCCTCCGACGACAACGCGCCCGGCACGCTCTTCACCGACGCCGGCGACGTCTGGAGCGACGTACTCCAACGCCCACTGGTGGGACCAGTCCGGAGGGCTGAGCGAAGCCACGTCCGACATCTTCGGCGCCGTGGTGGAGTTCTGGGTGGACAACCCGTCCGACCCGGGCGACTGCCTGGAGGGCGGGAAGATCGACATCAATGGCGGCGGTACGCCGCTGCGCCACATGGACCGGCCCTCCAAGGACGGCGACTCCGGGACCACCGGCAGCGCGTCCCACGCCGTCGGGACTACCGGGCTACCCGCCCGCCGGGTCCGCGTGGAAGCTCCAGGACTGGTTGCGCCCCGTGTTCGGTCGGTAGGTTCCGACCGGGGCGCCGTCGGCGGTGGAGGCACCGGTGACGTCGAGGAGCGTGCCGGTCGCGCTGTTGATCACGGTGTGGTGCCCGTCTCCGGAGCTGGACAGCATCCATTGCTGCTGCGCGGACGGATCCGGAGGAAGCAGGGTGAGTTCGCCGCCGGCGACAGCGAGGGCCTGGCCGCTGCCCGCGTTCGTCACCCGGTACGAGGCCGTGCTGCTCCAGTCACCGGGCACCGACCTGGTGAGGGTCCACTGCTGCGCGGTGTCGAGCCGGTTCGGGGGGCGCTGGACGAGTGCGCTGCCGACCCCGGCCGAGGCGGCGGTGAGGGCAAGACCGCTGTGGTCGTTGACGAGGAGCCGGGGACCGACGGCGGGGGCGGCCCGCTCGGGGTCGACGCCGGACGCGCCCGGAACGACGAGGGTCGTGACCGAGTGGGGGGCGAGGGTCACGGCAAGGCGTTTGCCGGTGGGGGAGACGTCGGCTTCCCGGTGGACGTTGCGGGTAGCGTCCGTGGTGTAGCGCTGCACCGGTGCGGAGGAAACGCTCCGGAAGCCGGTGAGGTCCAGGGCGATCGTCCGGGCCGAACCCGTGGGGTTGGTGTGCACCACGACCGCACCCTGCCCGCCGGGACGCACCGCTGCCAGGGTGTGGTCGTCGTCCGTGCCGATGACGCGGGAGCCGGGCCGGATGAACCGGCTGTACTGGGCCATCGCCCAGTACTTCTTGTTCTTGCGCAGCGGCTCCGTCGCGGCACGGGTGGGGGTGAAGTCGGTCTGGATCAGACCCCAGTTGGAGTCCTCGTGGGCCGGGGTCATGTTCTCGTAGTCCTCAACGGCCTGCCACAGCACCCAGGCCCGCGGTTCGAGCTGCGTGAGGTCGTCGGTGATGCGCTCGGCGAGGTCGAGGGCCGGGCTCATGTCGGTGAAGCTCTGCGGGACCGTGCCGCCGAGGTCCACCTCCGACATCCACAGGGGCGTGTGCGCCCCCTTGGCGATGTCCCGCGCCCCGCTGCGCCCGTTCGTCCCGTACGTGTGGGTGTTGAGCCGGCCGATGGACGAGCGGACCGTGCTGCCGTAACCGTCCCAGTTGGCACGGAACATGTCCGGGTCCGTCTCGTCCATCGCCGCGATCGGCGTGCTCAGCCCGCTGCGGTCCAGCTCGGCGCGCAGTGCCGTGATCATGCGGGCCTGGGAGCCGGGGGACCAGTGGGAGCCTTCCTGGCGTCCGCCCGCACGCCAGTAGGCGGTGCCCGGTTCGTTGACGGGCGACACGGAGGCGAAGGTGACGCCCGTACTGTTCTGCACGCGCCGCAAGGCCCCGGCCAGGTAGGCGGCGAAGCGCTCGTACTGGTCCGGGCGGAGGTTGTCCCGTGTGGGGTCGACCGCGCCGGAGACGAGTCCGCTGTCGGTCATGAAGTGCGGCGGGGAGTTCGAGAACGCCTCGAAGGTGTCGGCGCCCCGGGCCTTGGCCGCCTTGAGCCACCAGCGCTGGTTGCCGTCGGCGTACGAGTCCCAGTGATCGGGGTCGTCCGGGTCCCACCCGTCGGGCGTCTCGGGGCCGGGCCGGTTCCAGTGGCCGGGTACGGCTGCCCCGGCGCGCATGTAGGGCTCGGTCTCCGGGCTGTCGCCGCCGCCGATGTTGTAGCGGGCGATGGTGAGGCCGAGTCCTTCGGCGCCGTAGAGGGCGTCGGCGAGCCGGTTGCGCTGGGCGTCGGGCCAGCCGCCCGTGACGTTGGCGAACCAGGCGAGCGCGGTGCCCCACCCCTCGAACGGCGCCTGCTGGTAACCGGGATCGAGGCGGACGGGCACCACCACCGCCGCCGCCCGGGCGGGGTCGGCTGCGGCCGGCGGTGACGCCGCACCGCCGGCGAGGAGTGCGGCGACGGCCGCGAGCGAGGTCGCGAGGGCGGTGCGCATGCGGCGCCGGGCGACGCCCGGGGGCCTTCTTCTGGTTCCGAGCACAGCTGGTCTCCTGTCGGGAGCGGAGGCGTGACGGGGCGATGGCGCGATGTTTGCGTTAACATAGAAAGGATGGGGAGAGTGTCGAAGCGGTGGGCGGACGTGTCAAGAGAACCGGCGAGTAGCGTGAGCGCCCGCCTCTGCGGTGCGCAGCGCTAACATCCGTACGGAGTGCACCACGCACTCGGTTCGGAGCAGGGGTTCGGAGGTCCGGTTCACATGCCGCGCGAGGTCGGAGCAAGATCGCCGAGGTCCCGTCCGCTGCGCCAGTCGCCGTCCATGGCCGATGTCGCCGCGATGGCGGGGGTCTCGTCGCAGACGGTCTCCCGCGTGGCCAACAACCGGGAGAACGTCGACGCGTCCACCCGCGAGCGGGTGCTGGCCGCGATGAAGATGCTCGGGTACCGGCCCAACACGGCTGCCCGGGCGCTGGTCACCGGACGCTTCGGCACGCTGGGCGTCATCAGCTTCGACATCAGCGCCTACGGCAACGCCAGGACCTTCGCCGCCATCTCCGACGCCGCCCGCGAAGCCGACCTGTTCGTGAACTTCATGGGAGCCCGGGCGCAGACCGGAGCCGCCGTGCGCCAGGCGTTCCAGCAGCTGATGGTCCAGTCGGTGGACGGCATCATCCTCATCGAGTCGCAGATCCTGGACACCCCCGAACTCCGGCTGCCGTCCGCCGTCCCCGTGGTCTTCGCCGACGGGGACACCGGCCACCGCTACGCCAACGTCGACATCGACCAGGCCGAGGGCACCCGCAGCGTCGTGGCGCACCTGCTGGGCCTCGGCCACCGTACGGTCTGGCACGTCGCGGGGCCCCGCGACTCCTACGCGGCCCGCCGCCGGGCCGAGGCGTGGCACCGCTCGCTCAAGGACGCGGGCACCGTCGTACCACCGCTCCTCTACGGTGACTGGTCCGCGGCCTCGGGGTACCGCGCCGGACGTGAACTGGCCGGCCGCCCGGAAGTGACCGCGATCTTCGCCGCCAACGACCAGATGGCCCTCGGCGTCATGCGCGCCCTTCACGAGGCGGGGCGGCGCGTTCCGCAGGACGTGAGCGTGACCGGCTTCGACGACGTTCCCGAGGCCGCCTTCTTCCCCGCCCCCCTCACCACGGTCCGGCAGGACTTCGACGCCGTGGGCCGCCACTGCGTCACGCTGCTCCTCGAGCAGATCGGCGGCGAGACGGGCAGCCCGCGACAGGCGTCGGTGGCGCCCGTCCTGGTGGTGCGCGAGAGTACGGCGGCCCCGGCCGGCTGAGTGGCCGGACGCCGGGCCGCCCTCAGGGCGTCTGGGCTTTCGCCGCCCTGGCGGCACGCCGCCCCGCCGCCACGGTGGCGAAGGTCTCGCGGTCGTCGAGGAAGCCCTCCAGGGCGAAGGTGGCGGCTCCGAGGCTCACCGGGTTGTCCGGCACGGTGCTCCGCTGGAAGGTGAGCGCCTGGAGCGTCGCCGGCAGCGCGTGCGCCGCGATGACGTCGCGGGTCTGCCGCAGCAGCGGCTCGCCGAGCCGCTCGGCCACCCACCCGCCCAGTACCAGGGTCTGCGGATTGAACAGGTTGAGGAGATCGGCCGCGGCCTCCCCCAGGTAGCGGGCGGTCCGCGCCACGGTTTCGGCGGCCACGGCGTCGCCCTCCGCCGCGGCGCGGGCGACCTTGGTGACGACGGCGTCCTCGTCGGGGTCCAGGAGGGGGCTTTCCGCGTCCAGTTCCCGTACGGTGCGGGCGATGCCCCGGGTGCTGACGTAGGCCTCGACGCAGCCCTTCCTGCCGCACCTGCACTCCCGGCCGCCGCGGACCAGGCACGTGTGACCCCACTCCCCGGCGCTGTTGGTGGCTCCCCGGTAGAGCGCTCCGTCGACCGCGATGCCCGCGCCGACGCCGGCCCGGAGGGTCAGTACGACGAGGTCGTCGACCTCGCGTCCGGCGCCGAACCACATCTCGGCGACGGTACCGGCCTTGAGCGGATTGTCCAGGTACAGGGGCATCGGGAGGCGCTCGGCGAGAAGGGAGCGCAGGGGCACGTCGCGCCAGGACCAATAGGGCGAGAACACGGACACGCCGCCCTCGCGCTCCACGAGGCCGGGGACGCTGACCCCCGCGCCGAGGATGCGCGGGGCCACGCCCGTGACGTCCGAGAGACCCTCGACCCCCGTCACGATGGCGTCGACCACGTCGTCCGGCCGGACATCCGTCTGCGGCAGCGGCAGCCGTACGCTGCGCAGCACCGTCAGCGCCAGGTCGAACAGCTCGACCTGGACGGACGTCTCCGCCACGTCGATCCCGACCAGCGCCCCCCGCTCCGCGTTGACCGCGAGGCGCGCCCGTGGGCGCCCGCCCTTCGAGTCCTCGTGGCCGGCCTCGCGGAGGACTCCCGCCTCCAGCAGCTCCGCGACGAGGTTGGCCACGGTCGCGAAGGACAGCCCGGTCGCCGCGGCGATCTCCTGCCGGCTCACCGGGCCGGGGGCGGCGAAGACGCACCGCAGCGCGTCGAACCGGTTGCGGCGGCGGATGTCCTGGGCGGTGCGTTTCGCCATGGGGGTGCGTCCTTCCCTTGTCGTGGCAGAGGCCGTCGGATGTCGACCGATCTTATTCCATGCGTTGGACGATGAGTATTTACATGGGTTAGAAGAACTCCTAGAGTTTCGCCGCACACGAAGTCGTACACGAAGTCGCCCCCGAGTCGCAGAAGAGAGGAGCGACACCATGCACCTGACCGCACTGCCGTGTGCGCCCGTGCCGGGACGCCTCACCGAGGGGCCCGTCTGGCACGCCGGACGCGGTGACCTGCTGTGGGTGGACATCACGGCGGGCCTCGTCCACCGGGCCCGACTGGTGGCCCGCGACGACGACAGCGGTCTGCCGGACCTCGGGCCCAGGACGACCGTCAGCCTCGACCGACCCGTCGGAGCGGTCGCGCCCTGCGCGTCCGGCGGGCTCCTCGCGGCCGCCGGAACGTCCTTCCTGCGGGTCGACGGCGCCGGGGCGGTCACGGAGTTCGCCGCCCCCGTCGTCCCCGACGACGGCACACCGCGACGGTTCAACGACGCCAAGTGCGACCCCGGCGGCCGGCTGCTGGTCGGCACCATGGCCTACGACGCGACCCCGGGCGCGGGCACCCTCTACCGCCTCGACCCCGACGGCACCGTGACGACCGTGCTGAGCCCGGTCACCATCTCCAACGGCCTCGGCTGGAGCCCCGACGGCCGGCTGCTGTACTACGCGGACAGCCCGACGCGCCGCGTCGACGTCTTCGACCACGACCCCGTCACCGGCGCCCTCTCGGCCCGCCGCCCCTTCGCCGACACCGGCCCCGCCGGCGTGCCGGACGGCCTGGCCGTCGACACCGAGGGCCGGGTCTGGGTGGCGGTGTGGGGAGCCGGGCAGGTCAGGGCCTACATCCCCGACGGCGCACTCCACGCCGTCGTGACGGTCCCCGCCTCACAGGTGTCCAGCTGCGCCTTCGCGGGCCCGGACCTGGATCTCCTGATGATCACCACCGCGGCCGACGGTCTGACGGCCGAGCAGCTCGCGGCGGAGCCGCACGCCGGCCGGCTCTTCATCTGCCGACCCGGTGCCACCGGCTTGCCGGTCCCGCCCTTCGCCGACGACCCGGCGCAGTTGCCCGGGTCCTCCACCACCTCATACGACCCCCGAGGTTCCGCATGACGACCGACCTGGTCCCCGCACTCGCCGCCGCCCCCGTGATAGCGATCCTGCGTTCCCGATCGCCCCGCCACTTCGCCGCCACCGCCGACGCCCTCCACGAAGCGGGCATCCGGGCCGTGGAGTTCACCCTCACCACACCGGGAGTCCTGCACGCGTTGCGCGAGTACGCCGAGTCCAAGCCGGCCGGTACCGCCCTCGGCGCGGGCACCGTGATGACCCCGGCCGACGCGATGCGCGCCGTGGAAGCCGGGGCCACCTACCTCATCACGCCGGCCACCTGCCTGGACGTCATCAGGGAGGCCCGCCGCCTCGGCGTCCCGGTGCTCCCCGGCGCCCTGACACCGAGCGAGATCGTGGCGGCGTGGCGGGAGGGCGCCACCATGGTCAAGCTCTTCCCCGCCTCGGCCGGAGGTCCGGAGTACCTGCGGGCCGTCCGGGCGCCCCTGCCGCACGTACCGCTCATCCCCACCGGAGGCATCGGCCTCGACCAGGCGCCCGCCTATCTCGCAGCGGGCGCGCGCGCCCTGGGCATGGGCAGCCCGCTGATCGCAGACGCCTGCGAGGGCGGTGACCTGGATGCGCTCCGGGAGCGCGCCGCCACACTGCTGGACGGCATCCGCTCATGACCGCGCTCGTCACCCTCGGGGAAGCCATGGCCGTCCTGGCCGCCGACCGGCCCGGCCCGCTCGCCTCCGGCACCTCGCTCCGCCTGGGGTTCGCGGGAGCCGAGGCCACGGTCGCCATCGGCGTCAGCCGCCTCGGCCACCCGGCGTCCTGGACCGGACGGGTCGGGGCCGACAGCGCCGGCACGATGATCCTCGACGGACTGCGCGGTGAGGCCGTCGACGTCACCCGGGCACGCGTCGACGACACCGCACCGACCGGACTCATGCTGCGCGAACGCCGCACGCCCGACCACACCCGCGTCACCTACTACCGTCGCGGGCTCGCCGGATCACGCCTCACTCCCGCCGACGTCGACCCGGAACTCGTCGCCCGGGCCCGGGTCCTCCACGTCACCGGCATCACCCCCGCCCTCGGCGACGGGCCGCGGGCCGCCGTACGGCGGGCCGTCGACCTCGCCCGAGCCGCCGGCGTCACCGTCAGCCTGGACCTCAACTACCGGGCCCGGCTGTGGACCCGGGAGGAGGCAGCGGCCGAACTGGCCGACCTCGTCACCCGCGCGGACATCGTCTTCGCCGGTCCCGACGAGGCCTCGCTGGCCGTCCCCGAGGCCGAACCCGCCACCATGGCGCGGACCCTGCTCGACCTCGGCCCGCGCGAAGCCGTACTGAAACTCGGCGCCAGGGGTGCCGTCGCCGTCAGGCGCGGCGCCGAGGCCGTCCAGGACGTCGTGCCGGTCACCCTGGTGGATCCGATCGGCGCAGGCGACGCCTTCGTCGCCGGATACCTCGCCGGACTCCTCGACGGCACTCCCCTCCCGGGCCGGCTCCTGCTCGCCGCGACGTGCGGGGCCTTCGCGGTGGCCGCGTCCGGCGACTGGGAGGGCCTGCCCCGGCGCGCCGAACTGGGCCTCCTCCAGGGAGCGGACGTCACCCGCTGACCGGTCAGTCCCGGCGACCCCCCCGCCCACTCCACCCTCACCCCGCTCCACCCCACCACCACTCCACCCACGAAAGACCAGCCATGAACCGATTCACAGGGCGGACCGCCGTCGTCACCGGCGCCTCGTCCGGCATCGGCGCAGCCAGCGCCGTACGTCTGGCCGCCGAAGGGGCTGCCGTCGTCCTCGCCGACATAGACGAGGCGGCGGGCACCGCACTCGCGCGGAAGATCCGCGACGAGGGCGGCCGCGCGGAGTTCGTGCCGTGCGACGTCTCTTCCGAACAGGAGTGGCGCGGCCTGAAAGAGCGCACGCACACGCTGTTCGGCCCGGTGGCCATCGTGCACAGCAACGCCTTCACGCACACGCCCGCGCCCGCCCACGAACTGCCCGGCAGCGACTGGGACCGTGACATGGCCGTCAACCTCAAGGCGCCCTACCTGGCCGTACGGACCTTCCTCGACGACCTGCGCGCCGCCCGCGGCTCCTTCGTCGCCACGTCCAGCGTGCACGCGCTGTGCAGCCTGCCGGGGTACCCCGCCTACGCCGCGGCGAAGGGAGGCATGTGCGCGCTCGTCCGCCAGCTCGCGGTCGAGTACGGACCGGACGTGCGGTTCAACTCCGTGCTGCCCGGCCCCATCCTCACCGAGAACTGGCAGGACGTGGACGAGGAGGGCCGTCTGCTCTCTGCACGTGCCACAGCGCTCGGACGGCTGGGCCACCCCGACGAGGTAGCGGCCGCCGTCGCCTTCCTCGCGTCCGACGACGCCTCGTACATCACCGGCACGAACCTGACCGTGGACGGCGGCTGGACCGTGAAGAAGGAGTCCAAGTGAAGATCACATCCCTGAGGACCCACCTCGTCGCCCCCCGCTGGTGCTTTCTGCGCGTGGACACCGACGAGGGCATCACCGGCTGGGGCGAACCGGTCGTCGAGGGCCGTGCGCACACTGTCGCCGCGGCCGTCGAGGAACTGTCCGACTACCTCGTGGGCCAGGACCCGATGCGCATCGAGGACCACTGGCAGGTCCTCACCAAGGGTGGCTTCTACCGCGGCGGCCCCGTCCTGTCCAGCGCGGTCGCGGGCATCGACCAGGCACTGTGGGACATCGCGGGCAAGGCGCTGGGCGTGCCGGTGTGGCAGCTGCTCGGCGGCAACGTCCGGGACCGGGCACGGGTGTACAGCTGGATCGGCGGCGACCGGCCGACCGACGTCGCCCAGCAGGCAGCCGCCCGCAAGGCCGAGGGCTTCACGGCCGTCAAGATGAACGCCTCGCCCCAGCTGGAACTGATCGACACGCCGCGGGCCGTCCGCGACATCGTCGAACGGGTGGAGAGCGTCCGCTCGGAGGTCGGCGACGGCTTCGACATCGCCGTGGACTTCCACGGCCGCCTCACCCTCCCCATGGCACGGCGGGTGCTTCCCCTCCTGGAGCCGTACCTGCCGTTCTTCGTCGAGGAACCGGTGGTCCCCGAGATGAGCGCCCACATCGGCGAGATCGTGCGCTCCACCAGCATCCCCATCGCCACCGGAGAACGGCTCTACTCCCGGTGGGACTTCAAGACGGTGCTCCAGCAGGGGATCGCCGTGGCCCAGCCCGACCTCTCGCACGCCGGCGGGATCTCGGAGGTGCGGCGCATCGCGGCGATGGCGGAGGCCCACGACGTCTCCCTCGCGCCGCACTGCCCGCTCGGCCCGATCGCGCTGGCCGCCTGCCTCCAGGTCGGCTTCGCCACACCCAACCTGCTGATCCAGGAGCAGAGCCTCGGGATCCACTACAACGCCGGGTCGGACCTGCTGGACTACCTCACCGACCGGTCCGTCTTCCGTTACGAGGACGGCCACGTCGCCCTGCTCACCGCACCCGGACTGGGCATCGACGTCGACGAGAAGGCCGTCGAACGCGCCGCCGAGACGGGCCATCGGTGGCGCAACCCGGTGTGGCGACGGGCCGACGGCTCCCTCGCCGAATGGTGACGGGGAGGAGGGGGGCTGCTGCCGCCCGCCCAATGGACCGGCCAGGCCCTCACCGGTCCGCAGGGGACGGCGTGGGCATCTGGTCGTGCTCGGCGTTCGGCAGGGCCGAGGGGAACGACCTCCGGGAGCGGCGGACCCGGAGCACCCGTCCCTTCGGCCGCAGGGGCCCGGCGGCCGAGCAGCGCTGGAACGAGCCCACCGGGCAGGCACTCTCGCGCCGCTAGTCAAACAGATTCAGACATGTTCCGAAGGAAAACAACAGCCTTGGATGTGTCGGTGGCGGCGCCCGCGGCGTCCGGTTCCATACGGGTGCCCGTCCTGCGATTTCGACGGCGTCACCCCCGATGGCAGCCGCAGGGGCGGTCTTGCGGCTCTACGGCATCCCGGGAGGTCACGGGGGCGCATCAATCCGAAACCCCCGCTTCACGCTGTTGACTTATGGCGGAAACAGCGATTTTCTCTGTTGCATCAAGTTTGAAAACGGCCGACTGTGGCGGATTCCCCCAGTGAGGAGGTCCGCAGCCCCGGGCGGCGATCACGACGACGGCCGGCCCCGAACCCCACCCCATCGCACGTGCCCCACTGGTCGCCCGGAGCGACCCGTCCAAGCAAAGGGATCGACATGCTCACTCACCACCACCACCGCCGTCCGGTAGCGGCCGCGGCCCTGGGCCTGGCCACGATGCTCGTCCTGTCCTCGTGTTCCAGTGGCCAGGAGACGACGGGCGGGACCGCGGACGTGGGGAAGGTCGAAGGGAAGATCTCCCTGACCTATCTGCAGAAGCAGGGCGACCAGGAGTACTTCATCGGCGAGGCCGCCGGCGCGAAGGCGAAAGCGAGTGAGCTCGGGATCGACCTGAAGGTGGTGAACCTGGGCAACGACGCGAACAAGACGGTGAGCGAGGCTCAGGCGGCCATCTCGCAGAAGAGCAACGGGCTGATCGTGGTCGTTCCCGATCCGGCCGTGGGCCCGCAGGTCGTACAGCTGGCGAAGACCGGCAAGGTGGCGCTCCTGACGTCGGACGACCAGATCTGCAGCACCGGCCCGGACCCCTCCGCCTGCGGCGGCGATGCCCTGGTGCCCCGCATCGGGTTCAGCGGCGAGCAGATGGGCGGCGAGGTCGGCAAGCGGGCCGCCGAGGAATTCAAGAAGGCCGGCTGGAACCCGGCGGAGACGCGGACGATATCGGCCTGGAAGCAGGACGTCACCGTCTGCACCGACCGTGTCAACGCCTCGAAGAAGGCGTTCGCGGAGGCCGCGGGCGCGCCGGTGCAGAACATCGACGTGCCGACGGACAACTCCCCGACGGGCGCGCAGGACAAGATCGCCGCGACGATCACCGCCAACGCCTCCGTGAAGCACTGGGTGGTCTGGGGGTGCAACGACGAGAACGTCCAGGGCGGTGTCACCGCCCTGGAGAACGCCGGCTTCAAGGCCGACGACGTGATCGGCGTCGGCCTCGGCGCCTACCTCGCCTGCAAGAACTGGAGTTCCGGCAAGCCGTCCGGGATGAAGGCCGCGCTCTTCATCAACGGCAAGGACGTCGGCGCCCTGGCGGTGCAGACGATGTACGACAAGCTCAAGAACGGCAAGGACTTCCCCAAGGAAGCCTTCGCCCCGACCAAGATGGTCGACCCCTCCACCTGGAAGGACGCGGGCGTCACCTGCGGCTGAGCCCGAGCCCGCCGGCCAGGCCGGGTGCGGCCGCCCGCAGCGGCGGCCGTACCCGCCACCCGTCCAGACCACCACCGCCGACCAGCAGCGTCGCCGGCGCGAACGCCCCACGTAACCCCAGCTTGCGAGGCCCCCATGACCACAGCCGGCACAGAGCCACCCGCCCCCGCCCAGGATCCCGGCGAAGAGATCTCCGTCGAGAACATCACCAAACGGTTCGGCGCGGTGCAGGCGCTCAGCGGCGTCACGCTCACCTTCCCCCGGGGCCGAGTGACCGCCCTCATGGGGGAGAACGGCGCGGGCAAGTCGACCCTGCTGAAGATCCTCACCGGTGACCATCAGCCCACCGAGGGGAGCATCCTCTGGGACGGGCGTCCGCGGACCCTGTCGTCACCGCACGACGCCCACAAGGCCGGGATCCGCATCATCCCGCAGGAGCCCGAGATCATCCCGCACGTCTCGGTCGCCGAGAACGTGTACGCGGGGGCCCTGCCGCGCACCGCCCTGCGCCGCCTCGACCGGGCAGAGCTGCGCCGCCGCATCACCGCGGACCTGGCCCGGCTCGGCTTCGAGAAGGTCATCCACCCCGATCAGCTGGGATCCGAACTCACTCCCGCACAACGCCAGTTGGTGGAGATCCTGCGGGCGCTGACCGGTGACGCCAAGGTCATGGCCTTCGACGAGCCCACCTCCTCCCTCTCCGAGAACGAGGTCGAAGCGCTCTTCGGCCTGATCGACCGGCTCCGGGACCAGGGCATCGCCGTCATCTACGTCTCCCACCGCATGAAGGAGATCTTCCGCCTCGCCGACCGCATCGCCGTCCTGCGCGACGGCACGGTCGCCGGCGTGCTGGAAGCCCGCGACACCAACGAGGGGGAGGTCGTCCGCCTGATGGTGGGCCGTGATCTGTCCTCCCTGTTCGTACGACAGGAGGCCGTCCGCGACGAGGTGGTCCTCCAGCTGGAGGGCGTCACCACGGACGACGTCAGCGGTATCGACCTCCACGTCCGTGCCGGAGAAGTGGTCGCCCTGGCCGGACTCATGGGTGCCGGACGGTCCGAGCTGGCCCTCGCCCTCGCCGGCGACCGGCCCATCCGATCGGGTCGTGTCTCCGTCAACGGCCGTCCCCTGCATCTGCGCAGCCCCAGGGACGCCATCCGCGCGAGCATCGGATTCGCCCCCGAGGAACGCAAGGCCCAGGCGCTGTTCCTCCACCGCTCCATCCGGGACAACACCTCCCTGGTGAGCCTGGACCGGCTGCGCCGCTGGCGCTTCGTCCGGAGCCGCCAGGAGAGGGCGGTGGCGCAGGACTTCTCCGACAGGCTCCGGGTGCGCACCCCCTCGATCGAGCACGAAGTGCGCAAACTGTCGGGCGGCAACCAGCAGAAGGTCGTGCTCGCCCGCTGGCTGCTGCGCAAGCCCAAGGTCCTGATCCTGGACGAACCGACGCGCGGGATCGACATCGGCGCCAAGGCCGAGATCTACCGCATCATCGCCGACCTCGCCCGGGAGGGGGTCGCCCTGCTGGTGATCTCCTCCGAACTCCCCGAGGTCCTGGGCCTCGCCGACCGGATCGTCGTGATGCAGAACGGGCGCATCACAGGCGAACTGGGCCGGTCGCAAGCCACCGAGGAAGCCATCCTCAACCTCGCCATGGCAGACGACCTCGCCCCCGTCGCATCAGACCGAACGCTCACCGACTCCGCCGATGGAGACGCTCGATGACCACCACCCAGACGCCGGCCACCACCGAGAACCTGCCCGCTCCGGCGCGGAAGACCGCAGGAGCCCTGCTCTCCTCCCTCGGCGGGCAGAACCTCAGCCTGATCGGCGCCCTCGTCCTCGTCCTGGCCCTGTTCGGGTTCCTCAACGACAACTACCTCAGCCTCGCCAACATCCAGGTCATCGGTGAGGCGGTGACGATCACGGGGCTGCTCGCCATCGTCCAGACAGTCGTGATCATCTGCGGTGGCCTCGACATATCCGTCGGCTCGCAGGCCGGCTTGGCGTCCGTCGTGAGCGCCATGGTCTTCACGTCCAACGGATCCAACCCCTACCTCGGTATGGCCGCCGCGATCGGCATAGGCATCCTCGTCGGCGTGGTCAACGGCGTCGCCATCGTCTACGGCCGAGTCAACCCCACCATCGCGACGCTCGCGGGCCTGGCCGCCTACAAGGGCGTGGCCCAGCTCGTCTCCCACGGCCGCGCGCAGGGCTACGTCCTCAACGATCCCCTCTTCGTGTTCCTCGGCCGGGGGAAGATCGCCGGGGTACCGGTGATGATCTGGATCCTGGTCGTCGTGGCGCTGGCGGTGCACGTCATGCTGAAGTACACGGACATCGGCCGCAACGTCTACGCGATCGGCGGCAACGACACCGCGGCGCGCCTGGCGGGTATCAACATCAACAAGTACCTGGTGGCCGTGTACGCGCTCATCGGAGTGGTCGCGGCGGTCGCGGGCATCCTGCTGACCGCGCGGACCGGCTCGGGGCAGCCCGTCTCGGGAAGCGAAGGCCTCGAACTCAAGGCGATCACGGCGGCGGCGCTGGGTGGCTGTGCGCTCAAGGGCGGCAAGGGCGGCATCGGCGGCACGCTCCTGGCCGTGGCGCTGCTCGGCGCGCTGGAGAACGGACTGACCGTCGAGGGCATCAACACCTTCTGGCAGAACGTGGCCCAGGGCGCCCTCCTCGTCGCCGCCGTCGTCATCCAGCAACGCCGCAGCGGCGAACGGGCCGTGGGACTGCCCCACTGACACGGCGGGCGCGATGGTAGTGAGGGGAGCAAGGGCTTTCGGCACACGCCGCCGCTATTCGTCATAGGTGCTCGCGCGGACAAATGAGTGGGGACGGCCACCGGGGCTGGTCAATGGGATACGCATCCCGGTAAATCCGGCCTTCGGTACGAAAGTTCGGCGGATCAGGCCTTGCGTACCCCTTGCCCACGCTTATTGGGTGCAGTGTACAATTGATCTCCGTCTGGAATTCGCTAGAGAGCAACGGGTGGGACTGTGACGGAGTCGGCACCGCTGGCGGCCCAGCGGCGAGAAGTGATCCTCGATACCGTGCGCCGCAAGGGAGCGGTGCGCGTTGCCGCGCTCGTCGAGCAGCTCGGGGTGTCCGACATGACCATCCGCCGAGACCTGGACGTGCTCGCGAGGGCCGGGTCGGTCGAGAAGGTGCACGGCGGGGCGGTGAGCACCTCCGGCACCACGGGCGACGAGCCCGGGTTCGAGACCAAGTCCACCCTCAAGTCGGCGGCCAAGGCCGCGGTCGCCGAAGCGGCCGCCCAACTGGTGCAGCCCGGAAGCGTCGTGGCGATCTCCGGCGGGACGACCACGTACGCCGTCGCCCACCGGCTGCGCGACATCGCCGGCCTGACCGTGGTGACCAATTCCCTGCCCGTCGCGGAGCTGCTGCGGTCGTTCGGGACCGAGGACGGCTCCGCAGCCCCGACCCTGCTGGTCACGGGCGGCGCCCCCACCAAGTCCGCCTCCCTGGTCGGGCCGTTGGCGGACCAGGCGATCCGCTCCCTCCAGGTCGACCTCCTCATCGTCGGCGCGCACGGCGTTTCCGAGCGGGCCGGGGTGACCACTCCGAACCTCGCGGAGGCGGAGACCAACCGCACCCTGATCTCCGCCGCGACCCGGGTGGCCGTTGTGGCCGATCACAGCAAGTGGGGCGTTGTCGGGCTGAGCCGGTTCGCCGGCCTGTCCGAGATCGACTACTTCGTATCCGACGACGGACTCGCCGAGCAGGCACGCACCGTCCTCGGCGAGCAGGTCGGCCGGCTGATCCTGGCGGACACCCAGGGGGCGTGAGGGAAAGCGGCGCGCCGGCGCCCCGAAATCTTTCAGAACCAAATCGGCATTTCTGTGCTCGATGCAAGTAATTGTGGCGGGCGAAAATCCGCTCCGAAATGGATTACGCCCCACGCCTCTTGAAGCGTGGGGCGGCGGTGCAACGCATTCGCCGACACCTCTTGGTCGCATATCGGCATCGTCGCCGGGGCGGCTTCAGCCGCCGGGCGAGCGCCTGAGGGCGCAGTACCGGAAGGCCGTCTCCGTGCTGCCCCTATCGGGCCGGGTCCGCCCAGTTCCCCTCTGTGAACCGGCGGTCGCCGCTGATTCCGTTTCGTATGACTTCGAGTCCCTCTCCCAGAAGTTTCCGTTCATGGCGATCAACGGCTTCGGCCGTGTCCTCGTCGGGCCCGCGCCCGGAGGGAAGCCGGGGCGGGTCGCGCACCCGACAGGAGCAAACGTTGACTTCAGTTGCTTTCTGTTTACTCTTGTTGGCGTATGGCCCGCCATAGCGCCGTACCGTACTCCGAGAGACGGGCACGTTTCCGTGAAGAGAACCAGGACGAAGCTCGCGGACGGCCGCGAGCTGATCTACTACGACCTCGACGAGAGCGCAGAGCGCGACACGGTCGACCGGCGTGCCCCGGAGCCCGTCGACAGTCACCCGGAGCTGCGCCTGGACCTGGCGACCGGCGACTGGGTCACGATCGCCTCGCACCGGCAGGGACGCGTCCACCATCCGCCGACCGACGCGTGTCCCCTGTGCCCCTCCGGGAACGGGCGCCACAGCGAGATTCCGGCGGCGGACTACGACGTGGCCGTGTTCGAGAACCGCTTCCCCTCCCTGGCGGGGCGCGTCGGGCGCTGCGAAGTCGTGTGCTTCACGCCCGAGCACGGAGCGAGCTTCGCCGATCTGACCGAGGACCGCGCCCGGCTCGTACTCGACGCCTGGACGGACCGCACCGAGCGGCTGTCGGCCCTTCCCGGCATCGAGCAGGTGTACTGCTTCGAGAACCGCGGCGCGGAGATCGGCGTCACCCTCGCGCACCCGCACGGGCAGGTCTACGCCTTTCCCTTCGTCCCGCCGCGGACCGCCAAGATGATCGCCGTCGCCGACACGCACCGGTCCGTCACCGGCGGGAACCTCTTCGAAGACCTGCTGGTCGAGGCCCGGGCCGCCACGTCGCGCGTGGTCCTGGCGGGGGAGCACTGGACGGCGTTCGTCCCGTATGCCGCCCGCTGGCCGTACGAGGTGCACCTCTACCCCCATCGCCGCGTCCCCGACCTCACCCACCTTGCGCAGGCCGAACGCACCGAGTTCCCCCGGATGTACCTGGAGCTGCTGCGCAGGTTCGACCGGCTGTTCCCACAAGAAGGGGAGGCCGCGCAAGTCGCCCCGACGCCCTACATCTCCGCCTGGCACCAGGCGCCGAAGACCGGTGGGCAGGAACTGGCGCTGCACCTGGAGCTGTTCACGGTCCGCCGGTCGGCGGGCAAGCTCAAGTTCCTCGCCGGGGTCGAATCCGGCATGGACTCCTTCGTCAACGACATCGCCCCGGAAGACGCGGCCCGGCGGCTCCGCGAGGTCGCGTCATGAGCAGTTACCTCGTCACCGAACCCGAGTCGCACCTCATCCCGCTCACTCTCCAAGTGGCCCTGGGGCGACGCCCCTACATCGACAACATCGACGTCCACGGCGACGACTACCCCACGCGCGACGGCACCTGCGTACGCGACTACATCCACGTCGCCGACCTCGCCGAGGCCCACCTGCCGGCCCCGGAGGCAGCCAGTCCCGGCGACCCCGCGGTACTGGTCGCGTCCGCGGTCCGCGCGCGCGAGCGCCTGGGCTGGCGGCCCCGCCGCACCGACCTGGACTCCATCGTGGCCGACGCCTGGGCCTTCGCACGCGAGGTGACCGCATGAAGGAAGCCTTCCGGCGCGTCTACGGCGCCTACCCGGAGGGGGTCTGGGCAGCGCCCGGCCGGGTCAACCTGATCGGCGAGCACACCGACTACAACGACGGCTTCGCGCTGCCCATCGCCATCCCCCAGCACACCCTGGTCGCGGCGCGGCGGCGACAGGACGGCCGGTTGCGGCTGCACAGCGCCCAGGGGGACGGCCCGGTCATCGACTTCCACGTCGCCCAACTCACCCCCGGAGCCGTCACCACATGGGGCGCCTATCCGGCGGGGGTCGTCTGGGCGCTGCGCGAGGCCGGGCACCGGCTCGGGGGCGCCGACCTCCACATCGACAGCACCGTGCCCGCCGGCGCGGGCCTATCGTCCTCCGCCGCGCTGGAGTGCGCGGTCGCCTTCGCCTACAACGACCTGTACGGGTTGAATCTGAGCGCACCCGCCCTCGCCCTGATCGGCCAGCGTGCGGAGAACGGCTTCGCCGGCGTGCCGTGCGGGGCCATGGACCAGTTGGCCTCCGCCTGTTGCACCGCGGGTGCGGCCCTGCATCTCGACATCCGCGCCGGCGCCCACGAGCAGGTCCCGTTCGCCCCGCAGGCGCAGGGGATGAGCCTGCTGGTCGTCGACACCCGTGTGAAGCACGACCTCGGGGACGGCGCGTACGCGGCCCTGCGGGCCGGGTGCGAGCGGGCCGCCCGTCTGCTCGGGCTGTCGGCGCTGCGCGACCTCACTCCCGCGGACCTGCCCCGGGCGGAGAGGGCGCTCCCCGCCCACCTGGTGCCCCTGGTCCGGCACGTGGTGACGGAGAACGCACGGGTCACCGAGGCCGTCTCGCACCTTCGGGCCGGGCACCTGGCGGCGTTGGGGCCGGTTCTCGTGGACGGCCACGCCTCGCTGCGCGACGACTTCCGGATCTCCTGTGCGGAGAGCGACCTCGTGGTGGACACTGCCCTGGCGCACGGAGCCCTCGGGGCGCGCATGACCGGTGGCGGTTTCGGCGGGTCCGTCATCGTGCTGGCCGAGGAGGGCCGGGTGGAGGTGATCGGCGCCGCCGTCACCACCGCGTTCCGTGCGGCCGGGTACCAGGCTCCGCACCTGTTCCCGGTCTCCCCGGCCGCCGGCGCCCGGCGCATCGCATGAGAACGCGCTGAGTTCGAAGGCCTGCGACGTAGACTGTTCGTTTGTGAGGAATGCCGTGTGACTTTGACGGCGCACACGGACGGCGCACACGGACGGTCGCACGGACGGCCACGCGGACGGCGCAGAGGAACGGGGACGAGATCGTGACCGAGTCAGCACGCCTCGCACCCCAGCGGAGGGCTCTCATCCTCGACATCGTGCGCCGCGACGGCGCCGTGCGGGTGGCCGATCTCGTGGAACAGCTGGGCGTCTCGGACATGACCATTCGCCGCGATCTCGACGTACTCGCCCGCACCGGTTCCCTGTCGAAGGTGCACGGGGGCGCCATCAGCGCCTCCGTCACCACGGGAGAGGAACCACCCTTCGAAACGAAAGCCGGTCTGGAGTCGCGGGCCAAGTCGGCGGTGGCCGAGGCGGCCTCCGCCCTCGTGAAACCGGGCAGTGTCGTCGCCATCTCCGGCGGGACGACGTCCTACGCGGTGGCCGCCCGGCTCCGGGACGTCGCGGGTCTGACGGTGGTGACCAACTCCCTGCCGGTCGCCCAGCTGCTGCGGCCCACCGGGGCCGAGCTCGGCCCCGCGGGTCCCACGCTGCTCCTGACCGGTGGCACCCCCACCAAATCGGCTTCTCTCGTCGGACCTCTCGCGGACCAGGCGATCCGCTCCCTCCAGGTGGACCTGCTCATCATCGGCGCCCATGGCGTGTCCGAACGCGCCGGCGCGACCACTCCGAACCTCGCGGAAGCCGAGACCAACCGCGCGCTGATCGACTGCGCCACTCAGGTGGCCGTGGTCGCGGACCACACCAAATGGGGTGTGGTGGGTCTCAGCCGTTTCATCGCGCTCTCGGAGATCGACTACTTCGTCTCCGACGACGGCCTCGACCCCGAGGCGTGCTCCGTCCTGAGGGATTCGGTGGGACAGCTGCTCCTGGGCGCCACTCGGCCGTAGCCCCGATCGGCAGACGCGAGAGGGCACTTGCCATGTCATCAATGTTTACGCAAACATTCAGGGCGACAGTCCTACGGCGCGATCCGCGCATCCCTGCTCAGTTGAGGAGCACGCGCATGCCCCTTCTCCAGATCGAAGACGACGGATTCCGGCAAGACGGCGATCCCTTCCGCATCCTCTCGGGCGGACTGCACTACTTCCGCGTCCATCCCGACCTCTGGCGCGACCGGCTGCACAAGGCCCGTCTCATGGGGCTCAACACGGTGGAGACGTACGTACCGTGGAACCTCCACCAGCCGCGGCCCGACGAGTTCCGCATGGACGGCGGCCTCGACCTGCGCCGGTTCCTCGACCTCGCCGCCGCCGAGGGGCTGCACGTACTCCTGCGGCCCGGCCCCTACATCTGCGCGGAATGGGAGGGGGGCGGCCTGCCCTCGTGGCTCCTGGCCGATCCGTCCATGCGGCTCCGCAGCCGCGACCCGCGGTTCCTCGCCGCGGTCGACGACTACTTCGGCCGGCTCCTGCCCCCGCTGCACGACCGGCTCGCCACCCGGGGCGGGCCGGTGCTCGCCGTACAGGTGGAGAACGAGTACGGGGCGTACGGCGACGACACCGCCTACCTGGAGCACCTCGCCGACTCCCTGCACCGCCACGGCGTCGACGTGCCGCTCTTCACCTGTGACCAGCCGGCCGACCTGGAACGAGGCGCCCTGCCGGGAGTGCTCGCCACCGCGAACTTCGGCAGCCGTTCGGCGGCACACCTCGCGACCCTGCGGACCGCCCGGCCGTCCGGGCCGTTGCTCTGCACGGAGTTCTGGATCGGCTGGTTCGACCGATGGGGCGCAAACCATGTCGTCCGCGGTGCGGAGCAGGCGTCCCAGGAGCTCGACGAGCTGCTCGCGACGGGGGCTTCCGTGAACTTCTACATGTTCCACGGCGGCACGAACTTCGGCTTCATGAACGGCGCCAACGACAAGCACACCTACCGGCCGACCGTCACCTCCTACGACTACGACGCCCCCCTCGACGAGGCCGGCGACCCGACCGAGAAGTTCGCCGCCTTCCGCAAGGTCATCGCCAAGTACGCCCCGGTCCCGGCGGAGTTCCCGCCCGCACGTGCCGCGAAGTTCAGCCTGGAGACGGTGGAGCTGACCGAGAGCGTCGGCCTGCTGGACGCCGCGCCGGTCCTCGGGGACGCCGTCGCCTCGCGCCGTCCGCTGACGATGGAGGAACTCGGACAGGACTACGGCTTCGTGCTGTACGAGGCGGAGCTGCCGGACGCCGGGCCCGCCCTGCTCGAACTGGAGCAGGTGCGCGACCGCGCCCAGGTCTTCCTCGACGGCCAGCCCGTGGGGGTGCTGGAGCGGGAGGGCCACGAGCACTCCCTCACTTTCGCGGTCCCGCGGCCGGGCACCGCCTTGAGCGTCCTCGTCGAGAACCAGGGGCGCGTGAACTACGGCCAGGGCATCCACGACCGCAAGGGGCTGCTCGGCGGCGTTCTGCTGAACGGGTCCCCCCTCGACGGATGGACCAGCCGCCCGCTGCCGCTCACCGCGCTCGGGGACCTTCCGTTCGGCGCCGGGCCGGCCAGCGGCCCGGCCACGCCGACCGGGCCGGCCTTCTACCGCGGCACCTTCGACGCGGATCGGACGGCCGACACCTTCCTCCACCTCGACGGCTGGACGAAGGGCAGCGTCTGGGTCAACGGCTTCGCCCTCGGCCGGTACTGGTCCCGCGGCCCCCAGCGCTCGCTGTACGTACCCGGCCCGGTGCTGCGCAGGGGCGCGAACGACATCGTCGTACTCGAACTGCACGCACCCGGACGCCGGCGAAGGGTGGCCTTCCGGGACGCGCCCGACCTCGGCCCCGTAGAGGACTGACTGACGACCCGGGCGGCCGTGCGGGGCCGTGTGAACCCACGACGTGGGTTCACACGGCCCCACCGGCGCCGGGGCGCAGGCACGACGGGTCAGACGGCCGCGCGCCGCCACTTCTGGTTGTCGCCGCCGTTGCACGTCCACTGGACGAGCCGTGCGCCGTCGGCCCAGGAGTGGTTGGCGACATCGACGCACTTGCCGCTGTGCCGGGCGACGAGCCGCATGCCGGTCGGGCCCGCCTGGGCCGTCTTCCACTTCTGTCCGGGCGCGTCGCCGCAGGTGGCCTGGACGACGGGGGCGCCGTCATCGGGGGACGCGTCCCGGACCGCGAGACACTTCCCGCTGTGGCGGAGCATGATCCGCACCGTGCCGTCTCCCACGCCCTGGAACCACACCTGCTGGTTGACGCTCCCCGCCGTGCAGGGCCACTGGACCAGCGCGGCGCCTTCGGCCACCGACCAGTCCGCGGCGTCGGCGCACTTGCCGCTGTGCGCGGCGGTCAGGGTGTCCCAGTCCCCGGTTCCCCGCACGGTGCCGGCTTCCGTGGAGATGATGATCTGAGGGTAGTAGTCCATGGACAGGGTGGTCCTGGTCGGGAACCTCAAGGGGAGCCAGACGTACTGCGAATCGTTGACCGTGCCGCCCGTCGAGTTGCCCCAGCGGTCGCCCATGTACAGGTGGGTGGTGGTACCGGACGCGCCCTCCACGGGCAGCACGAAGGCCGTCTGGGAGCCGTAGGCCCTGCCGTCGCCCAGGTCCCGCAGCGAGCTCCAGGCGCCGGTGATGCTGTCCGCCGTGCCGTACTTCTGCTGGTTGGGGGACCAGCCGGTGGCGCCGGACGTCACCAGGAAGTAGACGCCGTCGCGCTTGAACAGGGCCGGAGCCTCGCGCGACTGTCCGGCCCACAACGTCTGCACCAGGGTCTCGACGCCGGTGTAGTCCGCGGTGAGCCGGTAGACGTGCAGGTCCGCGTTCTCGTTGGCGGCGGAGACCATGTAGCCGGTGCCGTCGGCGTCCACGAAGGTGGTGATGTCCCGGGACATGTGTCCCAGCGGCCGGAAGCTCCCGCGCCAGGAGTATTCGCCGTCGACCGTGGAGGACACGGCCACCGCTGCACGGGCCTCGCTGTAGTCGGTGGCGCTGCCCTCCTTGTGCATCCACATGACGAACTGTCCGGTGGCGCGGTTGTACATCACCTTGGGGCGCTCGATGTTGGCGGTGGCCAGCTCCGGGTCGGTGGCCTGGGACAGGACGTGGCCGCGGAACTCCCACGTCTTGAGGTCGGTGGAGCGGTAGGCGGAGACGTACCGGAAGCTGTTGTCGGGGTTCCGGTCCTCTCCGAACCAGTAGTAGTACTCGTCCACCTTGACGACCCCTCCGCCATGGGCGTGGACGGGCCGGCCGGCGGGATCGGTGAATTGCGTCGCGTTGACGACGGTGACGGGGGAGGAGGAGGCCGCGGCGGTGCCGAGACCGCCGAGGAGGCTCGCGAAGAGGGCGGCCACCACGGCGAACAGGGCTGCCGGGTAAGGGGGGTGACGTCGCATGGGTACCTCGTGACGGCTGGCGGGTGGAGGGGCGTGCGCGGGCGGGTGCGCCCACGGCTCGGGAACCGCGGTGACGCCGGCCCCGGTGAAGCCGGTGTTCCAGCTCTGTGATGTTTACGTAAACACTCGGCTGGCTGCGAGTCTGGGAGCCGCGTCGGGGCCTGTCAAGCAGTCGGGCGCGAATCGTCCAAGCGGCCCGGCTGGGGGTCCCTCGGCCCAACCCCACGTGTGGCGCCCCGGGTTGGGCGGGGCGCCTGTGGCCGACTGGTCGTGAAAACGCCTCGCCCGGCGGACATCGTCGTGCGGTGGCTCATTTTTCCGCCGGCGGGCGCAAGGTGCTTGACGCTCCCAGGTGGGAGTGCCACCATCGCGTAACCGATGGTTACGTAAACATTCTCATCAGGTCCTGCCCATGAGGCCGATTCCGGCCCGGAGGCCGTCATTTCTTCCCTCCGCCGCGGACCTGTAGGTCACTGACACAAGGACCCACCATGACGCTCCTGCCGTCACCGGCAAAAGCAGTCCCCCCACCCCGCTCCCGTTCCCGTTCACGTGCACGTCGGAACGCCCTCGTCGGCTGGGGGTTCGCCGGACCGTTCGCAGCGGTGTTCGCCCTCGTCTTCCTGGCTCCCATCGGGTACGCGCTCTACCTCAGCCTGATGCGCGATCGGCTCATCGGCGGCACCTCCTTCGTCGGCGCGGACAACTATGCCCAAGCGCTGACCGATGCGCGGTTCTGGGAGGGATCGGCCCGGGTCGGGCTGTTCCTGCTCGTCCAGGTGCCTCTCATGCTGGGGATCGCGTTGCTCGTCGCGCTCGCCATCGACAGCGGCCGGCTGTACGGCAAGGCCTTCTTCAGGGTGGCCGTCTTCCTGCCCTACGCCGTACCGGCCGTGGTGGCCAGCCTGATGTGGGGGTTCATCTACGGCACCAGGTTCGGCCTGGTGGGCAACCTGAACGACGCGTTCGGCCTGGCCCTGCCGGATCCGCTCTCGCCCTCATGGGTGCTCGCCTCCATAGGCAACGTAGTGACCTGGGAGTTCGTCGGCTACAACACCTTGATCTTCTATGCCGCCCTCAAGGTGGTCCCGCGCTCCCTCTACGAGGCGGCCGCCATCGACGGCGCCGGGGAGTGGCGCATCGTCACCGCGATCAAACTCCCGGCCATCCGCAGCGCGGTGGTCATCGCGACGATCTTCTCGATCATCGGCAGCTTCCAGCTGTTCAACGAGCCCAACATTATGCAGAACCTCGCTCCCAACGCGATCACTACCGACTACACCCCGAACCTCTACACGTACTCGCTGGCCTTCTCCGGGCAGCAGCACAACTACGCGGCGACCATCGCCATCGTGATGGGCGTCCTCACCGCGGTCATCGCCTACGCGGTCCAGCTCCGCGGCATGCGGAAGGGCTGAGCACATGATCACGGACCCCGCCGGTGTCTCCTCGGACACGAGGGAGCGCACCGCCCACTCCGGCGCGGACTCGAGCAGCGCCGCCACCGCCGGATCACGCAGGCCCCCGGCCGCCGAACCGCCCTGCGCGGCTGCGCCGCGCCGCCGCCGACGGCCCCACACCCCGATCGACCCCAAGCCCAGCATCCCGCTGACCCTGGTCACCGGGCTGGTCCTCGTGTACACCCTGCTGCCTCTCGTGTGGTTGGCCGTCAACGCGACCAAGGACCAGGAGGACCTCCTCGACTCCTTCGGTCTGTGGCTCGGCAGGGACTTCCAGCTGTGGGACAACATCTCCCGCACGCTGACCTACGACGACGGCGCCTTCGTCCGCTGGACGCTGAACACACTGCTGTACGTCGCGGCCGGCGCGGGCGGTGCGACGCTGCTCGCCGTGCTCGGCGGATACGCACTGGCCGTGTACGAGTTCCCGGGCCGCCGAGCCGTGTTCGCCGTCGTCATCGGGGCCGTGGCCGTCCCCGGCACGGCCCTCGCCGTCCCCACGTTCCTGATGTTCAGCGGCATGGGCCTGGCCAACACCCCCTGGGCAGTGATCGTCCCCTCCCTGGTCTCGCCCTTCGGGCTCTACCTGATGTGGGTGTTCACCGCGGAAGCGGTACCTTCCGAACTGCTCGAAGCCGCCCGCATCGACGGCGCCGGCGAGCTGCGCATCTTTTTCAGGATCGCCCTGCCGCTGCTGATGCCGGGAACCGTCACGGTGCTGCTCTTCTCGATGGTCGCGACCTGGAACAACTACTTCCTGCCGCTGATCATGATCAAGGATCCGGACTGGTACCCGCTCACTCTCGGTCTCAACGCGTGGAGCGCCCAGGCCAGGACCGCGGGCGGCGAGCCCGTGTTCGACCTCATCATCACCGGATCCCTGCTCACCATCGCGCCGATCGTCGTCATCTTCCTCCTGCTCCAGCGCTACTGGCAGTCAGGTCTGGCCGCCGGCAGCGTCAAGGAGTGACACGCCCGGCTCCGTGCTTCGTACCGACCCACCTCGTCCGCACACCGAATCAGGAGCACCACCGATGAGAACGAACAGCCGCCACCGGATCTTCGCCGCCGTCGCCGCGACGTGCGCCCTGGCTCTCGGCGCCACCGCCTGCGGTTCGCCGGACCCGGGGGCCGGCGGTTCCGCGAAGGACGTGGCGTCAGCACTCGAAGCCGGAGGCAAGGTGACGGTGTGGGCGTGGGAGCCCACGCTGAAGAAGGTGGCCGCCGAGTTCGAGAAGAAGTATCCGAAGGTGGACATCGAGCTCGTCAACGCGGGCACGGGCGACAAGCAGTACACCGCGCTGCAGAACGCCGTCGCAGCCGGCTCGGGAGCCCCGGACGTGGCCCAGGTCGAGTACTACGCCGTCGGCCAGTTCGCCATCGGCAAATCCTTGGAGGAGCTCTCCCCCTACGGCGCATCCGCCCATGACCAGGCCTTCACCACCGGTCCTTGGAGCGCCGTCAAGTACGGCAAGGGGATCTACGCCCTCCCCATGGACTCCGGCCCCATGGCGCTGTTCTACAACAAGAAGGTCTTCGACCGGCACGGCATCGCCGTCCCCACCACCTGGGACGAGTACGTCGAAGCGGCGCGCGCCCTGCACAAGGCGGACCCGAAGCTCTACATCACGAACGACACCGGGGACGCCGGCGCCACGACCAGCCTGATCTGGCAGGCGGGCGGACGCCCGTACAAGGTGGAGGGCACCGAGATCGGCATCGACTTCGGTGACACCGGCACGGCCCGGTACACGGGTACCTGGCAGAAGCTCATCGACGAGCGACTGCTCGCGCCGGTCACCTCCTGGAGCGACGAGTGGTACAAGGGTCTGTCGGACGGCAGCATCGCCACCCTGTCCACAGGCGGCTGGATGCCCGCCAACTTCGCCTCGGGTGCACCCGCCGCGTCGGGGGACTGGCGCGTGGCACCCCTCCCGCAGTGGACCAAGGGGGCCAAGGCGGGTGCGGAGAACGGGGGCAGCTCCCTCGCCGTGCCGAAGGCGTCGAAGAACAAGGCGCTGGCCTACGCCTTCATCGAGTACGCGACCACGGGGGCCGGCGCCACGGCCCGCGTCTTTGAGGGCGCCTTCCCCGCCACGCGGGCCGACCTGGAATCGTCGGCCTTCCTGGACACGCCGTTCCCCTACTTCGGGGGCCAGCAGGCCAACCGGATCCTGGCCGACGCGGCCCGTGACGTCGGCGCGGGCTGGTCGTACCTGCCGTACCAGGTGTACGCGAACTCCGTCTTCAACGACACCGTCGGCAAGGCGTACGTCTCCTCGACGACCCTGACCCAGGGGCTGGAGGCCTGGCGGGCCACAAGCGCCAAGTACGGCACGGACCAAGGGTTCACCGTCGCCGAATAGCGAGCACAGGCGGTCAGCCGCCCTGGCCGGCGCTTCCGATCGGGCCGACCTTGACCGGGGAGCCGCTGCCGTCCGTGACGGGCAGGGTGGCGGCGCCCGGCCAGGTGAGGGTGACCGACTTCGTCTCGTCCGGCGGGGTCACCACCAGCCCCGTGATGCGGACGCCGGAGCCGCCCGAGGTGTTGAGCGGGCAGTTGACGCCGAAGGAGACCGCCGCCCCCTTCTTCAGGACGGCCGGGCCGGGGTGCTCGCCGCTGCGCTTCGCGGAGAGCGGCCCCGCGTTGCCGATGGTGCTGTCGATCGCCGTGATCTCCAGGTCGTCGGTGCGGCACTTGCCGGCCTTGCCGTTCTCGGTGGAGCCCGCCCCGGCGGCAGGGCGGGTGTCAGCAGTCGCCGCCGTGGAAGACGCAGCCGACCGTGGCACCGCTGCCCATGCTGACGACCCCCACGGCCGGATCGGTGCTGCCCCGTACGAAGCCTCCGGCGTAGCCGTCGTCGTCGGCGCTGCGTGCGCCCAGGTAGATGCCCCAGTTGAGGAAGAGTTCCTGCGAGCCGCCGGCGCTGTCGGGAAACGGCTCGGAGGCGGGACGTACCCGGCGCTGGAGCACGAACGGGCCGTTCATCGCCGAGGTGACCTCGTGCTCCCACTCCGTCGGGTCGGCCTTCCAGCCGGCGGTGATTCCCTTGCCGCCGTGCAGCAGCGTCGGCTTCAGGATCAGCTCGTGCTGGTGGGCCAGGGCGTGGGCGAGCACGTCGACCTGGGAGCCACCCGGGTCCGTGACGCGTGGGCGTACGTACCGCGTCCACGGCAGGAGCCGGTCGACGCACGCCAGTTCGGCGGCGTCGAACAGGGCACGGTGCCGCTCGTCGGAGAGCATCGCCAGGGTGCCCTTGTTGCCGTACAGCTCGGCGTCCAGCCGGCTGAACAGTCCTGCTCTGCCTTGCTCGACCGCGACCAGCAACGGCTCCAGCTGGGCCGCGGACGCGGGATCGGTGAGGTCCTCGGGCAGGAAGTACCGGAAGACGACGTCGACGGCCCGGCCCGAGACCGTTGGACGGCCGTTCGGGTACGTGAACTCGCCGAGGTCGCAGGCGATCCCCTCGACTCCGTAGTCGGCCAGCTTCGCGGCGAACACCTGCAACCGGGGCCCTACGACGGCGAAGTTCTCCACCGTGTCCACCACGGCGACGACGGGTGCCCGGCCGGCGGGGATGGTCGCGGCGCACTCGGCGTACATGGTCCGCACCATGTGGCCCAG
The DNA here is from genome assembly GCF_026339935.1 of Streptomyces sp. NBC_01551. Classification (NCBI taxonomy): domain Bacteria; kingdom Bacillati; phylum Actinomycetota; class Actinomycetes; order Kitasatosporales; family Streptomycetaceae; genus Streptomyces; species Streptomyces sp. NBC_01551. Next base: position 6,285,372 of record NZ_JAPEPX010000001.1, read on the forward strand.
CGTGTCCTGGTAGCGGAGCCCGTGCCGGCGTACGAACCCGTCGAGCGGCGGGTACGCCAGCATCGCCCGGTTGATGTCCGCGTTCTCGAAGCCGCCGAGCGCGCTGGTGATGTTGAATTCGAGGAGTTTGAACTCCGTGCCGTCGTGATAGAGGTCGGCCCGCCCCAGCGGGAGGAGTGACCCGGTCCGGGCGCTGCGCGTGATCAGCGCGGATTGCAGGGGATCCATGCCGACTGTCGACGCCAGCGCTGTGAGGCTGCCGTCGAACAGCCGCTCCGGCAGCGAGCGCAGCAGCTCGTAGACCGCGTGGAGGTCTGCGACGACCGTCCGGCGCTCGGTCTCGCTGAGGAAGGCGGGGCCGTTCAGGAACCGGTCCTGGTACGCCAGCGCGAGTGCGGCCGATTCCCGGGCGGCGGCCGTCGGGTGGTCCGTCGACGCGTGCCGCGCGAGCTCCTCCCCGTACGCGCGGCCCAAGCGTGATCTGGGCGCCTTGGGCAGGCTCGTGGTCGTCATTGCATGTCCTTTCCGAAGCGGAACGCGGGTCGGGAACGGGTCCGGTACCGGCCGGTACTGGTCCGGTACGGCGCCGGCGTGACGCGGCGCCGGGCGTCGGCTGCCCGCCCGCTCAGTCCGTGTCCGCCGGTCGCGGAGTCGGTGCGGTGCTGCTCTGCTCGGCGCGAGTGATCCACTGGCGGCGGGCGCCCATGAGGAGCGCCACCGCGACGAGGGCCATGGCGACCGCCCCGATGCCGAACACGGCGCGGGTGCCGACCTCGGCGGCGACGATGCCACCGGCCGCCGCACCGACGGGCAGTCCGCCCCAGGCGATGAGCCGGTACACGCTGTTGGCCCGCCCGAGCAGGTGCTGCGGCACCAGGGTCTGCCGCAGGACGACCACGACGACGTTCCACGTCACGGTCCCGCACGCGAAGATCGCGAGGGCCGCTCCGGCCGCGTACACCGAGGGCACGGCGGCCAGGATCGTCTCGCTCGTGGCGATCAGCGCGGCGGTGGCGACCAGCGCCCCTTCCCGGCCGAGGCGTTCGGTGAGGGCGGGGGCGAATCGTGAGGAGACGACGGCTCCCACGGCTTGGCAGGCGAGCAGGGCGCCGTACCCGAACGGGCCGAGGTGGAGTTCCTTCCCGCTGTACACCACGAGCACGGCGAGCATCGCGTTCCCGGCCAGGTTGATCAGACAGGACACCAGGGCGAGGCTGCGCAACAGGTGGTGGGAGAACAGCCACTTGGCGCCGGCCAGCATCTCCGACATCACGCCGGCCCTGTCCGGTGCGCGCTCGATCGGCCGGGTGCCGCGGATGCGGCTGACCAGTACGGCGGAGCACAGGAAGGTGGCCGCGTCCACGCCGAACGGCAGGGCCACCGCCACACCGAACATCAGCGCGCCGAGGAGCGGGCCGACGAAACCGGTGCCGGCCTCCTGCGCGGCCATGATGCGGGCGTTGGCGGTGGCGAGCCCGGCCTGCGGGGTGATGAACGGGACGAGTACCTGGGCGGCGTTGCGGGAGAGGACTTCGCCGACGCCGAGCAGGAACATGCACACGTAGAGCAGTGGCAGCCCACCCCAGCCACCGAGGATCCCGAGGGCGAGCACCGAGAGCAGGACGGCGCGGGCGATGTCGACGCGCACCATCATCTTCCGGATGTCGACGCGGTCGACCAGCAGCCCCGCCGGGATGCCGAACAGGATGAACGGCACGGTGACGGCGACCGAGGCCGCGCCGATCAGGCGGGGGTCGTCGGTCAGCCGGGTGGCCAGTAGGGGGGCGGCGGCGATCGTGGCCCCGTCGCCGAGCGAGGAGACGGCGGCGGACCACCACAGTTGGGAGAAGTCACGCCCCAGACGCGGCTGTTGCGAGCCGACCTTGGCAGTTGTCGATGCGCTCATGACGCCACGTGGCAGCGCAGCAGGCAGTCCATTGCCTCCCCCTTCGATATGCGGTCGCGTTGTCGACGCCCCATCAGCCCGTCGTCGCTCGCCGAGGCCCGTACGGTCAGGAGCCCGGGATTGCCGAGGATAGTCGGCGTCCGCGGCGGCGTCGAGGAAAAGATCAGGTCCGTCGGGAGGCAGTGCACCTGTCGCGTCCGGCGCCCGGGGTGGACGGGAGGAGCACCTTCGAGGATGATCAAATGGCTTGCGGCCGACGGGGGTTGTGTCCTTCGGTCTTTTGAATGCCTTCCGGGCAGACCGCGCGCGGGCCCTCGAACCGGACGCGATGCGGCGGAGTTGAGCGTCCACAGGACCGACGGCCGATGGGGCATGTGATCCGGCCTTTCAGAGGGTGGAGAAACGACATGGCAGTACCGGACGGTGTATCCGATGCGAACGGGACGGCGGGCGTGGAGGTCACCCGCATGTCGTTCGACGCATTCATGGCCGTCGGCCCCCGGGGGCTGTACAAGGCCGACCGACCCGTGGTGGTCAAGCTGCCGAGCACCGTGCAGGGACTCGGCCGGGACGAAGTGGCGGCGCGCCTGGCCGAGATGACCGTCACCCTCTTCACCGAGCCGGGCGACAAGAACCACCCGGGGCGCTGGGAGACACGGGACATCAAGCTCCGCGAGTTCTTCGCGGACGAACGGCACTTGGCCAGTGCGGACACCTGGCACCGGGTGGTGTCGAACATCCGCGGCAATGCGGCCGACGTGAACGCCGTCGTCGGCTTCGACGCCGAGGAGTTCTTCGGCTACGGCAAATCCCTGTACGCGGCCAACCTGTGGATCAGCCACCGCGGAGTGTTCACCAAGAACCACTTCGACGAGTTCGAGAACTTCAACATCGCGCTCGAGGGACGCAAGCGGTTCATCATCGCTCCGCCCGGCGTGCGGGCCTACTACCCGAGGTCCGTACTGCGCGGGTTCGGGGACAAGTCCGAGGTGGTCGACCTCGACGACGCCGACCTGTTGCGCTACCCGAGGATCGCGGCGAAGCTCGCCCAGCGCCGTGACTTCGTCCTTGAGCCGGGTCACATGCTCTACCTGCCGCTCGGCTGGTGGCACCAGGCCGAGTCGCTGGACGAGATGAACATCAACGTCAATTTCTGGCTCAAGTCCAAGAAGATCCTCCGCAGGCCGCACGTGCTCGGCGTCGCGCTGTACACGTACGCCTACCGGAGGGCCAAGGGCGTCTACAGCTACCAGCCCACCGAGGTGAACTCCTGATGAGCGAGCGCAAGACCATCACCCCGACCCACCGGTACCGCAACAACGACCGGCTGATCGGGGTCGGCAACGCCTTCTGGAACACGTCCTACGAGCAAGGGGTCGCCGGCATAGTCGGCGACCTCGAGGACGGCGTGTTCCACATGCCCGACGGACACGAGTTCGTCAACTTCACGGTCTGCTCCTACCTGGACCTCGACACCCACCCCAAGGTCATCGACGGTGCGGTCGCGTCACTGCGCCGCTTCGGCGTGCTGGACCACTGCATCCCCCGCACCCGTGTCCAGACTCCGGTGCTGCTGGAGCTGGAGGAGTCGCTGGGCGAGCTGTTCGGCGCGATGGTGATCAGCGCGATCTCCACCGCGGCGGCCAGCACCGGCCTGCTTCCCGTGATCGCCTCGGGGCACCTCGGCAACGGCACCCGGCCGCTGATGGTCTTCGACAAGAACGCCCATGTCTCGATGGCCAATGCCAAACCGAGCTGCGCCGACGAGACCGAGGTCGTGAGCTGCCGCCACCACGACCTCGACTTCCTCAAGGACATGTGCCGCACCTACGAACGCGTCTGCTACGTGGTGGACGGCTCGGACAGCCTCGGCGGCTACGCGCCCGTCGAGGAGTTGGCCGAACTCCAGGAGAAGTACAACCTCCTGGTCTTCTACGACGACTCGCACTCGCTGTCCGCCTACGGTGAGCGCGGCATCGGCTACGTACGCTCGCACTCCCCGGTGCTGGACGAGCGGACCATCACCGTGGCGACCCTGAGCAAGGGTTTCGGAGCCGGCGGCACGGCGATCCTGCTCGACGGCTACCCCGAGCAGACGCGGCGGCTCATCGAACGGTTCGCGGGCCCGCTGGGCTACTCGCAGAAGATGAACGCCGCCGCGGTCGGTGCGGCCCTCGCCTCCGCCGAGATCCACCGCACCGAGGAACTCACCCGGCTGCAGGGGCGCCTGCGGTCCAACATCGCGCTGTTCGACTCGCTGGTGGCGACCGAGCAGTCCGGCAGCACGTACCCGATCCGGGTGGTGCCGATGACCGACGAGACGGTCGTCGACGGCGCCAAGCAGGTCTTCGCGGCCGGCTTCTACACCTCGCCGGTGTTCTTCCCGATCGTCGCCCGCGGCACCGCCGGACTGCGAGTGATGCTGCGGGCCGGCCAGACCGAGGAGCAGATCAAGCGGCTCTGCTCCGCGCTGGTCAAGGCCGGGGCGCGCCCGGCGACAACAAGGGAGGGAGTGTCGGATGGACACGCATGAGGACCTCGGCACGGGAAACGGGCACCCGTGGTTCGGCCGTCACCGGCTGCGGCCCGCCGCGCCGGCGGACACGATCCGACAGATGCTGCGGCACGAGCTCCGGGACACCGGCTGGCCCTACCAGCGGCTGCTTCCCGCGGCGCCGATGGCGATCCCGCGCGCGTCCTACGCCGAGATCTTCCGGGTGAGCGTCGCGCTGGTCGAGCTGTTGCGCCGTACCGCCCTGGAGAGCGGCCCCACCACCGCCGACAGGCTGACGGCCTACGACATGCCGGCCACCGAGGACCGGCTCTGGGTGCGCGACCCGTTCATCGAGGAGCGGTACTGCGACTCCGTGGTCCGTCCGGATCTGGTCATCGGGCCGAACGGGCCGCAGTTCCTGGAGTTCAACGTCAGCGGCGCGCTCGGCGGCGTGGTGGAGACGCAGAGCCGGCTGGCGGTGTGGCGCGGGCTCCATGCCGACGAGGAGGGCCGGACCCCGTTCCACTCCCCGAGCCCGTTCGCCGTGCGCGCGCAGATGTTCCGGTCGCTCAGCGCGGAGCTGGCGGTGGCACCGCGGGTTGCCGTCGTCGGCAGTGCCCGGGTGATCGGAGTGGAGCGGCGGTACTTCGAGATGGAGGCCGAGTACTACAACAGCCACGGCCTGACGGCACGCTTCTTCGAGCCTGAGGAGCTGCCCGAGGCGTGGGACTGCGCCCCGCATCTGCGTCATCCGATCGGACTGCGGAACTTCACCATCCCGGACTGGCTCGAAGTGGGCCTCGACACCGCACCGGTCCAGGACGCCCTGGACAACGGCTGCCTGCTGGTGGGCACCCAGACGTCGACCTTCCTGCACAGCAAGCTGACCATGGGGCTGCTGTCGGAAGGGCGGCCCTGGATGACCGATGCCGACCGCCGGCTCGTCGAGCGGTACTTGCCGTGGACGCGGATCCTCTCGGACCGCAAGACCGACCGCGAGGGCCGCCAGGTCGACCTGCTCCCGTTCGTACTGGCGAACCGGGAGCTGCTGGTGCTCAAGGCGGGCCTGGGGGAGAGCGGGAAGCAGGTGGTCATCGGCCGCGAGGTCGACCAGGCCGGGTGGGAGTCGGCCGTCGGTGACGCCGTCGACGGCGGCACCAGCGTGGTGCAGGCCTTCGTGGAGCCGCAGACCTGCCGGGTCGCGCTGATCGCCGACGGTTCCGACGAGCCGTACGACGCCGATGTCGCCCCGGTCCTCGGCCCCCTGGTGTTCGGCGGTCGCCCGGCCGGGTTGTTCTGCCGGTTCTTCGGCGACGGTTCCGCCGGGATCGTCAGCGTCCGAGGAGGGACGAGCAGCTCCGACAACGTGATGGTGGCCATCTGACGGCAAAAGAGAAAGGCAAGGAGAGCCCTCTCCTTGCCACTCTCAACTTATAGCGCGCTGGGGGGCTTGCCGCAAGACCCGGGCCACGGCGCAGAATCGGTCGGCAACCGCACACGGCGGAGCACGGCTGCCTCGGAGGTGCCGCAGTGATCGAGCAGTACGTGTTGGATCTTCAAGAGGTCGACGAGACGCAGGTCGCGGTCGTCGGCGGCAAGGGCGCGCACCTGGGCGGGCTGTCGCGGATCGAGGGCATCCGCGTGCCGGGTGGCTTTTGCGTGACGACGGAGGCCTTCCGGCGGGTCGTGGCGCAAGCGCCGTCGATCGACGATCTGCTCGATCGGCTGTCGCGCGTGAACCCGGACGACCGGGAGGCGATCCGCACGCTCAGCGCGCAGATTCGTCGGACCGTCGAAGGGATCGCCGTTCCGGGCGATCTCGCGGCGGCGATCACCGGCGCTCTCGCCCGGTTCGGCGACCAAGCCGCCTACGCCGTCCGGTCCAGCGCGACGGCGGAGGACCTGCCGACGGCTTCCTTCGCCGGCCAGCAGGACACGTATCTGAACGTCGTGGGGCCGACGGAGGTCCTCCGGCACGTCAGCCGCTGCTGGGCCTCGCTGTTCACCGAGCGCGCCGTGACCTACCGACAGCGGGCCGGCATCGACCACCGTACGGTCCACATGGCCGTGGTCGTGCAGCGGATGGTCTTCCCGCACGCGTCCGGCATCCTGTTCACGGCCGACCCCGTCACGGGCAACCGGAAGGTCACCACCGTGGACGCCGGCTTCGGCCTCGGCGAGGCCCTGGTCTCCGGCCTGGTGAACCCGGACGTCTTCAAGGTGCGGGACGGCGAAATCGTCGCCAAGGCGATCGCCGCCAAACAGCGTGCCGTCCACGCCCTGCCGGCCGGCGGTACGCGGGAGGTGGCGATCGACTCGCGGCGACAGGAGCAGCCGGCACTGACGGACGCGCAGGTCGTGCGGCTCGCGGGGCTCGGGCGGCTGATCGAAGCGCACTTCGGCCGCCCGCAGGACGTCGAATGGTGCCTGGTCGACGACGGCTTCCGGATCGTGCAGAGCCGGCCGATCACGACGCTGTTCCCCGTCCCGGAGACCGGCGACGAGGAGAACCACGTCTACGTCTCCGTCGGCCACGGACAGATGATGACCGACCCCATGAAGCCCCTGGGGTTCTCCATGTGGCAGCTGACGGCCATGGTGGCGATGCACGAGGCCGGCGGGAGGCTGTTCGTCGACGTCACCGGGCGCCTGGCCGCGCCCGCGAGCCGCGCCGGCCTCCTGGACGTCCTGGGGAAGGGCGATCCGCTGGTCAGGGATGCCCTGGAGACCGTCCTCGAACGCGACGACTTCGTCCTCCCGTCGCTCCCGGACGCGGGTCCCGGCGGGCCGCCTGCCGGCGGTGCGCCCGCCCCGATCGAGACGGATCCGGCCGTCGTCACCGAGCTGATCGAGCGCAGCCGGGTGTCCGTCGCCGCCCTGGAGCGCGACATCCGGTCGAAGAGCGGACCGGCGCTGTTCGACTTCCTGCTGGAAGCCTTCGAGGAGCACAAGCGGGTGCTCGGCGATCCGCTGAGCATGCAGGCGATCATGGCGGGGATGGAGGCCACGTGGTGGCTGGGCGACAAGCTGGGGGAGTGGCTCGGCGAGAAGAACGCGGCTGACACGCTGACGCTGTCCGCCCCCGACAACGTCACGTCGGAGATGGGACTGGCGCTGCTCGACGTCGCGGACGTGATCCGCCCGCATCCGGAGGTGGTGGCGTTCCTACGGGGCGTCGAGGACGACGACTTCCTGGACGGGCTGGCGAAGCTCGCGGGCGGGACCGAAGCGCGCGACGCCATCGAGGCCTACCTCGACCGGTACGGCATGCGCTGCGTCGGCGAGATCGACATCACGAGGCCACGTTGGCGCGAGCGCCCCGCCACGCTCGTGCCCGTGATCCTCGACAACGTCAGGAACTTCGGGCCGGGCGCCGCCGAGCGGCGCTTCGAGCAAGGGCGGCACAAGGCGCTGGAGAAGGAACAGGACGTGCTGTCCCGCTTGCGGGCCCTGCCGGACGGGGACCGGAAAGCCGAGGAGGCCAAGCGGATGATCGACCGGGTCCGCACCTTCATCGGGTACCGGGAGTACCCGAAGTACGGCATCGTCAGCCGCTACTTCGTCTACAAGCAGGCCCTGCTGGAGGAGGCCGGGCGCCTCGTGCGGGCGGGCGTGCTGCCGGAGCAGGAGGACGCCTTCTACCTCACCTTCCAGGAACTCCACGAGGTCGCGCGCTCGCACCGGCTGGACGACGAGCACCTCATCCAGCGGCGCAAGGAGGCTTTCCGGGCGCAGCACGCGCTCACACCGCCCCGCGTGCTCACGTCGGACGGCGAGGCACTCACCGGGGCGTACCGGCGCGACGACGTGCCGGCCGACGCCCTGATCGGCGTGCCGGTCTCCGCCGGGACCGTCGAGGGACGGGCCCGTGTCGTCCTCGACATGGCGCAGGCCGATCTCGAAGCGGGCGACATCCTGGTCACGGCCTTCACGGACCCGAGCTGGTCGCCGCTGTTCGTCGGAATCGCGGGCCTGGTGACGGAGGTGGGCGGCCTGATGACCCACGGCGCGGTGATCGCCCGGGAGTACGGCTTGCCGGCCGTCGTGGGCGTGCAGCAGGCCACCCGGCTGATCCGGGACGGGCAGCGGATCCGCGTGCACGGAACCGACGGGTACGTCGAGATCCTGCCCTGACCGGGTCTACGCCGCCGTACCGACCGTGGCCGAGAGCGTGGCGACGGCCGAGTGCACGGTGACGTGGACGTCCGGCGCCCGGACCCCTCCGAGGCCCGACCTCAGGGTCCGGCGGGCTTCCGCGCCGGCGGCGACCACGGCCGACTGCGTACCCGCGTCGCGGCACATGCGGATCGTCCGGGCGACGGTGCTCACGGCCGCCGGACTCGGCGCGGCGTCGGACAGTTGCACCACCACGGGTGAGGACCGGTGGGCGGCCAACAGGCGGTCGATCGCCCAGGCGGTCGCGGCACGGCTGCCGACGTCGAGGTCGGCCCGCAGAGGGATGATCAGCACACCGCTGTCGGTCACCTTGATGGGCAGCACGGACACTCCTTCGCTACGCGAGCCACGCCGGGTACCGCTCAGGTGCCCGGCCCTTCGCGTTGTATGCGTGCGGCCGTGGACAACCGCGGTGATCACCTGGAGGCCGCTCCGCCGCTCACGGCTCCTGCGCCGACGTCACGACCTGTTCGGCCCAGATGGTCTTTCCGGTGGCGGTGTAGCGCGTCCCCCACCGGTAGGCCACCTGGGCGATGAGGAACAGGCCCCGGCCGCCCTCCTCGTCGGTGGCGGCGTGGCGCAGGTGCGGAGCGGTGTGGCCGGTGTCGGAGACCTCGCAGATGAGGTTCTCGTCACGGATCAGCCGGACGTGGACGGGCCCGTCGGCGTAGCGGATGGCGTTGGTGACCAGCTCACTGACGATCAGTTCGGTGACGAACGAGAACTCTTCGAGCCCCCACGCGCGCAGTTGCCCGGCGACGGCGGCGCGGGCGTCGGCGACGACCGCCGGGTCGCCTTCGAGCTCCCAGTCGGACACATCGCGCTCGTCGAGCATCCGGGTGCGGACCAGAAGCACGGCCACGTCGTCGTCCACTGGTCCGGGCAGCAGCCTCGCCAGCGCGAGGTCGCACAGCTGCTCCAGGGGGCGTCGGCGCTCGGCGAGGGTTTCGGCGAGGCGGCCGAGGGCCACGTCGGGGTCGTGGCCGACGGCGTGCGTCAGACCGTCGGTGAAGAGGGCCATGAGGCTGCCGGGCGGCAGCTGGAGTTCGATGCTCTGGAAGGTCTGGCCTCCCAGGCCGAGCGCGGGGCCCGGCGGCAGGTCCGGAAAGGTGACCGCACCGGTGTCCGCCTCGACCACCGCGGGCGGCCAGCCACCCGCCCGCGCCATCGCGCAGCGCCCCGACACGGGGTCGTACACGGCGTACAGGCAGGTCACGGCGGCGACGTCCGCGCCGGGGCCGGATCGTGCGCGCTCTCCACCGAGCTCGCCGTCCCACTCCGCGGAGGTCTGCCGGGCCACGTCGTCCAGGTGGGAGAGGAGCTCGTCCGGTGGCAGGTCCATCCGGGCGAGGACGCGCACGCTCGTGCGCAGCAGTCCCATGGCCGCGGCGGCGTGCAGGCCGTGTCCCTTCACGTTTCCGACCACCAGGGCGACGCGCGTGCTGGACAACGGAACGACGTCGAACCAGTCACCGCCGATTCCGGACCGGCTGTCGGCCGGCACGTAGCGGCTCGCCGCCTCGACAGCCGTCTGCGGCGCCAGTTTGCGCGGCAGCAGGCTCCGCTGGAGCTTGAGGGCCGCGGTGTGCTCGCGGGTGACGACCAGCATGAGCACGACGCCGATCAGCAGGGCTCCCAGCCCCACCACGGCCACCCCGCCCGTCGGCCCGATCAGCGGCAGGTCGATGGAGGTCGCACCGTATCCGGGGTCGGCGTAGACGTGGAAGCCCGCGTAGCAGAACACCGAGAGCATCATCAGCCCGCCCAGGCCCGGCAGCAGGCCCTTGGACACGAAGTCCTTCGCGCTGCGGCCGAGCACCTTGCGGTAGTACCAGACGCAGGCGAAGCCGGTCAGGCCGTAGTAGAAGGCGATCGCCAGGCCGACCGACTCGATGGAGTCGGCGAGCACGTTGTGGCTGATCAGCGACAGCAGGACGTAGAACGCGATCGAGACCAGCCCCATGCCCACCGTCGACCAGGTCGGGGTGAGGTATTTCCGGTGGACCCGGGCGAACCCGGCGGGGACGGCCTTGTGCGCGGCCATCGAGAAGACGGTCCGCGCCAGGGGCAGGATCGTGGTCTGGGTGGAGGCCGCCGCCGAGGTGAGCACCATGAGGATCAGCAGTCCGGTCAGGAGCCGGCCGATTCCCTGATCGCCGAAGACCGCGCTGCCGAGGTCGGAGAGCACGTCGTCGTCGTTGTCCTGGTTGGCCAGGCCGATGCCCTCGGTCCCGACTCCGGCGAAGGCCTGCGCCGAGGTGGCGACCGCGACGTAGATGACCAGCAGCAGGACGGTCGAGATGACCGCGGCGCGCCCGGGGATGTGTTCGCTGTCAGCGGTCTCCTCGTTGACCGTGACGGCGGTGTCCCAGCCCCAGTAGATGAAGACGGCCGCCAGCAGCCCCGCCGTCAGCGCTTCGGCGCTGGGCACGAGCAGCGGGTTGAACCAGGAGGCGGAGACGCGGATCGCCGTCGCCGGGGGATCCGTGTAGACCTTGGTCATCGCGGTGACGGCGAAGAGGATCAGTACGACCACCTCGACCGTCAGCAGGGCGCGCTGCAGGGCGGCGGAGATCTCGATGCCGACGTACGAGACGGCGGTCATCACCGCGATCCAGGCGACGCCCGCGACGGTGACCCACAGCCGGCTCTCCGCCAGCGACTCGTATCCGAACAAGCGGTACGTGTAGATGCCGGCGATCGCCGCGAGGTTCGCCATCACGATGACGTCGGCGACGATGATGCCCCAGCCGCCCATCCACCCGATGCGGGGGCCGAAGGCCCGGGTCGCCCAGGTGAAGGTGGTCCCGCAGTCCGCGTCGCCGGCGTTGAGCTCCCGGTAGGCGTAGGCGATCAGCAGCATCGGGATGAAGGCCAGCATCGTGATGACCGGGGCCTGGGGGCCGACCCTGGTCACGATGAGGCCCAGCGTGGCCGCCAGGCTGTAGGCCGGAGCGGTGGAGGCCACGCCGATGGCCACGGAGGAGGCCAGGCCCAGGGCGCCGGCCTTGAGGCCCTTCTCCCCGGCTCCAGGACCCGCTGCGATCGCGGCCACTGGCTCCTTGTCACCATTGGGCGGCGTCAAAACGGATTCACCGACTTCCTGAGCGGTCCATGGGCTCCGGCAGGGCATCTTCCCTCAGCGGGAGAGGCCGCCGGATCCGACATGCCGCATCAACTGCGGACCGGGGTGAGGACCACGAAGTCGGCGTTCGACGGGTCGAGGCAGACGGCGAGGCGGCCGACGCCTTCCGCGTCCTGCGGTCCCATCTGTACGCTGCCGCCGTTCTCGGTGACCTTGGCGACCGCGGCGTCGCAGTCGGCGACGGCGAAGACGGGGTGCCAGTAGGGCCGTCCGTTCGTGAGGGCGAGGTGCTCCGCGGGCAGCTCCATGAGACCGCCGTGCATGCGCTCCTCGGGCAGCCCGGCGGGAGTGATGAGGGTGTACGTGCCCCCGCCGCCCGGCAGGCCCATGTCGCTGTACTGCCAGCCGAAGACGCCGCCGTAGAACTGCTTGGCGGACTCGGCGTCGCTCGTGTACAGCTCGGTCCAGGACAGCGAGCCCGGCTCGTCCACCAGCTCGACGCCCTTGTCCTCTCCCGGCTGCCAGACGGCGAACTGTCCCCCCAGCGGATCGCTGTACTGGGCCATCCGGCCCCAGTCGCCGAGGTCCCTCGGAGCCACCCGGACCGTGCCGCCCGCGCGCTCCACCGCCTCGGTGGTGGCGTCCGCGTCGGCGACGCTGAAGTAGATCATCCAGGCCGAGCGCGCGCCCTCCTCGGTGAGCTTGCCGAGCCCGGCGGCGATCTTGCCGTCCCTGCGGAACATCCCGCCTTCCATGTCCTCCCCCTCGCCCAAGTCCTCCCCCTCGCCCATGGACTCGTACTCCCATCCGAGCACGGCGGCGTAGAAGGCCGCGGCGGCCCGGACGTCGGGGGTGCCGAGGTCGAGCCAACAGGGGGAGCCGGGGGCGAAGTCAGTGGTGATCATGGCGATTGCCTTTCGCAGGTCCTGTATGACCTCAGCCTGGCACCGCACCCCGGCCGTCGCCCGTCGGCGCTGCGTCTACGACGGCCGGGCGGCGGGTGTTGCCCGGCTGCGGCACAGTTCGACGAGGCGCTCCCAGGCCGGCACCGGTTTGCCCGTTTCGGCTGCCATCAGGGTGACGGTGACCAGGGCGTCGACGGCCAGGACCGGACCGGCGCCGCCGACCGGACCGGCGCCGTCCTCCGTGCCGGTGCCGTCCTCCGTGCCCGGCGTGCGGAGTCCGCCGAAGGCGTTCACCTCGTCCGCGAGGGCCTCCAGGCGGGGGTCGTCACGGTCCCAGCCGGCGGCCTGGTCGGCCGTCAGGTACAGGCGCTGGAAGGCGGGGTCCTCGAACAGGGCCCGTTTCTGGAGGGCCCACCGCGGCACCTGGTCGGGGTACTGCGCCGCCAGCAGGACCCACGTGTCGCGCTCGGTCCGTACCGACTCCGGACTGAGGCCGAGCCCGCGGAGCCGGTCCAGGAGGACGACGACCTCCTGCGGCAGGAACAGGGCGTCCCCCGCGGCCAGTTCGGCGATCCGGCCGCGGCGGCGTCTCAGGTCCCGGATCCGGCCCCTCAGCTCGCTGTCGATGTCCGCGACCGCCGCGGAGAACTCCTCGGGCGAGGCGCCCATCAGCTCCTCGATCCGCGCCAGCGGGACGCCGGCGTCCGACAGGGTCCTGATGCGGATCAGGGCGACGATCGCGTCCGCTCCGTAGCGCCGGTAGCCCGAGGCGTCGCGCTCGGGCTCGGGCAGCAGGCCCCTTTGGTGGTAGTGGCGGATGGCCCGCACCGTCACGCCGAGAGCGGTCGCCACCTGGCCGATCGTCAGCATCCTTGGTCCCCCGGGAAATCGGCGGGCGAAGCCGCTTGACCCTGACCCTGCGTCAGGGTCCGACGATCTAATCATGAACACGACGACAAGCCGCCGACAGGCTTCCGAATCCGTCCCTTCCACGGGCAAGGCCAGGTTCGACCGAGTGGTCCACGCGGGCATCCGGCTGTGCATCGCCACGGCGGCGGTGGCGCAGATCGCCATCGCGGCTCCTTCGGCCTCCGCGGCGCCGGCGTCACACGCCGACCACTTCGCCGCCCAGCGGGCGCTGGGCCGGGCCGTGGCCGACGGGGGAGTGCCCGGCGTCCTGGCCACGATCCGCGACGGCCGTGACACCTGGGTAGGCGCCGCGGGCGTGGCCGACACCGAGACCGGCCGGCAGCGCCGGCAGCAGGACCGCTTCCGGGTCGGGAGCACGACGAAGACCTTCACGGCGACCGTGATGCTGCAACTCGCGGCCGAACACCGGCTCAGCCTCGACGACTCGGTCGAGAAGTGGCTGCCCGGCGTCGTGCGCGGTCCCGGCTACGAGCCCGAGAAGATCACCGTCAGGCAGCTGCTGAACCACACCAGCGGGATCTACGACTACGTCAACGACGACGTCATGAGCAAGCGGGGCGCGGGCACGCCGTTCCTCGAACACCGCTTCGACGGCTACCGCCCCGAGGAGATCGTACGGATCGGGCTCTCCCACCCGCCCGCGTTCGCTCCCGGCACCGGTTGGGGATACTCCAACACCCCCTACTTCCTCGCCGGGATGATCATCGAGCGGGTGACCGGCCTGCCGCTGGCCGACGCGATCGCGCAGCGCGTCGCCCGCCCGCTCGGGCTCACGGCGACGTACCTGCCGCGCGGCGACGATCCGCTGATCCACGGTCCGCACGGGCGGCACTACTCGAAGCTGATGCTGACCGGCCCCGACGCCGCGGTCTACGACGTGACCGAGCTCAACCCCTCCTGGGGGTGGGCGGCCGGCGGCGTGGTCTCGACGACCGCCGACCTCGACCGGTTCTTCGGCGCGCTCCTGGGCGGCCGGCTCCTGCCCCCCGCGCAGCAGCGGGAGATGTTCAGCATGGTCACGACCAAGAACTGGATCCCCGACACCACCTACGGCCTCGGTGTCGCCTCGCAGAAGCTGTCGTGCGGAGTGACGGTCTGGGGCATGGGAGGCGCCATCAACGGCTCCTGGACCTACACGTTCGGCACCCGCAACGGCACCCGCATGGTCTCGGTCAACTCCAACGGCGACTGGAACCACCCGATCGCCGCGTTCACCGACGTCCTCCAGGCCGAGTTCTGCCCGGGCCCCACCCCCGCGCCGGCCGCGTAGGAGGCCTGACCGCGTACGAGTACGGGCGGGCGGATCCCGCCGGAGGCGGGCGGAATCAGCCCATCCGGATATTGGCGTTCCGAGGGAGGTGAGGGCGCCTCCCGGGTTCTCCCCGAGGTGAGGCGGCCGCGAGCCGCCCGGGGGTGGCACGGGGGGAGGGCCCGGCTTCGGCCACGCGCCCCCGCGCGCCTCCCGCCGTGACGTTCCCGCACGGTGGTAGCTGGGAAGCCGCTTGGTGCTGATCGACCGTCACCTGAGGGGAACCCGATGACCAAGGTCCTGGTGCTGCACAGCGTGTGCCTCGTGAGGTCCGCCCTGGCCGCGCTGCTGAGATCCGAAGGCGACTTCGACGTCACCTCCTCCGGCTGGCGCGCCGCCGCGCGCCAGGCGGAGTTCTTACGACCCGACGTGGCGGTCGTGGACCTCGACTGTCCCGGGGCGTCGGCCGCCCTCCTCTCGGACGCCGGCGCCACCCGCCCGCTGCCCCGCTCCACGTCCCTGCTCGTGCTCGCCCGCGCCGACACGCCCGGCTCGCTGCGCCGCGCCTTGCGGACCCAGGCCCTCGGCTACGTCGACAAGGACGGCTCGCCCGCACGGCTGGTCCGGGCCATCGCCAAGGTCGCGGCGGGGGAACGCTCCATCGACGCCACGCTCGCCTCGGCCTTCATGGAGGCCGACCCCATGCCGCTCAGCCCGCGCGAGCTGAGCGTTCTGGCCCGGGCCGCCGAGGGCGACTCGATCGCGGAGATTGCCCGTGCGCTGCACCTCGCCAGCGGGACCGTACGGAACTACATGGCAGCCGTGACACGGAAGACCGGCGCCCGAAACCGGATCGACGCCATCCGGATCTCCCGGCGGGCCGGCTGGGTCTGAGCCCCCGGGTACGGGTTGCCCCGTACCCGTAGCCGCACCCCGCCTCACCCGCGCGCGGTACCCCGCCTCACCCGCGCGCGTCCCACACGCCCACCAGATCCCGGTACAGGGGCGACCTGGCCGGGAGCTCCGCATGCGTGCCGCACACCGCGCGGGTCCCGTCGAGTACGAGGACCCGGTCGGCCCTGACGGCGGAGGAGATGCGGTGCGCGACCACCACCAGGGTGCCGGGGCGCTCGGCGAGCGCCCGCTCCGCGCGTTCCTCGGTCCGGGGGTCGAGGTGGCAGGTGGCCTCGTCGAGCAGCAGCAGGGGGGCGGGGGAGAGGTAGGCGGCGGTGAGGGCGAGGTGCTGCCGCTCGCCCTGGGAGAGCCGGCCCGGGTCGAGGACCGCGTCCAGCCCGCCGAGCCGGGCCACGAGTCCGTCCGCGCCGAGGGCGGCCGCGGCCCGCTCCACCTCGTCCCCGGGGACCGGGCCGGGGCACAGGTGGGTCAGGTTCTCGCGGACCGAGCCCGTGAACACGTACGCCTGCTGGGGCAGCAGCGTCCGGCGGACGTCGGGGCCGCGCCCCCGGGCGTCCCGCGCGGCGGCGCCCGCCACCCGTACGGTGCCCAGGCCGGGCGGCAGCAGGCCGGCGATCAGAGCGGTGAGGGTGGACTTGCCGATGCCGCTCGGCCCCACCACGGCCAGGTGTTCGCCCGGCCCGACCACCAGGTCGAGGCCGTCGATCACGGGGTGCGCGCAGGGGCCGTAGGCGAAGCGGACCCGCCGGAGTTCGACGGCGGGCGACGGCGCGGGCGCGGGTGCCGGCTCCGGCTGCGGCGCGGCCACCTCCGTCACGGCGGGAGCCTCCTGTTCCGGGGCCTCCGGTTCCGGGCCCTCCGGTTCCGGATCGCAGAACCGGTCCAGTACCACCAGCAGCCTCGTGCCCGCCGCCCCCAGTGCCGTCATCAGCGCGTCCAGGGCGGGGAGCAGCGACTGCACGAGGTAGGTGAGGGCCCCGGCCACCGCCCCCGCGCTCACCCCGCGGCCGAGCAGCCAGGGCGTTCCGGCCAGCAGGACGACGACCGGCAACCGGCCTGCGACGCCCAGCGCCAGGGTGCGCAGCGCGGTCCACCGCGAGAGGCGTCCGGTCAGCCGCTCCTGCTCGGCGATCAGCAGCTCCACCGGGGCTCCGGCACTCGCCCCGCCCCCGCACGCGACGACGTCGCGCAGCCCCGCCGCCAGTTCGCCGGCGCGTGCGGACAGCGCCTCGTCGGCGTCGAGCGCCGCCCGCTGCACGCGCGCCATGGGGTGCAGCGTGGCCAGGAAGGCGGCCGTACCCAGGAGCAGCGCGGGCAGTACGAGGACCAGCAGGACCGGATCCAGCGCGGCCAGCCCGAGCAGCGCGCCCAGGGCGGTGAAGACGAACGACCGGGCCACCAGGACCAGTCCGGCGAAGGAGTCCCGGGCCATCTCGGTCTGCTGCGTGAGCCGGGAGACGGCGCCCGCGTCACCGGCCCGCCCGGGATCGGCGACGGCCCGCCCGATCGCCTGGCGCACGCAGCGCCGCACCAGGCCGTCCCGCAGCGGTTCGACCAGGTCCGCCAGTCCGCCGAACACCCCGCGCAGGGCGACGGCGCCGAGCAGGGCCCCCGCGCCGGCCACGGCCAGCCAGCCGAGCCCGGTGCCGGTGCGGCCGGCGAGGAAGCCGTCGTCGAGGGCGCGGGCCACGGCGTAGCCGCCGAGGAAGGTGTGCGCGGACTCCAGCAGGGACCAGAGCGCGAGCCGGCGCAACGCCCGGCCGCGCCCGCGCAGGAAACGCCGCCCCTCGCCGGACACCCGGCGCCAAGTCCCGTACTCGCTCATCGAACCGCCTCCCGCCCGGGCGCCTCCAACGCGCGGCGCCGCAACCCGCCGCCGCCCCGCCCGGCGGGCCCCCCGCCCGGTCCCGCCCCTGCCCCCTCGGCGCCCGGCTCCGGCTCCGCGCCCGGCTCCGGGTCCGGCTCCGCGCCCGGCTCCGCGCCCGGGTCCGGGTCCGCATCCGTGCCCGTGCCCGTGCCCGGGTCCGCGTCCGCATCCAGGTCCGCGCCCGGCTCCAGCTCCGGGCCCGTGCCCGGGTCCGCGTCCGCATCCAGGTCCGGGCCCTGCTCCGCGCCCGTGCCCGGCTCCGGGTCGGCATCCGGGTCCGCGCCCGCGCCCCTGCCCGGGTCCGCATTCAGGTCCGCGCCCGGACCCGGGTTCGCGTCCGGCTCCGGTGCCGGCCGAAGGTCCGGACCCGTGCCCGGGTTCGCGGCCGGACCCGCGGCCGGACCCGCGGCCGGACCCGCGGCCGGGATCGGGGCCGGTGTCGGGGCCGCGCTTGTTTCTGCGGCCGGTGTCGGCGGCGGCTGCGTGTCCGGGGCCGCTGCGGCGCCGAACACCGCACGGTAGGCGGGGTCCCGCCACAGGTCCGCGTGTGTGCCCGTCGCCCGGATCCGGCCCGCGTCGAGCCATACGACGAGGTCGGCGCCGGCGGCCGAGGAGACGCGGTGGGCGACGACGAGACGGGTGCCCGGCCGGACGTCGCGGGCCAGGGCCCGCTCCACCTCCCGGGCGGTGACGGTGTCCAGGCTCGACAGCGCGTCGTCCAGGACGAGCAGCCGCCCGGCGTGGCAGAACGCCCTGGCCAGGCCGAGGCGTTGCAGCTCCCCGCCGGACATCGGCGCGTCCGCGAGCGCCGTGCCGTAACCCTCGGGCAGCCGGCGCACGAAGGTGTCGGCCCCGGCCGCCCGCGCGGCGGCGCGCACGGTCTCCGGGGCCGGCTGCGGCCCGCTGCCGAACGCGACGGCAGCCGCGACGCTCTCGCCGAAGAGGGCAGGCCGTTCGAAGGCGTGGCCGACCTCGCGGCGCAGCTCCCCGGCGGACAGTTCGTCCAGCGGCACGCCGTCGAGCAGGACCTCGCCCTCGTCGCACGCGGTGAGCCGCCCGGCCACGGCGGCCAGCGTCGTCTTGCCGGAGCCCGAGCGGCCGACGACGGCGGCGGTCGTCCCGCCGGGGATCCTCAGGTCGACGTCGCACAACACCACGGCGCCCGCGCGGACGACCCGTACCCCGCGCAGCTCCAGCGTGCCCGGCCCGGCCCCGGGCAACCGGCGCACCCCTTGCGGGAGTTCGGGCAGGTCGAAGAGGGCCGCCGTGCGGCGGGCGGCGGCCCGGCCGCGCACCACGGCCGCCAGCCGCCCCGTCACGGCGCCGACCCCGGCCGCGAGGCCCGCGTAGCGGACCGCGGCGAGGAGCCCTCCGACGCCCAGGGCCCCCTCGGCGAGGCGGATCCCGCCCACGCCGAGGACGACGTACAGCAGCAGGGGCATGAGGGCGCTCGTACGGGCCATCGTGGTGCCGTAGATCCGCCAGGTCCGCCGCCCCTCGGAGCCGAGCTCCGGCAACCGGCCCAGCACGCGCGCCTGTTCGCGCTCGGCGGTGCCGGCGGCGGCGATGGTACGGGCGCCCGCGAGGGCCTCCACGAGGAGGCCGGCCATCGCGAGCTGCACCTCCTGGTAGCGGCTGACGCTGGCGCCGGAGTCGCGGGCGAACGCCCTCAACAGCACGGCGAGCAGCGGGAGTCCGGCGAGGAAGGCCAGCGCGGTCCACACGTCGACCAGGACCAGCGCCACGAGTCCGCCGAACGGGGGGAGCAGGGCCACGGCCGCGCCCACGACGGCCGCCGGCACGGCGCCGGCGGTGGTGGCCTGCGAGGTCAGCCGGGCGGAGAGTTCGCCGGGGGAGTGCCGGGCGGCGTGGTGCGGCGCGGTGCGCAGCAGGCGGCCGAGCCCAAGGCGCCGCAGCCAGGCGGTGGAGCGGGCGTCGACGCCGCCGGTGAGCCGGGCCGTCGCCGCGTCGAGCAGCACCTCGGCGGCGATCACCACCGCGCACCATGCGGTCCACCGGGCGCCGCCGGGGTCCTGGCGCAGCAGCAGGTCGAGGGTGTGGCCGAGGACCGCCGGTTCGGCCAGGGCCGCGCCGGCGGCGCCCACCGAGCAGGCGGACACGGCCGCGAGGCGGCCGGCGCTGTGTCGCGCGGCCGCCCGCAGAGCCCGGTCGGCGCCGCGCGCGGCCGCCGCCTCGCCGGTGGCATCGGGTGCGGTCATGGGCGGCGGCTCCAGGGTGTGGTGCGGGCCCGGGCGGTGAACCGCCCGGGCCCGGAAGGACCTGATCAGTGACAGGTCGTGATGCTCAGGCTGCTGTCGCCGCACAGGAGCAGGCTGGCCCGGCTGCCGCCACCGCCGCCGCCGCCGTGCGCGACCTCGGTGGTCTCTTCCTTCGGGGTGTCCATCGACTGCAGGTCGAGAAGCGTCATGTCCGATTCCTCTTCACTGTGGTGTTCCGATGGGTCACGGCCCCCGCCAGGGGGACCGGCTCTGGGGCCGCCGCGGCCGACCGCGGCGGCGGGAGGAACGGCAGGTGCGCGCGCCCGCCGGGCGCGGCGCTGCCGAGGGCGAGGAGCGCGCCGGCCGTGCCCGTGGACAGGTCCATGGACAGGCGCATCATCTGCTCGCCGGGGAAGGCCAGGAAGCCTTGGTACGGGACCGCGTGCCGGGCCAGGGCCGACACCTGCCGGGCGATGTCCTCGGGGGCGGAGCCCGGGCCCGGCGTGGTGGTCCGCGCCAGGTGCAGGATCATTCCGGCGGCGCCGCGGAACAGGCCGGGCTGCGCGTAGAAGGTCGCCTGGGCGGCGCGGACGATCTCCGGCCGGGCCCGTTCGAAGCGGTCGTCCGCAGCATGCTCCAGCCAGTCGTCCAACACCATGCCGATCCCCACGCTGCCGGCCCCGAGGTAGGGCATCGTGCGCCACCCCTCGTCGACCTGGAGGGTGCCGAAGGCGCTGGTCACGCAGCGGTCGAGATCGCGGTGCAGGGCCCTGGCGGCCCGGAGCAGGAACTCCCGGTCGCCGGTGCGTTCGAACAGCCGCAGGTGGAGCAGCGCGGGTCCGCTGTGCCCGTGGAGCAGGCCGGCCCGTTTCGGGCTGACGGGGGCTGCGGCCCCGGACCCGGCCCCGGCCCCGGACCCGGACCCGGACCCGGCCTTGGACCCGGCCTTGGACCCGCTCCCGGAGAGGAGGTCGGCGCAGCGCAGGGCCGCGGCGTGCAGTGCGCTCTCGCCGGTGGCCGTGCCCAGGGAGTCCAGGGCCAGCCCGATGCCGGCGAGCCCGCTGTGCAGGTCGGGTCCGACCGACTGCCAGGCCTGGCCCAGCAGTTGCTCGGCGAGCGCGAGCGCGCGGTCGCGGTGGCCGAGGCGCTCCAGGGTCCACGCCAGACCGGCGAGGCCGTCGTAGAAGCCCAGCGGCATGCCGGAGGCCGGTTCCTTCGTCCGGGCCAGCAGCCATTCCTCGGCTTCGGGCCACGGGTCGGCGCCGGTCTCGGCGAGCGCGTACAGCACGCCGGCCGCTCCGTAGCCGAAACCGGTGCCGCCGCCGGCGGTCGCGAACTGGGCCGTGTCCCCGGGGAAGAGGCGGTCGTCGCGGTCGAAGGTCGCGCTCGCCCGCAGCGCCGCCGTCATCGAGGCGCGGGCCGCGTCCCAGTCGCCCGGCTCGACCGGCAGGTAGGGGCGCCGGGCCACCACCGCGCGAGCGCCGTCCCCCGAGGACCCCGACACGGCCCCCGACCCGGCCTCGGATCCGGCGAGGATCTCCCGTACCGCCTCGTCGAGGAACTCACGGGGTACGGGGAACTGCTCGGCGGCGATGTCGGCCAGGTGCGCCGCCTTGGCCCGGTCCATCACCAGCAGGCTGGTCAGCGGCAGGAACAAGGCCAGGCGCAGACAGGCCAGGGCGTACCGGTCGACCCCGAAACCACGCCGGTCGGCGGGGGCGACGAACGCCGGGTTGGCGACGGTCTGGCGCAGCCCCTCGTCGACGTGGGCGGCGGCCTCGAAGTCGAGCAGTGCCACCGACGGTTCGCCGGTCTCCTCGTCCTCCGCGACCATGACGTTGAACAGGTGCAGGTCGTTGAAGACGATCCCGCGGGCGTGCACCTCCTCCACGGCCTCGGTCACCCGCCGGTGGACCTCCAGCGCCCACCGGGTGTACTCCGCGAGCTCCGCGGGATCCGGGTCCGCCTCGATCAGCGGGTGCCGGCGGGCGAAGTAGGTGTTGAGGGGCTTGCCCTCCAGGTGCTGCATCACCAGGAAGTGGTGGTCCCCGACGGTGAAGGTGCCGTGGACCGAGGGCACGCAGTCCAGGCCGGCGAGCTGCTCCAGGTCCCTGCGTTCGCGGTGCAGCCGGGTCACGGCGTCCGCTCCGTCGGCCGCGAGCCCAGCGAAGGGGCGCGCTTCCTTGAGGACGACCGGCTCGCCGGTGCGGACGTCGCGGCCGGCGTAGACCCCGCCCCCGTTGGAGAAGTGCAGGGCCCGCTCGACGGTGTACGGGAGGCCTTCGAGGGTGACGGCGGCCCGCCGGGCCAGATGGGGCGCCAGGAAGTCGGGCAACTCGACCCACTCCGGCGGCTGGAACACCGGACCCCGGGGGTCCGGGACCAGCCGGCCGTCCGGGGCCTCGATCGCCGGGACCAGCTCGCCGCGGTCGTCGTAGCAGTGCCGCAGGGTGAAACTGCCGTAACGCAGGTGCACGGGACCGTCGTTCCAGCGCAGGTCGCTCAGGATGTACGGGCCGGGCTCGCCGGCCAGCAACGCGTCCAGCTCCTCGGCGATGGTCCGGCACTGCTCCTCGTCCGCAGGGTAGACGGTGAGGAACTTGCCGCTCGCCGCGCGGTCGGCGTACTTCGCGTTGCGCAGGTGCAGCAGGTACCGGCTCGGCACGAACTTGAACGCGATCCGACGCTCCACGCAGTAGCGGTGGACCCGTTCGAGGACGGACTCGGCGTTGTCCAGGCACGCCGAGACGTGGATCTTCCAGCCCTGCGGGGGCAGCCGGACGTCGACGGGGCGCAGCGCCAGCCAGTCCCCGCTGCGGTGCGTCTGCCACCCCGCCGGCACGGGGGCGAGCGCGGCCCGGTAGCTCTCCTCGGCCCGCCGGTACGGCGCGTCGTAGAACCAGCGGTCGGCGTCGCA
Organism: Streptomyces sp. NBC_01551; assembly: GCF_026339935.1. NCBI lineage: Bacteria > Bacillati > Actinomycetota > Actinomycetes > Kitasatosporales > Streptomycetaceae > Streptomyces > Streptomyces sp. NBC_01551. Next base: position 6,308,035 of record NZ_JAPEPX010000001.1, read on the forward strand.
GAAGGCGGCGTACCCCTTGTTCACTCGTGCTCCCTCGGTCGGTGACGTGCCAACGCTGTCACGCGGGCCGAGGGCCGCGACAGTCACGGCTGTCACCTGTGGGGTGTGCAGTACGCACGAGTCACAACGGGCGCGCCGCCGCGCCGCTCAGTCCTTGCTCGCCGACTGCCAGCTCATGCCCCAGTCGTACGCGAGGTCCGCCGCCTGCTGTTTGAAGACGCCGGGGGGCAGGACGAGGTACTTCGCCTCGCGCCGGACGATCAGTTCCCCGCCCACGTTCTCGATCAGGGCGATCGCTGCCACCGGCGCGGGCACCGTGCACTCGTCCAGGCGCACCTCGATCGGCGGGCCGACGGGCGGGTACAGCGTGGCGACGCCCTGGAGCCCCGCGAAGCTGTCGGCCCCGGAGTAGATGACGACGAACACCAGGAGGCGCTTGATCTCGGCCGCGTGATCAAGGTTGATCGTGAGGTTCTCGCCGGCCTCGCTCGCGCCGGTCCGGTCGTCGTGGTCCAGCTGGACGTACGGCGGCTGGTCGAACGAGCCGAACTGGTTGCCGATGGGGTGGACGATCCCCGCCGTCCCGTCGCGCAGCTCCCACAGGCAGGAGAGGTCCAGGTCGACGTCCTCCAGCCGGACGGAGTCCCGTCCCTTCCTCATCCAGCCGCGCGGCGGCTTGGCGGCGCTCCAGGTGAGGTTGACCCGCATGGCCCCGGAGGTGGCCCCCTGCTTGCTCAGCGACACCGTGGGCGCCGCCTTCGTCAGAGTGATCTTCGACAGCCGCACCGGCTGGGCAGGCGCGGGCTGCGCCGGCACCGGCGCGGGCGCGGGCGCCGGCGTGGGTGCAAGTGCGGGCGGAGTCGGAGTCGGGGCCGGAGCAGGCGCCGGGTCGTCGACCGTGATGCCGAAGTCGGTGGCGAGCCCCGCCAGGCCGGAGGCGTACCCCTGGCCCACCGCCCGGAACTTCCACGCGCCGGCCCGCCGGTACAGCTCCCCGAGCAGGAAGGCGGTCTCCGTGGTGGCGCCCGTGGCGTCGAACCTCGCCGTCTCGGCGCCGCTCTGCGCGTCCAGCACGCGCACGAAGAGACCGGACACGTCACCGAAGGTGCCGTCGGTGGAGGCGGCGACCACCACGGTGCCGATCTCCTGCTCCACCGCGGACAGCGTCACCCCGATCGTTTCGAGCGTGCCCGAGCCGTCCTCGCGCCTCCCCTCGTGGCGCACGGCGCCGCTGGGATGCACGGGCTGGTTGTAGAAGACGAAGTCGTCGTCCGAGCGCACCTTGCCGGCCGCCGTCAGCAGCAGGGCCGACACGTCCACGTCAGGTGCTCCGGGACCGCCCCGCCACCCCAGTTCCACCCGGACACCGGCACTCGGTACCGGCACGTTGGCACCTTTTTGCAAGGACACGTGGGCCCCCCTTCCGTGGCTTCTCCTGCTCCCGCAGCGTACGAGGCCCTGGCGTGCCGCGTTCCCCGAAGACGGAAATGATGGAGCCACGACGGTCCGGGTCACGACACGAGGGGGGTCTCATGCCCCGCAGCACCCCCGAAGACGCCCGGCGCCGGCGCCGGTGCCGACGGCCGATCGGCACCTGGCCGGCCGTGGGGGTCACGGTGGCCGTCCTCGTCGCCGCCAACCTGGCCGTGCACCGCTGGTCGGGCCTGTGGGGTGTGGTGACCGCGGTCGTGGTCAGCGGTGTGCTGCTCGGTGTGCTCCGCTGGGCCGGCGGCACCCTCGCGGACGCGGGTCTGGCGCCTGGCACGCTGGCCCGCGGGGCCCGTTGGGCGCTGGCCCTGATCGGCCTGGTCGGCGTCGTCTACCTGGCCGGGGCCCTGCTGCCCGCCACCAGGACGCTGTTCGAGGACCGGCGGTACGCCGGGATGGACGGCGGCGAGGTGATGCTGCGCGTCTTCGTGCTGGTCCCTGTCGGCACGGTCCTGGTGGAGGAGATCGCCTTCCGGGGCGTGCTCTACGGTCTGGTGCGCCGCGCCCGCGGGGCGGTGTGGGCGACCGTCGTGTCGAGCGTGTTGTTCGGCCTGTGGCACGTGCTGCCGTCGCTGCACCTGGCGACCGCGAAGCCGGCCCTGGGCTCGGTCTTCGGTCAATCCGGCCTCGGGGCCGCCTTGGCGGTCGTGGGGGCCGTGCTGTTCACGGCGGCGGCGGGCGTCCTGTTCTGCGAACTGCGCCGCCGCAGCGGCAGCCTGCTGGCTCCCATGGGGCTGCACTGGGCGGTCAACGCGTTCGGCTACGTCGTCGGGTTCCTGCTGCGTTGAACGCGCGGCGGGGCCGGCGGCGGCCCTGCGGCGGACTCACTTCTGCGGCGAGACGACGTCCTTCAGGTGGTCCAGTTCCTGCGCGGTGAATCCGGTGGGCCGCATGACGGAGTTCCAGGCGTCGACGTAGGCCGCCTTGTACGTGTGCCCGTGGCCGTCCGGCACCCCCGTGGAGAACGGCAGGTCGGCGGTGACCTGCCAGAAGGTCACGAACGGGATCCACACCATCGCCCCGAGCACGTCCGAGCCGGGCCGATCTCCGATCCAGTCGGGTTCGGAGAGGGCCAGCCGGGGGCTCCACCAGACGATCGGGTCGGACGGGTGCATGAGGTAGAGCACCCGCGGGCCGTCCCAGGGACGGTCGGCGGGAGGGATCGCGGCGGCCGGGTCGTCGGTGAACCGGACGGTCCGGCCCTCCCGGTAGACGGGCTCGATCTCGGGGCTTCCCGCGTCGCGGTGGTCGCTGAACTCGCGGAAGAGCGTGTTGAAGTTGGGCGGGCCGGCGAACAGGGTGCCCGCGGTGCGGTTGCGCAGGTCGTGCTCCCCGCTGAAGGCCGTCTCACCGCCGAACGAGCCCAGGCTCTCGCCCGCCACGAACAGGCGCGGACGCCGGTCCTGGGGCAGCTGGGACCACTTGTCGTAGACCGCGTCGAAGAGATCGCGGCCGGCCTCGCGCGCCTTGGACTGGTCGACCAGGTACGACATCCACGACGGCAGGTACGAGTACTGGATCGCCACGCTGGCCGCGTCGCCGTTGGCGAGGTACTCGAACGAGTCCACCGCGGCGGGATCGACCCAGCCGCTGCCCGTGGTGGTCATCACGAGCAGGTTCTCGCGTGCGAAGCCGCCCGCCCGTTCGAGATCCGCGACGGCCCGGGCCGCCCGGGTCTCCGTGCTGTCGGAGGTCTCCAGTCCGGCGTAGGCCCGGACGGGCTCCTGCGCCGTGCGGTGGGTGAAGGCGCCGATGGCCTGCGCCGTCGGACCACTGCCGGTGAACGCCCGGCCCTGGTAGCCCAGCGAGTCCCACGGCACCAGTGAGCCGGGCCCGCCCGAGCGCAGCGCAGACGTCGGCTGGTGCACGCCTTCCGGGGTCTGGGTGTCACGCAGCGAGAACGCCTCGTTGGCGGCGTTCACGATGCCGCTCAGCAGTAGCCCGGAGAACGCGGCCCACGCCAGACCCGCCACCAACAGCCAGCCGACCACCCGGGCCGCCCGCCCGCCGATCCGGCGCCCGAGCAGCCGGGCGGCCCAGCGGTAGAGGGCCCGCAGTCCCCGCCCGGCCGCGAGCAGGAGGAGGAAGACGAGAGCGGCGACGAAGGGGCAGGCGATGGCCGTGAGGACGTTGAAGTCGGTGACGCCCATGAGCCGGCGGATCTCGTGCTGCCAGTACTGCCCGAGCCCGAACGAGACGCCGAAGAGCACGAGCGCGCTGACGAGCAGGATGAGCCATGACCTGCGCGAGGGGCTGCGCGCCTCCCGGTCGGCGAAAGCGCGCCACACACAGGCCGCGAGCACGCCCAGCCCGTACCCGATGGCCGCGCTGATTCCGCAGATCAGCCCTTGGAGGACGCCGCCGCGGGGGAGCAGTGACGGGGTGAACGACAGGCACGCCAGGACCAGCGCGCCCCAGCAGCCGGGGAGCGTCAGCTGGAGCCGCCGACGCCGCTCGCGCGGGGCCGGCCCTTCCGACGGAGGTACCGGCGGGTCATCGGTCATGGCTTGCCTCCGTGGTCATGGTCGCAAGGCCGGGGGGTTCGTGCCATCCGGCGCGGGAGGCAGGCGTGGGAGGCGACGGGAGAGCACGCGTGGCCGCGGCCGGCAGGCTGCGCGGGGGCGGCCTGCGTAGCCTGAAGTGGGTGCCGGCTCGTGTCCGGCAGCGGGTGAAGCGGCGGGAGGTCGTCCCATGAGCAGACGTTGGACCGCTCGTCTGGCCCTGGCGACGGGCCTGGCGGCGCTCGTCGTGCTGGTGGTCTTCGGCGGCCTCGCGAGCCTCCTGCTGATGGGGGTGGGATGGGCCGGGCTGGCGCTGACCGCGGCGGGCGTGTGGTGGATGCTGACGCACACCGGCTGGATCAGGGCGCTGGCCGTGCTGCTGGTGGTCGTCGCACCGATCGCCGTCCTGGTCCTGTACGCCTCCGCAGGGCTGCTGTGGGTCGTGCTGGTCTCGCTCGCACTGTGGGCGCTGGCCGTTGCCGCGGGCAGTGCCGCTCTCGCCCAGGACAGCGCGTCGGGCATGCCGGAGCGCTCCGTGGTCCGCGCCGAGCGGCCCTACCTGATCATGAATCCGCGCTCGGGCGGCGGAAAGGTCGAGAGGTTCCGCCTGGCGGAGCGGGCCAGGGCCCTGGGCGCCGAGGTCGTCGTCCTGGATCCGGACCACCGGCAGGACGTGGCCGAGCTGGCGCGGCGGGCCGTTGCGGACGGGGCCGACCTGCTCGGCGTCGCGGGCGGTGACGGGACGCAGGCCCTGGTCGCCGCCGTGGCCGTGGAGCACGACGTTCCGTTCATGGTGATCAGCGCCGGCACCCGCAACCACTTCGCCATGGACCTGGGCCTGGACCGGCAGGACCCCTCCCGGTGCCTGGATGCACTGACCGACGGCGTCGAACTGCGCGTCGACCTCGGCTACATCCACGAGGGACAACCGGCTGACGGGGATCCCGGGCGCGTCTTCGTCAACAGTGCCTCGTTCGGCGTGTACGCGGAAGTCGTGCAGAGTCCGGCCTACCGCGACGACAAGGCCCGCACCATCCTGGAGATGCTCCCGGCGCTGCTCACCCATGCGGGCGGCTCGCTGCTGAGCGTCCGGGCGGACGAGCTGGCCCTGGACGGCCCCCAGGCCGTACTGGTGAGCAACAACCCCTATCAGAGGGGAGACTCGGCGGGGCTCGGGCGCCGGGAGCGACTGGACTCCGGCGTGTTGGGGGTGCTGGGCGTCGAGGTCGCGAACGCCGCCGAGGCGGCGCAGCTCCTGCTGCCCGGCGGGCAGGGCCGCGGACTGACCGCCGTCACCGCCCGCGAGGTCGTCGTCGACGCGGACGCTCCCGTCATCCCCGTCGGGGTCGACGGCGAGGCCCTGACGCTGTCCACTCCGGTGCGCTGCCGCATCGCGGCGGGCGCGCTGCGCGTGCGCGTGCCGCGGAACCGTCCCGGGGTGCCGCGCGGCTCGGTGCCGATGGACTGGCGCCGGGTGCGGCGGCTGGCGCTGACCATGGGGCGGACCGCCGCGGGACGCGGCGCCGCCTGAGCGGCGCACCGTGCCGGGACGGCGGCCGGGCCGTCACTTCCCGCCGGTCGGCGGGGGATCGGCGGCTCCGGGGCCGGACGTCCACTGCGCTCCGGTGCGCCGGCGGAAGGCGGCGACGGCGGCCTCCACGGTGGGGAAGAAGTGCGCGGGGTCGATGGTCCGGGTGAGTCCGTACCGCTCGATCTTCCGCCGCACGGGGTCCTTGATCTCCGCGAACACGAGGTGGACGCCGTCCGCGTTGAGCGCCTCGTCGAGGTCTTCCAGGATGTCGGCGGCGGTGGTGTCCACGTCGGTCATGGGCTCCGCCGCGACCACGATCCAGCTCGGCCGCGGGTCCGCGCCGGCCAGCCGCCTGATCTCGTCCCGGAAGGTCTTGGCGTTGGCGAAGAAGAGCGGGGCGTCGAACCGGTAGATCACCAGCCCCGGCAGCTGCTCGGCCCGCGGGTAGGAGCGGATGTCGTGGAAGCCCTCCAGACCCCGAACCCGCCCCAGCACGGTGTCGTACGGCCACCAGGCGCGGCGGAACACGTTGAGGACCGACAGGCCCACGGCGATGGCGATCCCGGGCAGCACGCCGAGCAGGGCCACCCCGGCGAACGCCGCGAAGCAGAGCAGGAACTCCGTCCGGCGCTGGCGCCACAGCCGTACGGCTCCCGGGATGTCGGCCAGGGACAGCGACGCGGTGATGACCACGGCGGCCAGGGCCGGCTGGGGGAGGTTGCGGAACAGTCCCGGGGCCAGCACGAGCATCAGGACGATGAGCGCCGCTCCGACGACCCCGGTGAGCTGGCTCCTCGCCCCCGCACGCTCCGCGACCGCCGTACGGGACCCGCTCGTGCTGACGGGGAAGCCCTGGAAGAGGGCGGCCGCCAGGTTGGCCGCGCCGACGCCCGCCATCTCCTGGTTGCCGCGGACCTCCTGCCCCGTGCGGGCGGCGAAGGCGGACGCGTTGGAGATCGTGTCGGCCAGGGACACCAGGGCGATGCCCAGCGCACCGCCGAGCAGCGGCGCGAGGTCGGAGAGCCGCACGTCGGGCACCGTGAACGGCGGGAAGCCCTCGGGCAGTACCCCGACCAGGCCGACGCCGTGCTCGCCCAGGTCGAAGGCGGAGGCCGCGGCGATCGCCAGGACCACCATCACGAGCACCGCCGGGATCTTCGGCAGGAAGCGCTGCAGGACCAGGATCAGCGCGATGCCGCCGAGACCCACCACGGCGGCGGCCGGTACCGCCGCCCCGTCGGCGACGCTGCGCACGAGGCCGACGCACTCGCCGATCAGGTTGTCCGCCTCGACCTTGAAGCCGAGCAGCTTGGGCAGCTGACCGATCAGGATGGTCAGGGCCAGGCCGTTCATGTAGCCGATCATCGTCGGCTTGGAGACCAGGTCCGCGATGAAGCCGAGCTTCGCCACCGAGGCCAGGATCATGACGGCCGCCACCATGACCGCGAGCATCGACGCGAGCGCGACGGCCCGGTCGGGATCCCCGTCGGCCGCCACCAGCGGCAGCACGGTGGCGGCGATCATCGGCCCCAGCGAGGAATCCGGGCCCAGCACCAGGATCCGGGACGGCCCGAACACCGCGTACCCGAGCATGCAGAGGATCGTCGTGTACAGGCCGGTGATGGCCGGCAGGCCCGCCAGCTCGGCGTACGCCATGCCCTGCGGCACCAGCAGCGTGGTCAGGACGATTCCCGCGACCAGGTCCTTGACCAGCCACTCGCGCCGGTACGACGCGACCGCGCGGACCCCGGGAACTCCCCGGAAGAGGGAGCGGACCCCGTGCCCGTCGTGCCGGGTGGTCACGGACAGCCTCCCTCAGACAGTCCTCGACCGGCGGGCCACGAGCTTGCCCAGCTCCCACACGAGCAGAAGGACCAGGGCGGCCAGCAGCGCCCAGCCGAACTGCCTCGCGTTGACCTCGGTCGTCCCCAGCACCCGGCGGAAGCCGTCCATCTGGGTCACCATCACCGAGAGGACGAACTGTGCCAGGGCGACCCAGTTCATCTGCTTGCTGTCGAACGTGGACGGCGTCAGCACGGATTCCGTCTCGCTGCGGCATTCGAAGGCGGCCACGATCAGGCACAGCGAGAAGGCCGTGAACGCGATCGACTGGCCCGTCGCGGCGCTGTCGTAGCGGCTCTGGCCGAGCTGGATCAGCCCGAGCAGGAGGACGGTGATCGCCAGCCCGCCCAGTGCGACCGTGACCAGCACGGGCCGCGTGAGCACCGATTCCCCGCGAGGACGCGGCCTGCGCCGCATGAGTCCGGCGCTCTCCCGGTCGAAGCCGAGCGCGAAGCCGAACGAGGCGTTGACGACGAAGTGGATCCACAGCACCTGCGGCGGGGTGAAGGGCTCGCCCGCGGCGATGTTGAAGACGGTGGCCCCGAGGAACGTCAGCACGAAGGTGACCAGCAGGAGCAGCACGAACCGGATGTACTTCGTGAGGTTGTCGTAGATCGTCCGGCCCTGCTCCACGGCGTAGACGATGGTGGCGAAGTTGTCGTCGGAGAGGATCATGCGTCCGGCGTTCTTCGCCACGTCCGTGCCGCTGCCCATGGCGATGCCGATGTCGGCGGCCTTGATGGCGGGAGCGTCGTTGACGCCGTCCCCCGTCATCGCCACGACCTCGCCCTTCTTCTTGAGCGTGTTCGCGAGCAGCACCTTGTGCTCCGGTGCGACCCGCCCCACCACGCCGATCCCCTCGATGCGGGCGAGCTGCTCCTCCTCGCTCATGGCGGCGAAATCGGCGCCGAGCACCGCCTCGCCGGGGATGCCGATCTGCCGGGCGATCGCCGCCCCGGTGGTGACGTCGTCCCCCGTCACCAACCGGACCCGGATGTGGGCCGCCTGAGCGTCGGCCACCGCGGCCCTCGCCTCCTCACGGGGCGGATCGACCATGCCGACGAGACTGGTCATGCGCAGCTCGGTGACGTACGTGAGCAGGTCGCCCTCCGGGTCGAAGCCGGCCGGGTCCAGGTCACGCGTGGCCGCGGCCATCACCCGGCGCCCCTCGCCGCCCATCCGCTCGCTCTGTTCCTCGGCGCGGCGGAGCAGACCGGAGTCCCACGGGACGGTTTCGCCTGCCGCGAGCGCGGTGGCTGCCCGCGCCATCACCGCCGGCGCGGCTCCCTTGACGAAGCAGCGCACGACCGGCCGGCCGGAGGCGTCGAGCGCCGAGTGGAAGGTGGCCATCAGCTTGTACTCGGGGTCGAACGGGAGCGTCGCGAGCCGGGGGAGGGCGTCCCTGGTGGCGTCGGTGTCCAGGCCGGCCTTGTGCGCGAGCACCAGCAACGCGCCCTCGGTGGGATCGCCCACGACCTCGCCACCCACCAGCTTGGCGTCGCTGGCCACCACGTACGGCAGGATCGCGTCCTCGATCCCCGCGGCGGACCCGGCGGCATGATGGACCTTGCCTTCGAGTCCGTATCCCGTGCCCGACACGGTGTACCGGCCGGTGGGGCTCAGTACTTCGACGGCCGTCATCTGGTTCATCGTCAGGGTGCCGGTCTTGTCCGAGTTGATCGCCGACGTGAACGCCAGCGTCTCGACCGACGGAAGTTCCTTCACGATGGCGTGCCGCTTCGCCAGGTTCAGGCTCCCGACGGACAGGATCGCCTGGGTCACGGTCGGCAGGGCCTCGGGGATCGCCGCGATGGCCAGCGACACCGCGCTGACGAACAGCACGTCCCAGGCCTGGTCCCGCTGGCGTCCCAGGGCGAACATCACGATCATGGTGAGGCCCGCCGCCGCCGTGATCCACAGGGTCAGCCGGTCGAGTTCCCTGGTCAGCGGCGGCACCTCCTTCTCGGTGGCCGACAGCATCCCGGAGATCTTGCCGAGTTCGGTGTCCGCACCGGTCGCGGTGACGACCATGACGCCGCTGCCGTGTGTGACCGGGGTGTTCATGAACGCCGTGTTGGTCTGGTCGCCGGGCGACAGCCGGCTGCCGGGCAGCGCGCCGGTCTCCTTCGCGGCGGGGACGCTCTCCCCGGTGAGCGCCGACTCGTCGATCTGCAGGGCGTTGGCCTCGATCAGACGGCCGTCCGCGGGCACCTGGTCCCCGGCGGAGATGAGCACGACATCGCCGTCCACGAGCTGTTCGGCGGGGATCTCGGCCTCCCGGCCGTCCCTGCGCACCCGCGCCGTCGCCTTCAGCATCGACTTCAGCGCGTTCATGGCGCTCTCGGCCTTGCCCTCCTGGCGAAGCCCCACGACCGCGTTCAGCAGTGTCAGCACGATGAGCAGGACCGCGGTGGTCCACTCCCGGATGGCCAGCGAGACGATCGCCGCGGCCACCAAGACGATCTGCATGTAGCTGCGGTACTGCACGAGGAACCGGCGCCAGGCCGGAGTCCGCTGCTCCTCGGGCAGCGCGTTCGGGCCGTGCGCGGCCAGGAGCTCGGCGGCCCGCGCCGCGGACAGACCGACCGCGGCGTCGACCCCGAACGCCGCCACGACCTCCTCGGGAGATCGCGCGTACCAGCCGTCCCCGGCGGCGCGGGGCTCTTCTCCCACGGCATCCGACCCCACCGTCATGGTTCTGCCTCCGATCCGCGGCCGCGGACGCATCCGGGCCGGTCGCGCGCCGTCCGAGGGCCGCTAGCCACGCTTCTTCTTCGGCTTGCTCCTCGGCTTGCCGTGCCGGGCGGCGTACGGGTCGGCCTGGGCTCCGGCGGGCGCCTCCTTCTCCAGCGCCCGTTTGGTGACGAGCAGGTCCTTGCGAGCCTCTTCCCCCACATCGGGGTACTGCGGATCGATGTCCATCAGGGTGTGCGCGAGGATCGCCCCCGCGCAGAGCCGCGCGAACCACTTCCGGTCCGCCGGCACGACGTACCACGGCGCCCACTGCGTACTCGTGGCCGACAGCATCTCGGAGAACGCATGCTGGTAGTCATCCCAGCGGCGCCGCTCCCGAACGTCCGCCGCGGAGAACTTCCAGTTCTTCTCCGGCAGGTCGATCCGCTTCAGGAAGCGGGTGCGCTGCTCCTCCTTGGACAGGTTCAGGAAGATCTTCACCACCTTGAACCCGTTGTCCGTGAGGTAGCGCTCCCAGCGGTTGATCTCCCGGTAGCGCCGGTCCCAGACGCCCGGCCCGATCGAGCCCGCGGGCAGCTTCTGCCGGACGAGGTTCTCGGGGTGGACCCGCACGACGAGGACCTCCTCGTAGTGCGAGCGGTTGAAGATGGCGATCTCGCCGCGCGCCGGCAGCCGCCGGGCGTAGCGCCACAGGTAGTCGTGGTCGAGTTCCTCGGTGGAGGGCACCTTGAAGCTGCTGACGCGTACACCCTGAGGGTTGACGCCGCTCATCACATGGCGGATCGTCCCGTCCTTGCCTCCGGCGTCGAGCGCCTGGAGACAGAGCAGTACGCCGTACGTGTCCTGTGCGGCGAGCCGCTCCTGGTACTCGGCCAGCAACGACACCCCGGTCCGCAGCAGCTCCATCCCCTCGCGCTTCTTCAGACCGGCCTTGTAGCGGGGATCGAAGTCCCGGTCCAGGCGCACCTTCGACCCCGGTCGCACCCGTAGCGGCTCGATGAAATCCGCGATGCGTTCGGCTCTCTCGTCCGACATCACCAGTCACCTCGCGTGAGGATGTCCTTCGTGGTCATTCTGTGCTCGGCCGGGCATGATCGCCTTCCAGCCGCGGCTTCCTCGGAAGGAGCACCGCGGCGGCGAGCCCGGCGAGTCCGATCACGGCCAGCGTGATCATCGCGGCGGCGTACGCGCCGCTGGTGAGGCCGGCGACGAGGATGGTGCCGGCGACCGCCGTGCCGAGCGAGGAACCGAGGTTGGACACGCTGCGCGAGAGGCCGGAGATCTCGCCCTGCCGCTCTTCGGGGAAGCTCGACTGGACGAGGTTGACCGAGGGGGTCAGCATCACGCCGAGGCCCAGTCCGATCAGCAGGAGTCCGGGGGTGAGGGCCCAGGGGTTCGGGGAGCCGCCGGCCATCGCGACCAGGATGCCGATGCCTGCGATGGTGACGACGAAGCCGGTCATGATGAGCGTCCGCTGGGGCCGCCGCTTGGCGAGGCGTTCGGCGGCGAGCGAGGACACCAGCAGGCCGAGCGTGGCGGCGGTGAAGATGACGCCGGTCTGGACGGAATCGTAGCCGCGCACGACTTGGAGGTAGGCCGCGACGGTGAACGAGGAACCCATCAGCAGCAGCCACTGCACGTTCTGCGTGACGAGGCCGAGGTTCGACGTGCGGTCGCGGAACAGGCTGGTGGACAGCAGGGGTTCCTTGCCCGCCCGCTCCTTGGCCCGTACGGAGAGGAAGAACCACAGGAGCACGAGCGCGCCGGCGGCGAGCAGGCCGAGCATGAGCCAGACGTTGTTGTCGGCCGCGAGGATGCCCATGACGACGAGGATGAGACCGGCGGCCGACAGGACCGCTCCGGTGGTGTCGAACGGGCGCGTCGGATCGGCTGGCAGCGGGTCCTTGAGGTTCCGGCTCAGCACGATGATCACGACGATGACCAGGGCCTGGAACACGAAGGCCGCACGCCAGCTCAGCCACGAGGTGATGAGCCCGCCGATCAGCGGCCCGGCTGCGGCGCCGATGCCGCCGAGCGCCATGATGACGCCGAAGGCGCGGGCCCGTGAGGTCAGGTCCGTGAACAGGAGCGTCGTGAGGATGTAGACGGGCGGGATGAGCAGGGCCGTCCCGATGCCCTCCAGGATCGAGTTCCCGAGGATCAGCACGCCCAGTCCCGGGGCGGCGGCGCTCAGCAGGGCGCCGACGCCGTAGACGACGAGGCCGACCAGGAGGCAGCGCTTGCGGCCGTAGCGGTCGGTCAGCTTGCCGCCGGGGATCATCAGCGCGGCCATGACCAGGAGGAAGATCGTGATGGCGATCTGCACCCCCTGGACGGTGGTGTCCAGGTCCTCGCTGATGTCGTTGATCATCACGTTCATGTTGGACCCGGCGAAGCTGCAGATGAACTGCGCCAGCGCCAGCGGGGCGAGGACCCGCCGCTGAGCGCTGGACGGCCGCTGCGGGGCTCGTGTGCCGGCCACCGTCACCACCTCCGCACATCGGTCCGGCCGGACGGTCACGCCGCGCCACCCGAGCCGCCGCTCCATCTCAGAGTGCGCCGCCCCGCCGCCCCGCGCATGCCGGGGCGGCGGGGCGGTCAGGCTACGAGGTGGGGATTCTTCGAGCCGGCCGCGGGGAGGTCAGGCCTCGTCCCAGGTGACCGGCAGGCGGTGCACGCCGTAGATGTTCATGTCGGTCCGCAGCGGCACCTCCTCGGCCGGCACGGCCAGCCGCAGCGTGGGGAACCGTCGGAGCAGCGCGGGGAGCGCCACCGTCATCTCGACGCGTGCCAACTGCTGGCCCAGGCACTGGTGGATGCCGTGGCCGAGGCCCAAGTGGCCGGTGGCCTTGCGGTGCAGGTCGAGGGCGTCCGGGTGGTCCGGGAAGCGCTCGGGATCCCGGTTGGCGGCTTCGAGCGAGAGGGTGACGGTGTCGCCCGCCTCGATCAGCCGGCCGTCCAGCTCGACGTCCTCCAGCGCGCTCTTCACGCTGGTGTGGGCGATGGTGAGGTAGCGCATCAGCTCCTCGACGGCCTGCGGGGCGAGCTCCGGGTCCGTGCGCAGGGCCTCGGCCTGGGCCGGGTTGACGAGGAGCGCGAAGGTGCCGTGGGCGATCATGTTGGTGGTGGTGTCGAGCCCGGCGGCGAGCAAGAAGCCGCCGACGCCGGTCAGTTCCTCGTCGGTGAGGTCGGAGTCCCGGGCCAGGTCGCCGAGCAGGTCGTCGGAGGGGTCGGCGCGCTTGGCGGCGACGAGCGTCGCCATGTAGTCCTGGAGCCCGACCATGGCGCCGTACCGCTCCTCGGGCGTCACGGCCAGGCTCATCGCCGTGTGCGCGTAGCTCTGGAAACGCTCGCGGTCGGCGTATGGCACCCCGAGCAGCTCGCAGATCATCAGCGCGGGGACGGGCCGGGCGAACGCCTCGACCAGGTCGGTCCCGGGCCCCCGGCGCTCCATCGCGTCCAGGTGCTCGGCGGTGATCTCCTCGACGCGCTCGGTGAGCCGGCGCATCCGGCGGACGGTGAACTTGCCCATGAGGAGCCGTCGGAAGCGGGTGTGCTCGGGCGCGTCCATCCCGGTCATGTCACCGGCGGGCGCGGGCGGCAGCGGGCCCTCGGGCCCGCCGGGGAACGGGTAGTGCATCAGCTCGTAGCGCGAACTGAAGCGGGAGTCGCCCATGATCGAGCGGACGGTGTCGTAGCCCGTGGCCAGCCAGCCGACGTGCCCGTCGGGGTACGCCATCCGGGTCAGCGGCCGCTCGTCGCGCAGCTCCGCCAGACCGGCGGGCGGGTCGAAGGGACAGCCGGCGGCGCGCCGCGTGGGTAAGGTGACGGGCTCGGTGCTGTCGGTCCGGGGCCCGGGGCGGTTCGACGGGGTGTTGTTCTGCACGGTGTCCTCCGTGGTGGGTGACGTGTGTGTGGTCGTCGGTGTGAAGTGGCTCGGCGGGATCCGCGCCCACCGCCTACCGCCTGGCGGTGCGTCCGAAGGCGGAACGCGCCCAGAGGTAGCCGACCAGGGTGAGGCCGCCGCACCAGGCGAGCGCGATGTATCCGCTGTTGCCGATTCCGGTGCCCGTCAGCAGGCCGCGCAGGGTCTCGATGACCGGGGTGAAGGGCTGGTACTCGGCGAACCAGCGCAGTCCCGTCGGCATCGAGTCGGTCGGGACGATGGCGCTGCCGAGGAAGGGCAGGAAGGTCAGCGGCATGGGCGCGTTGCTCGCGGACTCGGGGGTCTTGGCCACCAGGCCCATCCCGGCCGACAGCCAGGTCAGGGCCAGGGTGAGCAGCGTGAGGAGGCCGATCGCGGCGATCCACTCGACGGCGGTGGCGTCGGGGCGGAAACCGATGGCGAGCGCGACGCCGATCACCAGGGCGATGGCGACCAGGGTCTGGAGGGCGCTGCCGACGACGTGCCCGGTGAGGAAGGCGGCGCGGGAGATCGACATCGTACGGAACCGGTTGACGATGCCCTCGGTCATGTCGACGCACACGCTGACCGCGGTGGCCACCGCCCCGGCCGTCGCGGCCATGAGGATGATGCCGGGGGCGACGTAGTCGATGTACGCGCCGCCGCCGGTGGGCGCGCCCGAGATTCCGCTGCCGAGGGCGCCGCCGAACGCGTAGTTGAACAGCAGCAGCATCATCACGGGCATGACGACGACGGAGAGGGTCATCGTCGGATAGCGCAGCGCGTGCTTGAGGTTGCGCCGCAGCATGGTCATCGAGTCGCTGACGGCGTACGCGAGGGTGCTCATCGGGTCATCTCCGTGGCGTTGCCGGGGGTGCTGTGGCCGGTGAGGGTGAGGAACACGTCGTCGAGGTCCGGTGTGTGCACGGTCAGCGACTCGGCCTGCACCGCCGCGTCGTCCAGGACGTCGAGTACGGTCCGCAGGTTCGGGATGCTTCCGTCGCTCGGGATGCGCAGCGTGAGCTCTTCGAGGTCGCGCGCCGCCGCGCCGAAGTGCCGTGCCGCGGTGTCGAGTTCGCCGACGGTGGCGAACCGCAGCCGGATGTGCCCGCCGGGGATGAGGCGCTTGAGTTCGTCGGACGTGCCCTCGGCCACCAGCCGGCCCTGGTCGAGGACCGCGATGCGGTCGGCGAGCTGGTCGGCCTCCTCCAGGTACTGCGTGGTGAGGAAGACGGTCACGCCGTCCTCGACGACCAGCCCGCGGATGATCTCCCACATGGTGCGGCGGCTGCGGGGATCGAGCCCGGTGGTCGGTTCGTCGAGGAAGATGACCCGAGGTTCGCCGACCAGGGTCATCGCCAGATCGAGCTTGCGGCGCATGCCGCCGGAGAGGGTGCTGACGTGCTTGCGGGCGGCTTCGGTCAGGTCGAACCGGCGCAGCAGCGCGTTTGCGCGCCGCCTGCCCTCGGGGCCGGGCAGGTGTCGCAGGTCCGCCATCAGCATCAGGTTCTCCTCGGCGGTGAGGAGGTTGTCGACGGCGGAGAACTGGCCGGTGACGCCGATGGCGGCGCGCACGCCCTCGGGCCGCAGGGCGAGGTCGTGACCGGCGATCCGGGCCTGACCGGCGTCCGGGGCGATGAGGGTGGAGAGGATCTCGACGGTGGTGGTCTTCCCGGCGCCGTTGGGGCCGAGCAGGGCGAAGACCGTGCCTTCGGGGATGTGCAGGTCGATGCCGTCCAGGACGACCTTGTCGCCGTACGACTTGCGCAGCCCCTGGGCCGAGATCGCCGGCGCGGTGGTGGTGACGCTGGTGGTCGCTGTCATGGTCGTGTCTCCCAACAGGTGCAATGTCACCCGTGAAATGGCATGCCTAGATCCGGGTCGGCCTTTCTGCCGGCCGGCACGGGGAGGCGGTGTGAGAGGAGCGAGGGGGAGCGAGGGGGAGCGGGGGCGACAGGAGGTCAGGCGCGACGGATCACGACGTTGCCGGCCCCGGTGCGGGCATGGACCTCGACGGTCTCGTCGGAGGCGCCGGGGCCCTCGGCCGCGCCGAGCGCGTTGCGGACGGTGCCGAAGCGGGAGTTGACGTCCAGCCAGGCCGCGGTGGACTGGCGGATGCCGATCTCCAGGTCGCCGACGGCGGTCTGGAGCCGGATGACACCCCGGGCCACCTCGTCGACGCGGATGCTGCCGTTGGCGGACTTGGCCTCCACGGAGGCGTGTGCCGTGCCGACCGCGATGCGGCCGTTGGCGGAGTTGGCCGACAGATCGCCGGTGATCTCGCCGATGGTGGTCTCGCCGTTGCCGTTCTTGACGGTGGCCGAGCCCGTGATCGTGCCGATCTCGATCCGGCCCGACCCGCTGATCTCGGCGGTGCCGACGGCCCGGTCGATGGCGATGTCCCCGTGATCCGTGCGCAGGTTCGCGACGCCCGCCTCGGCGAGGCGGATGTCGCCGAGCGAGGTCTTGACCCGGCAGTCCCCGAGCGGCCCCTCGCCGGTGTAGTCCCCCATGGGGGAGGCGCACTGGAGGTGCGAGCCGGCGGGCAGTTCGACGGTCACGTCGATCGATCCGTGCCTGCCGAACAGGGAGCGCTTCTTGGGCCCCTTCACGGTCAGGACGCCGTTGGCGTAGGTGACCTTGGTCTGCTGCACGGCCCGTACGTCGGTCTCCTCGGCGCCGTTGCTCGGCAGGACCTCGACGACCGTGTTCGTGCGCTTGCTCGCGGTGATCCGGACGTCGCCGACCTCGAACTCGATGATCGCGGTGATGGGTTCGGGCGTGTCGTAAGAAGGCATGGCTGTCCCGTCCTCTTGGCTCTGGTGGGTGTTGCGCGGTCGCGGTCGCTGTCGGCGGATCCGGCGCGGGTCACTGCACTAGCGGACCCAGCCCCGGAAGCTCTGGCCGTGGCGCGGGGCGCGGGCGGCGGGCTGGGCCGGGCCGGCGCCCGGTTCGAGGGCCAGGGACACCGCCCGCACGAGCCAGGCGTTGACCGACAGGCCCTCCTGGGCCGCCGCGTGCTCCACGCGGGCCTTGAGGTGCGCCGGGAGCCGGAAGTTGATGCGGGCCGTACCGCCTTCGTCGCCGTCCCCTGCGAGTGGCGCCACTGGTGCCACAGGTGGTGCCATCGGTGTGTCAACCTCGGCCGCGCCCTCGCCGGGCGCCTCCGGCGCGGGCGGCGCCGTCACCACGAACTCGGGGTCGAGCCCCCGCAGCCGCACGTCCACCGAGCCCGGCGCCAGCTCGCGCGTGATCTCGTCCGAGGCGGCGGAGAGGGCGTTCAGCAGCGTCAGGCGGGCGGCCGACTCCAGCGGCGCGGTCAGCCGTTCGGCCAGGGCGCGGGCTTCGTCCCCGCCGGCGTTCGCGGCGACCGCGAGTTCGTGGCGGAGGTGATCGACGTAGGGGGTCAGGTCCATGTAGCCATGGTGGCGCCATTGTGGCGCCACGTCAAGCGATTGTGGCGCCATGTGGCGCTCCCCACCCCTATTGAAAATGGCAACCATTTCCGTATACTGGCCGCATGGCACGCAACGAGATTCGCCCGATCATCAAACTGCGCTCCACCGCGGGCACCGGCTTCACCTACGTGACCCGCAAGAACCGGCGCAACGACTCCGACCGGCTGGTGCTGCGCAAGTACGACGCCGTCGCCCGGCGGCACGTCGACTTCCGCGAAGAGCGCTGACCGGCCCCACCTCACTGGAAGGACATCGCCATGAAATCCGGTATCCACCCCGCCTACGGCCCCGTCGTCTTCCGCGACAGCGCCAGTGGCACCGCGTTCCTCACCCGCTCCACCATGACCAGCCACAAGACGATCGACTGGGAGGACGGCCAGACCTACCCCGTGGTCGACGTCGAGATCTCCTCGGCGAGCCACCCCTTCTACACCGGCACCGCCCGCGTCATGGACACCGCCGGCCGCGTCGAACGCTTCGAGCGCCGCTACGGAGCCCGTTGACGGAGCGGGACCGCGGACTGGCCGTCGTGATCGCCGCCGCGGTCGAGAGCGGTCAGCTGTGCAGCCGGTCCGGCCAGTCCTGCGGGACCCGGTCGGCCGGGCCCGGGGCCGGCTGGTCCGCCGGATGGCCGCTCGGCGGGGTCAGCTCGGGGCCCGAGTCGTACAGGGCGTTGGTGTCGTAGTTCCAGAACCACTCCTCGCCCGGCTCGAAGCTCTGCACCAGGGGATGGCCGGAGGCCTTCCAATGTGCGGTGGCGTGCTGGGCCGGTGAGGAGTCGCAGCAGCCGATGTGGCCGCACTGGGCGCAGCGCCGCAGGTGGAACCACCAGCCGCCCACCGCGTCGCAGTCGCCGCAGCCGGTGCCGGTGGGCGGGACGTTCGGGTCGATGCCGTCGATGCCTGTCATACGGGATCCTCCGCGGTGTCGGTGTCGGTGTCGGTGCCGGTGTTGTTGTCCGGGCCGGGCTCCGGGTCGCTCCCGGTCTCGCTCTCGGGGTCCGGGGCGGTCAGCGGGAGCAGCACCTGGAACCGGGTGTCGCCCGGTGCGGACTCGACCTGGAGGCTGCCGTGGTGCTTGTTCACGACGATCCGCCAGGAGATGTCGAGGCCGAGACCGGTGCCCTCGCCGACCGGCTTGGTGGTGAAGAAGGGATCGAAGATGCGGCTGCGGATCTCCGCCGGGACGCCGGGCCCCGTGTCCCGGAACTCCACCAGAAGCCTGTCGCCCTCCCGCGCCGTGCGGACGGTCAGTGTGCCGTCGCCGCCGGTGTCGGCGATGGCGAACACCGCGTTGTCGATGAGGTTGGTCCACACCTGGTTGAGCTCCGCCGGGTAGGCGGGCACGTCCGGCAGGGAGCGGTCGTAGTCCTTGACCACGCGTACCCGGGAGCCGATCTTCCCGGACAGCATCAGCAGGGTGCTGTCGAGGAGTTCGTGCACGTCCACGACGCGGTGCGGGGCGCGGTCCAGCTGCGAGTACTGCTTCGCCGCGTCCACCAGGTGGGAGATGCGGGTGGTGGAGTCGTCGATCTCGTCCATCAGAAGCTCGGTCTCGACCGTGTAGTTGAGCCAGCCGATGGCCCCCGGCAGGATGTCCTCGGCCACGGTCGCCGCGACCTGCTCCAGCCAGTCCGTGTCCAGCCCGGCCTGTACGAAGACCGGCGCGATCCGCCAGCCCTCCTGGATGCCGTGGTCGTCGAGCCAGTCCGCCAGCTCGTCCTCCCGGTCGGAGGCCTCCAGCGGGCTCAACACCGGTGCTTTCGCGACCCGTTCGGCGGTCCGCTCCTGGATCTCGATGAGCTCGGCGAGCGCCTCGCGCGAGTAGGGGCCCTGGGCGATGACGGCCAGCTTGTGCCGCATCTTGCCCACCCGCTCCCGCAGCGTCGCCGTGGCCCGTACGGCCGCCGCGGCCGGGTTGTTGAGCTCATGGGTGAGCCCGGCGGACAACGACCCCAGCGCCAGCAGCCGTTCGCGCTGGCCGATGGCCCGCTGCGTGTTCCTCGAACCGAAGAAGAGCCCCTCCAGCAGGTGCGCCGCCATCGGGAACCAGTCGCGCATGATGTCCGCGAACGACTGCGCGGGCAGGACGAAGAAGCGCGTCGGCTCGGTCACCCGCATGGAGTTGTTGTACGTCTGCGGCACCTGGTCGCCCAGGTACGCCTGCATCGCCCCCGCGTACACGCCGCGCTGCGAGGTGCGGCTCACCTCGACGTCGTCGCCGCCGACCCGGCGGGACAGCACGACGGTGCCCTCGATCATCACGTAGAAGCAGGTGGCCGGGTCGCCCTCGGTGTACACGGCGCCGGGTTCGAACCGCTCCACCCGCCCCTCGCCGCACAGCCGCCCGAGCTGCTCCGGGGAGAGCTTCTCGAACAGGAACAGCGAGGCGATCTCCTGCGGGCTGCACGGCAGCGGCTGCCCGCTCACGACTGCTCCAGGTACCGGTGGACGAGCATCACGGCCATGGCTCCCTCTCCGACGGCGGACGCGACGCGCTTCGCGGACTGGGCGCGCGCGTCGCCCGCGACGAACACACCGGGAATGTTGGTCTCCAGGTGGTAGGGCGGCCGGTCCAGTTCCCACTCCGCCGGCGGCCGCCCGTCCGGCGTGAGGTCCGGCCCGGCCAGGATGAAACCGTGCTCGTCGCGCAGCACCGTGCCGTCCAGCCAGTCCGTCAGCGGGGCCGCGCCGATGAAGACGAACATCCACTGCGCGTCGACGAGTTCGGTCGTACCGCTGTCCACGTCCCGCAGCGTCAGCTGCTCCAGGTGTCCCTCGCCGTGAGCCGACTCGACGACGGTCCGGGTCCGCACCGTGATGTTCGGCGCCTCCTCGATCTGCTGGATCAGGTAGTACGACATCGACGCCCGCAGGGACTCGCCGCGCACCAGCAGCGTCACCGACTTCGCGCCCCGCGCCAGGTACATCGCCGCCTGGCCGGCCGAGTTGGCGCCGCCCACGATGTACACGTCCTGCCCCTGGCAGGAGGCCGCCTCGGTCAGCGAGGAGCCGTAGTACACCCCGCAGCCGGTCAGCTGGTCGCAGCCCGGCGCGTGGAGCTGCCGGTACGAGACGCCGGTCGCCAGGATGACGCTGTGCGCCGCGACCGCCGAGCCGTCGGAGAAGCGCACGACGCGCGACGCGCCGTTGACCTCCAGGCCCGTGACCTCGCGCGCCGTGAGGATCTCGGCGCCGAACCGGCCGGCCTGGCGGCGGGCGCGGTCGGTGAGCTGCGCGCCCGATACGCCGTCGGGGAAGCCGAGGTAGTTCTCGATGCGGGAACTCTGGCCGGCCTGCCCGCCGGTCGCCGACCGCTCGACCAGTACGGTACGCAGCCCCTCGGAGGCCCCGTACACCGCCGAGCCGAGCCCGGCGGGGCCGCCGCCGATGACGACGAGGTCGTAGAAATCGGCGGTCGGAGTCGTCGCGAGCCCCACGTGGGCGGCCAGATCGGGCACCTCCGGCTCGATCAGCACCGTGCAGTCCGGGGTGACCACCAGGGGCAGCCGCTGTCCGTCGGCCCCGGCCGCCGCCAGCAGCCGCTGCCCCTCGGGCTCGTCGGAGGAGTACCAGCGGTACGGAACCTGGTTGCGGGCGAGGAACTCCCGCACCTGCGAGGAGCGCGCCGACCAGCGGTGCCCGACCACCTTGGTGGCGGGGACCGGACGGTAGTCGCTGGAGCGCCAGGCCGTGAGCAGATCGTCCAGGACCGGGTAGAGCTTCTCCTCCGGCGGGTCCCAGGGCTTGAGCAGGTAGTGGTCGAGGTCGACGACGTTGATGGCGTCGATGGCCGCGTTGGTGTCGGCGTACGCGGTCAGCAGCACGCGCCGCGCGCCCGGGTACACGCCGAGGGCCTGTTCCAGGAACTCGATGCCGTTCATCTGCGGCATGCGGTAGTCGGCCAGGATCACCGCCACCAGGTCGCCCCGCAGCTTCAGCTCGCGCAGCGCCTCCAGCGCCGACTCGCCGGACTCGGCGCGCACGATCCGGTAGTCGGCGCCGTAGTGGCGCCGCAGGTCACGGGCGATGGCTCGGGAGACTCCCGGGTCGTCGTCCACGGTCAGGATGACGGTCCGCGCAGTGTCGGCGGGCTGTGCCATACGTCTCCACCCCGAGTGTTCTGGGCGGGCGGCACGGCGAAGCGCCCGCGCCGGTTCCCGCCCATCGTATGTTCGATCGTCCGGAACCGCTTCGGAACCGCTTCGGGACGGCGCCGGCCGGGCGCTCCCCGTACCCGCCCGGTCGCTCCCGGTCGCCTCCGGTCAGAGGGGCGTCGTCCCCTCCTTGACCCACCCGTCGCCGCCGAGGGGGAATTCGTAGCCGGGCCGCCCGTTGTGGCCACTGGTACGGAAGGGCTTGCCGTTGTGGTCGATCTTGAGGGTGCCGTGGCGGGAACCGCTGGACCAGGACAGCTCCAGGTACCAGCTCACGTCGTAGGCGGAGGCGTCGGCCTTGATGTAGAAGACCTCCGGCTCGGACTCGCTCACCTTGAACGGGAAGTTCGGCTGCCCTGCCTCGGGTGCGACGGCCGGGTGGGCGGCGTCGAGGGCCACGGTGAAGGAGCGGGCCGGAACGCCGGCGCCGCAGCCGACGCCCGGGTAGCCCATGGCGTAGTCGTTCCAGGCCAGGGGCGTGCGCTTGCCCGCCGTACGGACGGTGAGGCTGTCCAGGACCACCGTCTCCTTGCCGGAGCCCTGGAGGGTGAGCGTCACGTACTGCTCGCCCGCGGAGACCGCTCCGGACGAGGCCACCCATGCGGGCGCGTCCCGTTCCACGGGAGGCGGGCCCACCTGGGTCGGGGGCTTGTCGATCAGGTAGTGCTGGCCGCAGGGCGACTCCCAGGTGTAGGGCTGGGTGGTCACCTTCACCGGCGTGCCCTGCGCGGAGTCGTCGGCGCCGCGGCCGACGGGGCTGTCCCGGACGTCGCCATCGCCTGCCGCCAGGTTCGACGTGAGCGCGACCGCCCCGGCGACGGCGGCCGCGGCGATCCCGGCGAGGACGGCCCTGCGCAGCCGGCGCCGTTGCCTGGGCACGGGAGGGGCGGAGGGGGCGGGTGCCCGCTCCGTGGGTGCGGGCTCCTTCGCCAAGCTCGGCTCGGCGGGCTCGGCGGGCTCGGCGGGCTCGGCCACCTCCTCCGGTGAGCGCCGGGGCGCGCCGGCGGAGGCGGGGCCGGCCTGTGCCTTGCCGCCCGCGTCGCCGCCCTTGCGGGGGCGGTTGGTGTCCGCGAGCACCCAACTCCGGTGCAGCTCGACGAGTTCCTCGGGCGATGCCTTGCAGAGGCGGGCGAGCCGTTCGACCGGTGCGTACTCCGTCGGGACGACGTCGCCGGTGCAGTACCGGTGCAGCGTCGACGTACTCATGTGGAGCCGTTTGGCGAGCGTTCCGTAGCTGAGACCGGACCGGTCCTTCAACTCCCGCAACAGCCGGGCGAACCCGGCCTCAGCAGTGTCTTCCGACACTGTCCCTCCCACCCCGTGGTCCCGTTCCGTGTCCCAGGAACAGGTTGTTTCAGCAGCTCAGAGCCTGTTCATGCGTCCCAGCATCCCTGATCGCCCATCAAGTGTGGCGGCTGGGACGGATCACGGCACAGGCTGATGCCATCCAAGCACACCACTCCCGGCGGCCCGTCCCGACCGGCCGCCGGGGCCATGTCACATGAGGGGCAATCAGCCATGACCGCCTTCCGCAGCACCCCCACCACGAACAGCGCCCGCACGTCCCGTCGACTCGCGAGTGCGGTCGTCGTCGCCCTCGCCGCGCTCGCCCTCACCGCGTGCCAGGACGGTACGGGCCTCAAGGACAACGGAGCCGCCCCCGCCGCGGACTCCGCCACCGCCACTCCCTCGGCGACGGGCGGTACGGGCGACACCCAGGGCGCCGCGGGCACCCCGGCTCCGGGCTCCGCGACCACGACCGGCGGAGGGAAGGCGACCGGCGGGGGGAAGGCGACCGGCGGCGCGAAGACCGGCGCCCCCGGGCAGGGCGACGCGAAGGGCTCGTCGGACCCGTCCGCGGAGGGGAACCGCGTCGCGTGCAACGGCTCCAACACCGCGGTCACCGTCCAGACGCTCTCCCGCCCGCTCAACCACATGCTGATCACGGTGAAGAACACCGGCAAGAAGACCTGCGACCTGACGTACTACCCGGTGCTCCGCTTCGACGAGATGCAGTGGGCCCCGGCCGCGCGCAAGGAGACCCAGCCGCAGGCCGTGGTGTCCCTCGCACCCGGCGAGTCGGGCTACGCGGCGGCCATGCTGTCGGCGGCCGACGGCAGCGGCGACGGCGGTACGACCGGTCACCGGCTCGCGATCGCCTTCCAGGGCCGCACGCCCAACAGCAGCGGCGGCGCGTCCGCGACCCCGTCGCTGCCGGCGAAGGGCGTCTACTACGACAGCTCGCTGACGGTCACGTACTGGCAGCGGGACATGGAGGACGCCCTCGGCTCGTGAGTCCGCGTCACGCACCTCACCCGTCGGCGCCGTCAAGCCCTGCCCCACCCCCGCCCGGCTCGTGTTCCGCGAGAACGGAGGGCTCCGGCGGCTCCGGCTGGTCTTCCCCGAGCCGGCGGCGTGAGCGGTGCCCGACGGGGTGGCGGCAGGGCGAGTCTCAGAGGCGCCCGGACGCGGGGGCCTTGCCCAGCGCCGTCACCGCCAGGGCCGCCGCGGCGAGCCCGCCGCCCAGCCACATCACCGCGGTGACCCCCGCGCCGTCCGCGGCCAGTCCTCCGGCCAGCGCGCCCAGTGCGATCGCCCCGTTGAAGACACCGACGAACAGTGCGGACGCGGCCTCGCGCGCCCGGGGAGCCGAGGCCAGCAGCCAGGTCTGCGCGCTGACCGACACCCCTCCGTAGGACAGCCCCCAGACGGCGAGCAGCACCCCGGCGGCCGGGACGGATCCCCCGAGCACCGCCACCAGCGCGACCGTCGCCGCCAGCACCGCGCCGATCACCAGCAGGGTGGAGCGCGGCGACCGCGCGGCGCCCGCCCCGGCCGCGAAGTTGCCGGCCACGCCGGCGACTCCGTACACCAGCAGCAGCGCGCCGATCGTGCCGGCGCTCGCACCGGAGGCTTCCTCGAGTACGGGGCGTACGTACGTGTAGGCGGCGAAGTGGCCGGTGACCAGCAGCGCCACCACGGCCAGACCGGTCCGCACCCGCGGCTCGCCGACCAGCCGCACCACACCGCCGAGGCGCACGTCCCGCTCGGCCGGCAGCCGCGGCAGCAGGACCGCGAGGGCGGCCAGGACGACCAGCGCCAGCGCGCCGACCGACACGAACGCCGTCCGCCAGCCGGCCAGTTCGCCGAGGTACGTACCCGCCGGGACACCGAGCACCGACGCCACCGCGATCCCGCTGAAGATCAACGAGGTCGCGGCCCCGATCGACTCCGGCGGCACCAGACGTACCGCCAAGCCCGCCGCTATCGCCCAGACGCCGCCCATGCCGATGCCGACCAGCACGCGGGCGGCCACCAGCACCGCGAAGTCCGGCGACCACGCGGCGAGCAGGTTGCCCGCGGCCAGGACCGCCATCAGAGCGCACAGCACCGCCCGCCGGTCGAACCGGCCCGACAAGGGGGTCAGCAGCGGCGCCGACACCGCGCCCACCAGTCCGGTGACGGTCAGGGTCAGCCCGGCCGTGCCCTCGCTCACCTCCAACGCGTCCCCGATGGGCGTCAGCAGACCCACGGGCAGCATCTCGGACGTCACCACCGTGAACGTCGCGCCCGCGACCGCCGCGACGCCCAGCCGGCCACGAGCCGCCGATCGCCGCGACGCCCCACCGCGCCCCGCGATCTCGTCGCTCTCCTCGATTTCCCCGATCCGTGTCATGCCGCCAGCCAACCCGTCACGACCTGTGGGAACAACGGCCGATCCCTCATCCTTCGATAAGCGGGACTACTCGATCGGCCGCACGGAGCGGCGGCGTGGAAGGGCGAGGACGATGAGCGGCATCGAGATCCGCGAGCTGGAGGCGTTCCTCGCGCTCGCCCGGGAGTTGCACTTCGGACGGGCGGGCGAGCGGCTGTACGTCTCCCAGAGCCGGGTCAGCCAGCTGCTGCGCTCCCTGGAGAGCCGCATCGGCGCCCCGCTCGTCGAACGCACCAGCCGCCGGGTGCGCCTGACCCCGCTGGGCGAGAGCTTCCTCGCCGGCCTGCGCCCCGCGTACGACGCCCTGCGCGCCACGGTCGACGAGGCCCGGGCCGCCGCGCGGGGCACGGGCGGGGAGCTCCGCATCGGCTTCCAGGGCACCGTCGAGGACCACCTCGGCCGCGCGATCGCCCGGTTCGGGGACCGCTACCCCGACTGTGCGATCGACCTCGTCGAGATCCCGCTCTCCGACCCCTTCGGGCCGTTGCGCCGCCGGGAGGTGGACTGCGCGGTGGTCCTGCTGCCCGTGGCGGAGGACGACCTCGTCGTCGGCCCGGTCTTCTCCCGCCGGCCGCAGACCCTCGCGGTGTCCGTCCGGCACCCGTTCGCCGCCCGGGACTCGCTGTCAGCCGAGGAACTCGCCGAGTGCCGGCTCATCGGCCCCGACGGCGACGCCCCCGCGTACTGGCGCCGGGCCCAAGCCCCCGACCAGACCCCGGGCGGCCTCCCCGTACCGGCCGGACCCGGCGTCAACACGCTCCAGGAAGGCCTGAGCCTGACGGCGGCCAACCGCGGCGCCATGCTGCTGTGCCGCGCCACCGCCGACTACCACGCCCGCCACGACTCCCTCGCCTTCGTCCCGGTGCGGGGCCTGCCCGACTCCGAGCTCTGCCTCATCCGCCCCCGCCTCCACCCCTCTCCCCAGGCGGAGGCCTTCGCGCGGGAGATCCGCGGGCGACCGCGGGATCCCGCACGTCGATGACCTGCCGGTGTGGTCCCTGTGGTCCCCGTGGCGCATCCGGGTACGCGGCGTAGGCTCGGTCCGTGATCAGTCAACGCCTCGTCCGGACCTGGGACGTCCACCCCAGCGAGGGGTACTCGACCGCCTGGGCCGAAGTCACCGGGCGTCGGCTCGCCGCGCGCGGGCGGGCCGTCGGGGTGGTGCCCGAGCCCTACTGGCTTGCGTACACGCTGGAGACCGGGGACGACTACGTGACCTCCCGACTGCGCGTCAGCGTGGAGACCGGGAGCGCCGCCCGCGGCCTCGACCTGCGCAACGACGCGGGCCGCTGGAGCGTCGACGGGACGTACCGCCCCGACCTCGACGGCGCGCTCGACTGCGACCTGGGGCTGTGTCCGCTGACCAACACCATGCCCGTCCTGCGCCACGGCCTGCACCGGCGGCCCGATGCCGGCCCGCACGACTTCCTCATGGCCTGGGTCTCGGTGCCCGATCTGACGGTCAGCGCGAACCGGCAGACGTACACGCCGCTCGCGGGCACGGGAGACGCGGCCCGCATCCGGTACGCGTCCGGCGACTTCCGCAGCGACGTCGAGTTCGACGGGCAGGGGCTGGTCCTCGACTACCCGGAACTGGCGACCGCGCTCACCCGGTGAGGCTCAGGCGATGCCCACCGTGTACGCGGCTCGGTATCCGGTGCCGTCGGGGACGGGGGCCAGCGTCATCGTGGCTCCGGAGGCGCGGTAGCGGCTGTCGCGGGCGTTGGGGTGCTCCGGCGCGCGGCGGTCGTCGTACGGCGGGCGGGCGTACACCTTCACCAGCAGGTCCTCGGGGAAGAAGAACTGCGAGACCGACTCGGCGCGGCTGTCGGGGCGCACCTTGAAGTGGATGTGCGGAGCCAGCCCCGCGTACCAGCCGGGCACGATCGTGAGGAACGAGCAGCGGCCGGCGGCGTCCGTGACCTGCGTACCGCGCAGGAAGGTGGCCCCGCCGGTGGAGTAGGTGCCCGAGGGGTCGGCGTGCCAGACGTCGACTGCGGCGTTCGCCAGCGGGCGGCAGCCCACCGGCACCCGCACGACGGTCAGGTCCAGCCGGAACGGCACACCCCGGCGGCCTTCCGTGATGTCGGAGCGGACCCGGTCCAGGTCGAGGTAGTACGGGCCGGCTCCCGCTTCCGTGGCGAGCACGCAGGCCGGGGTCGGGGTCGCGGCGCCGGGGGAGCGCGGGGGCGACGGCGTCGCGGTCGGCGCTGCCGCGCCGCGGGTCGCGGCCGGGCCGGCGCAGGCCGCCGCCAGCGCCGCGACCCCGGCCGATCCGGCGGCCAGCAGGAGCGTGCGGCGGCTGGTGGGGGCCGGGGAACTGCCGTTCTCGCTCATGCGAACCTCTCCCGCGCGCTGCGCGACCGTCGTACGGGACGGCCACCGACGGCGCCCACCGTGCCGGACGGAACGCGCCCCGGCCGCGACCGACACGCCCGGCCGGGGAGACCTCACCGCCGTGGGGGAGCGGCCTACGCTGGGGGAATGCCGCTTGAGTGGGAGCAGACCGTCGTGGACGCCCGGGACCCGGTCGCGCTGGGCAGTTGGTGGGCGCGGGCGCTGGGGTGGGCCGTCGTCAACGACGCCCAGGACGAGTACGAGATCCGCGCCGAGCCCGACCGGCTGCCCGGGCTGCTCTTCGTACCGGTGCCGGAGCCCAAGACGTCGAAGGACCGCCTCCACCTCGACTTCCGCCCCGACGACCAAGAGGCCGAGGTACGGCGCCTGCTGGCGCTCGGCGCGCGCCATGCCGACGTCGGGCAGGGCGCCGAGGCGACGTGGGTCGTGCTCGCCGACCCCGAGGGCAACGAGTTCTGCGTCCTGTCCTCCCGGCGCACCTGAGAGGGCAGGGGTCCGAACTCGGTGCGACTCCGTCACTATGGTGGCGTGCACCGCTTCCGCTTCCCGCGCTACCTGCTCATATGGGTCTCCTGTACGGCCGCCAGCGTGACGGCCGTCATGGCCACCGTCGACTTCGTGGCGGGCTCGACACGGCCGAAACCCCCGGTCGCGCGGTCGGCGCCGACGGTGTTCCCCTCGCCCAGCCCGTCCGGCTCCGGTTCGGGTCCGGGTTCCGCTTCTGCTTCCGCGAGCGCGTCGGCCTCGCCCTCGGCCTCCGGCCCGCAGAGCTCCTCCCCTTCGGTCTCCGCGACGAGCGCCTCCCGCTCGCCCGCCCCGGGCACCCGGGCCTCCGGATCCCCTTCCGCCCCGGTCGGCGCGCCCCGCACCACGCCGAAGCAGAGCTGCGACGACGGCGGGTCCGGTCCGCACACCGTCCCGTCGACGGGCGGCAAGGCGACCGTGCGCTACGGCAGCGACGGGGTGTGCCTGGTCTCCGCCGTCCCGGCGCCCGGGTTCAAGGTGAGCACGGCCCAGAGCGCGGACCACACGCTGACCGTCACCTTCACCGGCAGCGGACACCGCTCGCAGATCACGGCGACCATCGTGCCGTCGGCGCGGGCCAGCGTCCGCGAGACCTCCTTCTGACCGGACGACGGAGGACCCGGTTGTCCGGATTCCGCGCGGCTTCGGGCCCCGCGCGGCTTCGCCCCCGCTTTGCGGGGTTGCGCCCGGGAGTCCGGCGAAGCGGAATCTGCGGGCTTCCTTAAGGGCACCTCAAGATCGCGCCCAACGGCTTTCGGCCACTCCCGACCGGCCTAAGCTCGCGGTCACCGAAGGGCAGGCGGCGGCCGGCCGCCCCGCTGCCCGGGCAGTTCAGGCCACCGGCGTCCGTCCGGCGGACGCTGATTCCGCCTTCCCGAACCCACACAACCCAGGGGTGGCTTCACCATGACTTCTCGCGCTCACCGCTCAGCCCGCCACGGCCGCCGCACCCGGCGGGCCGTACGGATACCCGTCATCGCCGGAGCGGTGGCGACCGTCGCCGCCCTGGGCGCCGCCTGGGCGGGTACGCAGGCGCTCCAGTCGCCGGCCTCGTCCGCTTCCGCGTCGTCCGCGGCCGCTTCCTCGGCCGGCACCAAGTCCGAGGCTCTGGCGGAGGGTGAGCTTCCGCCCGGCACGGTCGTCGTCCCGCCCGCCGACGCCGCGTCCGCTTCGGCGGAGCCCTCGGCGTCCTCCGCGTCGGCCTCGCCCGCCCCGGGGCAGAGTGCCCCGAGTGCCGGCCCCGCCCCGGCGGGCTCGAAGTCGGCCGCCGCCGGGCGCGGCGCGACCGGGGCGACGCCGGCGGCCAAGCCCAAGCAGGCGGCTCCCGCGCCGAAGACGGCGGCCAAGGCCTTCGCCCCCGGCTACGACTCCTCGGCCGACGGACAGCAGGCCCTCGACGCCGCGCTGCGTGCCGCGGCGGCCGACGGGAAGCAGGTCCTGCTCGACTTCGGCGCCAACTGGTGCGGCAACTGCAAGGCGGCGGACAAGGTGTTCGGCCAGACGGCGACGAACGCGCTGCTGGGCGACTCGTACCACCTCGTGAAGATCGACATAGGCAGCCAGAGCTCCGCGAACTTCTCGATCCTGCGCAAGTACTCCACAGGTGGCGGAAGTTACAAAATGCCCGTACTGATCGTGCTCAGCCCGTCCGGGTCGGTCCGCACGGACACCCACCAGACCGGAAACCCCGCGATGACGGCGGACGGCCTGGGCGCCTTCCTGCGCCAGTGGTCGTGACCACGCGGGCCGCGGGCCGCGGCCCGTGCCGTCGGGCGCCCCTGGCCGCCGTACTCGCCGCCACCCTGGCGGCGGCGACCGGCTGTACGTCGGCCGCCGCCGGCCCAGCGGACGCGGACGGGCCGCCCTCGGCGGGCCCCCAGGCGGTGGTCATCGCGGCGCAGGAGCGCCGGGACGCCCCCGAGCTGTCGGGGGCGGACCTCCGGGGCGGCCGGGCCGGCCTGGCACCGCTGCGCGGCCGGGTGGTGGTGCTCAACGTGTGGGGCTCCTGGTGCGGCCCGTGCTGGACCGAGGCCGCCGGGCTGGAGGCCGTACACCGGGAGACCGAGGGTCAGGGCGTACGGTTCCTCGGGATCAACACCCGCGACCGGGACCGGGAGGCGGCCCGCGCCTTCGAGGAGCGGTACGAGCTGACGTACCCCAGCCTGCACGACCCCCGGGG
Source organism: Streptomyces sp. NBC_01551 (assembly GCF_026339935.1). NCBI lineage: Bacteria > Bacillati > Actinomycetota > Actinomycetes > Kitasatosporales > Streptomycetaceae > Streptomyces > Streptomyces sp. NBC_01551. The sequence continues at coordinate 6,338,386 of NZ_JAPEPX010000001.1, forward strand.
CGACCTGCTGCTCCGCTTCCCCGAGGGCACGCTCAACCCGCAGGCCGTCCCCTCCACCCTGCTCCTCGACCGGCGCGGCCGCGTCGCGGCGAGCATCGCGGGGCCGGTGACTCCCGCCGAACTGCGGCCGCTGATCGCCCGGCTGGCGGGTGAGCCCGAGTGACCCCGGTGCCCGAGGGAGTGCTCGCCCTCCAGGACGCCCCGGGACTCGTCTCGGGCGCGCTGATCGTCGCCGCTCCCGTGGCCTTCGCCGCGGGCCTGGTCTCCTTCCTGTCTCCCTGCGTCCTCCCGCTGGTGCCGGGATACCTGAGCTACGTCACCAGCCTCTCGGTGGAGGACCTCGCCGGAGCCCGGGGCGGGCGCAGGGGCCGCATGCTGGCGGGCGCCTCGCTGTTCGTCCTCGGCTTCTCCGCGGTCCTCGTCTCCGGCGGCGCTCTCTTCGGCTTCTTCGGGCGCCGGCTGCTGGCGCACCAGGAGGTCATCACGACGGTGCTCGGCGCCGTCACGATCGCGATGGGCCTCGCCTTCATGGGCTTCCTTCCGGGATTCGCCCAGCGGGAGTTGCGCAGCCACCGCCGTCCCGTCCTGGGCCTGGCCGGGGCGCCCCTGCTGGGGGTCGTCTTCGGGGTCGGGTGGACACCGTGCATCGGGCCGACGCTGGCCGCGGTGCAGGCGCTGGCGTGGAACGAGGCCAGCGCGGCGCGGGGCGCCCTGCTGATGGTCGCCTACTGCCTGGGGCTGGGCCTCCCGTTCGTCCTCGCGGGGCTGGCGTTCCGCCGCGCGCTGGGGGCCTTCGGCTGGGTCAAGCGCCACTACCAGTGGGTCCTGCGGACCGGCGGCGGGCTGCTCGTCCTCGTCGGTCTGCTGCTGGTCACCGGGGTGTGGGACGACCTCGTGTACCGGATGCAGCTGTGGGCCGCGGACTCCGCCGCGTTCATCTAGGGGCCGTCCGAGCCGATCGCCCCGTCTCCCGCCCGTGAGGGCACACGTACACCACCACGGAAAGACCGGACCACCATGAGCCACACCATCCCCCGATCCACGCCGTCCGCCCCCTACGCACGGCGGTTGGCCGGCGCCGCCGTCGTGCTGCTCGCCGCGGCCGGGCTGACCTCCTGCGCGCCCGAGGAGTCGAAGGCGAGTGCCCCGCCGGTCGCCCGGTTCACCGAGAACGGGGTGACGGTGACGCTCGGCGTCGCCGACTGGAAGGACGCGAAGGGCACCCTGACGGCCACCTTCACCCCGACCGAGGCGGGCTACCACCTCTACAGCACCGACCTGCCCGCCGAGGGCGTGGAGGGGGTGGGCCGACCCACCTCCGTCAAGGTGGCCGGGGCCCTCGCGGCGACCGGGCCCGTCGCGGCCGGCGCCGAGGTGCTACGGATCAACCTGCCCGGCGTCGACAGCGCGGTCCCCGTCTACCCGGACGGGCCGGTCACGGTGAAGCTGCCGATCCGGGCCGAGAACGCGGGCGCGAGTTCCGGCGAAAGCGCCGGCGGCACGGCGAAGGCCCTCATCAGTTACGCGAGCTGCAACGCGGAAGAGGGCTGCAACATACCGGTGATGGACCATCCGGTCATTCTCAACGTCACCGGAAAAGGCGTGACATTCCAGTGACCGACATCCAGGGGAATGCCGGAAAAAGCTGTGGAAAATAACACCTGACTCGTCGGCTCCGCTTAATTCCCCCGCTGGATATGGTGTCCCGCATGCCCCGTGTACTCGTCGTCGAGGACGACCCCCGCATTCGCACGTTCCTGATCGAGATCCTGACGGAACACGGGTTCACCGTTCACAACTCCGGCGACGGTTTCGGTGCTTTGCGGGAAATCACCCGGATGTCGTTCGACGCGGTCGTCCTCGACCTCGGACTGCCGGACCTGGACGGGGCCGACGCGCTCCGCATGATCCGAGGACTCTCCCCGGTGCCCGTCGTGGTGGCCACCGCCCGGGACGACGAGGCGGAAATCATCCGGCTGCTGAACGCGGGCGCCGACGACTACCTCGTCAAACCCTTCTCGGGTGGCCAGCTCGTCGCCCGGCTGTCCGCGGTGCTGCGCCGCACGGCCGGGGCGCACACCCCGGACCCGGGCGGCGGCTCCCGGACCGCCGCGGCGCCCGCCGACCTGATGAGGCCGGTGTCCGTCGGGCAGCTGACCCTGGATCCCGTGGCGCGGACCGCCGTCCTCGCCGGCCAGGAACTCCGCTTCACCCGCCGGGAGTTCGACCTCCTGGCGTTCCTCGCCCATCACGCGGGGCAGGTCGTCTCCAAACGACGGCTCCTGAGCGAGGTGTGGCGCGAGCCCTACGTCGATGACCAGACGGTCGACGTGCACCTGTCGGCCCTGCGCCGCAAGCTCGGGGAGAGCGCGGCCGCGCCGCGCTACCTGCGGACCGTACGGGGCGTCGGCATCAAGCTGGTGGAGCCCCGTTGAGACGCTCCCTGGCGGGAGTGGCCCTCGCCGTCACCTCGATGGTCGCCCTCTCCTTCCTCATACCGCTGGCCGTCCTCGTCATGTCGCTGGCCAGGCAGCAGAGCATCACGGCGGCCGAACAGCCGGCCGCCGCCATGGCTCCCATCCTGACCCTGACCACCGACCCGGACGACCTGCGCGAATCCATGGCGGGCCTGGACCGGGCGGAGCACCTCGTCATCCACCTGCCCGGTTCCGGGGCCATCGGCACCAGCCACGCACCGGCCGAGCTGCTCGAACGGGCCGAGCGCGGCCGGGAGTCCATCTCCCAGGACGTGCCCGACGGCGGCTGGATCTACCTCCAGCCGGTCGTGCTCCCGCAGGACCGGGTCGCCGTCGTGGAGAACTACGTCCCCGAGTCCGACCTGACCAGGGGCGTCGCCGCCTCCTGGACGGTCATGGTGGTCTTGGCGGTCGGGCTGCTCATCGGCTCCGTGCTCGTCGCCGACCGCCTCGGCGCGAAGGTCGTCCGGTCCTCGAAGGAGCTCGCGCAGGCGTCGTACGTACTGGGGGAGGGGAACCTCAGCACCCGGGTCGTCCCGATGGGCCCGAGCGAACTGCGGGACGCGGGCGTGGCCTTCAACGCCATGGCCGACCGCATGACGGAGCTGCTCGCCATCGAGCGGGAGCTCGTCGCGGACCTCTCACACCGGTTGCGCACGCCGCTGACGGCCCTGCACCTCGCCACCGAGCGGATGGGGCCGAGCCCGGAATCGGGCAGGGTCGAGGCGGCGGTCTGCGCGCTGGAGGCGGAACTCCAGGCGATCATCACCACCGCGCGCACGCCGTTGGCGATGGGGCCGATGGGACGCGCCCTGCGCGACGCGGGGTCGCCGCCGTCGCCGTCTTCGTCCGGCGCTTCTGCCGGCCGGCCGCCGGGCGAGCGGTCCGAGGCGGGTGAGGTGATCCGCCGCCGGGCGGGCTTCTGGGCCGTACTGGCCGAACAGCAGGACCGGTGCTGCACGCTGGACATCGCCGAGGAGGCCACCACCGTCGACCTCGCGGACGACGACATCGCCGCCGTCGTCGACGCGCTGGTCGGCAACGTCTTCCGGTACACGGCGGACGGCACGGCGTTCGCCATCTCCGTCGACCGCACCGCGCAGGCCGTGGAACTGCTGGTGGAGGACGCGGGTCCCGGCATCCCCGATCCGGACCTGGCCCTGGCGCGCGGGAGCAGCACCAGCTCGACGGGCCTGGGCCTGGACATCGTCCGTCGTGCGGCCGCGGCGACGGGCGGCAGCGTGCACATCGGGCGCGGCGCGCTGGGCGGCGCCTCGGTCCGCGTCACCTTCGGCCTCTCCACGGACATCCCCCGAAACCCCCTGCGCGGCCGCCGCCGTCGCGGCAACAAGCGCCGCCGGCCGAGCTGACCCGGCCCGAGCCCTCCCGCCCGACGTCGAGCCTGAGCGGTTCCTTAAGAGCACCTGCGGGGTTCCTTCAGGGGGCGTCCGGCGGACGGTGTGCCTCGTAGGGTCATACCGGAGCCGGCCGACTTCGGCGCGGCGCTCACTCTTCCAGCGCGGCTCGGCCTGCGCGCCACCTGTCACCTACGGAGGCCTCTGCCATGGATTCCCCCCACGCCCGCATACCCGGCGGCCACCGCGCCGCGCGTCATCCGCGGGCCCGGCGCGTGGTCCTGACCGCCGTCGGGACGCTGGCGGCCGGCGCCGTGGGAGTGCTGGCGGTGAACGTGGCCGCCCAGCCCTCGGGGAAGTCCGGGGCGGCGGCCGGCCTGCGGGGGAGCGGGGATGCCTCCGGCGGAGCGGTCTCGCCGGGCGCGCAGCCGACGGAGTCCGCCTCGCCTTCCGCCTCCACCTCCGCCTCGGGTACCCCGAGCCCCGGCGCATCCTCGGCGTCCGCGTCGGCCTCCGCGGCCCCCGCGAAGTCCGCTTCGGGCGACCCGGTCGCCAAGGCGGCCGCTCCCGCCGCCCCCAAGCCCTCGGCCACGGCGAAGAAGCCCGCTCCCCGGGACCCGGCACCGGCGCCGGCCCCCGCCGGCGAGGCGGCCGAGGTGATCAGGCTGGTGAACGTCGAGCGCGGCAAGGCCGGCTGCGGCGCCCTGACGTCCAACGCCAAGCTCACGCAGGCGGCCCAGTCGTACACCGAGGTGATGGCCCGGTCCGGCGAGCTCTCCCACACCGGACCGGACGGCTCCACCATGTCGGGCCGCATCAGCGCGACCGGCTACAAGTGGTCCGCGACGGGCGAGAACATCGCCAAGGGCCAGGCGAACGCGGCCGAGGTGGTCGACGCCTGGATGAAGAGCCCCGGGCACCGCGCGAACATCCTCAACTGCAAGTTCACCGAGATCGGCGTCGGCGTCCAGAAGGCCGGCGGACCGTGGTGGACCCAGGACTTCGCCCGGCCCCAGTGAGCGTGACTCGACCTGACGCGGGGTACACCCTCGGGCAACTGACGTCGGGGGGCGCTGATGGGCCGGGCACTGAAGACCGGGTTACCCGTACTGCTGGTGGGTCTGTTCCTCTGGTGGGCCTCGTACTTCACCACCATCGTGGTCTGGGAGGCGCGGAAGATCTTCGCCTGGCTGGCCGCGCCGCTGCTGGCCGCCGCCTTCGTCGCGGTGGTGTGGCTGGTGGTGAGGCTGATCCGGGGCAAGGGGCGCGCCTCGGTCGGCGGGGGCGCGGCGGTGGCCCTCGTCTGGCTGGGCGGCGTCCTCGGGCTGGGGATCGCCGTCTGGTGGCTGGTGTACGGGTCGTACCTCCAGGACCGGGCGTACATGGACAACGTGAAGATCGTGTCCGAGGCGGTGCCCGAGTTCTCGGCGCGGGCGCCCTACGTCGTCGGCAAGGCGCAGGCCGCCCCGCACCTGGGCGATGTCACCGGCGAGATCTCCGACATCACCTACCTTCCGGACTCGGACCGGTTCGCGACCCTGGTGGAGCGGCGCGGCTGGCTGGCCGGGTACGAGGTCGGCCTCGTGCAGGACATCCCGCTCGGCGGCAGCAGCCGTAGCCAGCAGCGCTGCGCGTTCGACGTGGACACGGCGGACGCGCGGATCGGCGGCTGGTTCAACCACAACCTCGGCCGCAAGATCTCGGCCCAGCGGCGCTGGCTGCGGTTCGATCCCGGCGACGCCTATGTGACCTGCTCGGACGACACCCCGATCGTGGTCGTCCCCCTCAAGCGCCAGACCGGCCTCCTGGTGGTGACCGAACGGCCCGCCGGACTCGCGCTCTACAACGGGCGGACCGGAAAGCTCACGATCACCGGCGACAGTTCCGCGGTGCCCGGCCCGTCCTATCCGCTGAGTCTCGCGGCCCGGCAGCGGGAGGGCACCGCCGCGGTCGGCAGCTTCAGCGACTGGTGGTTCGAGCGCAGCGGCTGGGACGCCTCCGAGGACGGCGCCAACGAGGGCAACGAGTCGGAGTTCACCCTGAAGTACCGGGACGCGAGCGGGGACAGCGCGTACGTCACCCCGCTGACCCCGCAGGGGGAGGCCAGTTCGGTCGTGGCCGTGTCGACCGTACCCACGCGCCACAAGGGCGGCGGGCTCGCGCCGGTCACCGTCCACCGGCTCAGTCCGACGTGGTCGTCGCCGAAGGCGCTCGTAGCGCTGATCAAGGCCGAGTACCGGGACGTCTGTTGCTACAACGACGACCAGGTGTTCGAGGTCGTGCCCACCGGCGGCAGCACCTGGACCGCCACGGTCGGAAGCGAGCAGAACATCCGCTACCGGGTCGAGGGCCGGGGCCAGGTGGACGGCCGCGAGGCGACCTGCCTGAAGGCGGCCGACGGGGCGCTCATCCGGTGCGCGTACGCGGCGCCCGGCTCGCCGGAGGAGCGCGAACTCAAACGCAGGGAGGAGGAGAAGCAGCAGAAGCCCGAGGAGAAGGGAACGGCTCCGCCCGGGGACGTCGGCGATCTGACGGCGTACACACCCGAGCAACTCGCCGAACTACAGCGACGAGTCTCGGAGGAGGTCGTCCGCCGCCTGAAGGCCGGCTAGTGCTGTGACCGTCTCCCCCGGCCCCATGACCCCGCGATACGCATATGTCGGCGAACGGCATATAGTGGCGACATGAAGTCGCGCCGCGGCGGCGGTCAACAGCGTGCCGTCCGCCGGGACATCGGCGTGTGACCGAGATGGAGTCAGACATGGCCAGCAAGAAGAACCTCGTCGCCAACCGGGCGTCGCTCGCCCACAAGGTCCGGTACGCCGCGAGCCGTCCGAATCGGATAGCCCCCTATCTGAAGCGGGCGGCCCGTGACCGGTGGCTGTCCTTCAAGCACCCCGACCACGTCGGCTACTACCGCGCCGTGATGGCCTCGGACACCCGGCGAAACCCCGAGGCGGCCGTGGGCAGTCAGACGCACGAGCGGTGGCTGGCGCTGGGGCGGATGCAGTTCGACTATCTGCTGCGGCACGGGCTGGAGCCCGGCGCCCGGATGCTGGACATCGGCTGCGGCAACCTCCGCGCGGGGTGGCGCTTCATCGACTACCTGGAGGCGGGCCACTACTACGGCATCGACATCTCGCCCGACATCCTCATCGCGGCGAAGGAGACGCTCACCACGCAGGGGCTCCAGGCCAAGGTCCCGCACCTGACCCTCACCAAGAACCTGACGCTGGACTTCCTGCCGGACGACCACTTCGACGTCGTCCACGCACACAGCGTGTTCTCGCACTCGCCGATCGAGGTCATCGACGAATGCCTCGCCCACGTGGGCCGGATCCTGGCCCCGGGCGGCCACTTCGACTTCACCTTCGACCGCACCACCGGCGCCGAACACCAGGTGCTGCGCGAGGACTTCTACTACCGCACCGAGACCCTGATCGCGCTCGCCGCCCGGCACGGCCTGACGGCGCGGTTCATGGAGGACTGGGAGGAACTCGGACACGGCCAGTCCAAGATCCGGGTCACGGCCGGCTGAGCCCGCCGCGCCCGCCGCGCCCGCCGTGTTACGTGGGCGTCGCCGTGCCGGAGTTCCGGCGCCGCCACGACCGCACGGTCAGGCCCGCCACGGCGGTCACCGCGAGGGCCGGGAGCAGGGTCGTGTCGTCCAGGACGCCGGAGAGGAACCCGGTGCCCAGGAACGGGGCCGCCGCGAGGGTGAACTGGCCGGCGGTGCGGATCCCGGACCAGGCCGAACGGCCCGCCAGGGCCAGCGCCGCCGCCACGGGCACCACGTAGCGGAGGTGGAAGAAGGAGCCGCTCCAGATCTCCGCCGAGTCGAGCAGGGCGAACAGGGCCACGCACAGCGGCGCCCACAGCGCCACGGCCACGATCCCCGGAGCGCCGCCGATCCTGCGGGGCGGACGCAGGTCCGGCGGGCAGGCCAGGGGAACGGCCGCGAACACCACGGGCGCCAGCAGAACGGCAGTGAACTCCCACGGCAGCAGCAGGGCGCGTGCCGGCAGTACCGTGAGGAAGCAGGTCAGGACGCCGGCCATGCCCGCGAGGGCCCAGAGTGCGCCGGTGAACCGCCCGCACAGGGCGAGGACCGCGCCGATGAGGGCCGCCAGGTAGCAGCCGCCGGTGACGTAGCTGAGCGGCACGAGGAAGTCGGGGTTGCCGCTGATGCGCCAGTCGGAGAGCGTCGAGACGAGGTTGAAGGCGGCCTCCGCGGCCGTGCCCGCCAGCGCGAAGGGCGCCGCGGCCGCGAAGAGCCGGCCGCCCCGCTGCGCCGAACCCAGCCCCAGGCGCAGCCGCAGCGCGTGCGCCGCGATGTCGAACCCCTCGCGGAACCGGGTCAGAGGGCCCGCCCCTTCGGTCGCCTCCCGGTACGCCTCGGCGATCTCGTCGCCGAACTCGCGGCGAAACCGTGCCGGGTACAGCCGCAACAGGGGCGGGCTCACGCCGTGGCCGACTCTCCGGCGGCCTTCAGGCGTCGGGTCGCCTCGCGCGCCGTGGCGGCGATCCGCCGTGCCTCGGCGGCGAGGCTCTGCCGGCCGGCGGTGGTGAGCGTGTACGTGCGCCGCAGCCGGCTGTCCACGATCTCTTCCTCGAACACCTCGATCAGCCCCTGCCCGAGGAGCCTCTCCAGGGCCCCGTACAGGGTGCCGGTGCGCAGCTTGACCCGCCCGTCCGAGATCTTCTCCACCTCGCGGGCGATCGCGTAGCCGTGCCGGGGCTCGTCCGCCAGCGCGGTCAGAAGGAGAAGGGTGGGTTCCTGCATCGCACGATCACTCATACCGGCATCGTAAGTCACCCACCGGCATATGTCGGCCGCCCGCGATCCCCGCGGGCGGGACGCCGGGCGTGGCTCACGGCTCGATGAGGCCGACGCGGATGGCGTAGCGGGTCAGTTCGAGGCGGTCGCGCAGGCCGAGCTTCTGGAGGAGGTTGGCCCGGTGGCGTTCGACGGTCTTGGCGCTGATGACGAGGATGTCGCCGATCTCCTTCGAGGTGTGGCCCTCGGCGACGAGTTTGAGTATCTCCTCCTCGCGCTCGGTGACGGGCCGCTCGGGCAGCGTCCCGCCGGTGCGCGCGCGGTCGAGGTACGTGCGGATGAGGGTGGTCTCGGCGCCCGGGTAGATGAAGGGCTCGTCGCGCAGCGCGGACCGGCAGGCTTCGACGAGGTCGCGGTCGGCGACCGACTTGGGGACGTAGCCGCTGGCGCCGGCCTTCAGGGCCTCGAAGAAGTACTGCTCGTTGTCGTACATGGTCAGCATCAGGATCCGCAAGGCCGGCCGGAGGCGGGAGAGTTCCCGGGCGGCCTGGAGGCCGGTCTGGCGGGGCATCGCTATGTCGAGGATGGCCAGGTCGATCGCCGGGTCGCGGCGGGCGAGGACGACCGCGTCGGCGCCGTCGTCGGCCTCGGCGACCACGGACAGGTCCGGCTCGGCGTCGAGGATCAGCCGTACGCCGCTGCGGACGAGGGCGTGGTCGTCGGCGAGCAGGATGCGGGCCGGCGGTCTCGAGGGCGGTGTGCCCATGGGCTGTTTGCCCGTGCCCGGTGTGCCCGTGCCCGGTGTGTCCTTGGCCGGTGTTCTCATGTCCGGTTCCCCCCGGGCTGCTGTGCAGTGACGTTCAGGCACACCTCGGTGCCGCCGTCCGCCCCGGCCGCGACGAGGAGTTCGGCGCTGATCAGCAGGGCGCGCTCGCGCATGCCCTGGATCCCCGCTCCCTCCGGCGCCGCCCCGATGCCGCCGCCGTCGTCGCGGACCAGCAGCCGCACGCCGGCGCCTCCCGCCGACGCCAGCAGGTGCACCTCGACGCGGCCGGCGCCGGAGTGGCGGGCCGCGTTGGTCAGGCTCTCCTGGGCGACGCGGTAGAGGACCAGCTCGGTGGCCGGGTCGAGCGTCGGCAGGCCCGGGGTGATGCGGGCGGTCACCCCGAGGCGGGTGCTGGTGAACTCGGCGGCCAGGGCGCGGATCGCGCTGTGCAGGCCGAGCTCCTCCAAGACGCCGGGGCGCAGCCGGCGCGCGATGCGGCGGATCTCGTCCAGGCTCGCCCGGGTGGTCTCCTGCGCCTGGTGCAGGTCGGCCCGTACGGGTTCGGGGACGCGGTCGGCGGCGTGTTTGAGCTGTAGCAGGACGGCGGTGAGGGTCTGGCCGACCTCGTCGTGCAGTTCCTGGGCGATGCGCCGGCGTTCGTCTTCGAGCGCGGACAGCACCCGGCCGCTGCTGGTGGCCCGCTCGGCTTCGAGCCGGTCGAGCATGGTGTTGAACGTCGCGGTGAGCGCGGCGATCTCGCCCTGGCCGGTGACGGCGGGCCTGGCGTCGGGCCTCAGCAGGTCGGCGGTGGCCATGGCCCGGTTCAGGCGCGCGAGCGGGGCGAGCCCGATCCGCAGCAGGACCGCGTTGGCAACGAGCACGGCGGCCAGCCCGCCGAGCAGGACGAGCGCCTCGCCGAGCAGGATGGGCGTGGAGACGGTGACCGGGCCGATCAGCAGTGCCACCGCGACGACGAGCACGACGGCGTTCAGCAGGAAGATCCGCCCGTACAGCGACATGGCCCCGAGCCTTTCCAGCCGGTCCCCCTCAATCCCTGGCCGCCGACTCGCGGCCCCGGCTCCCATACGGCCTGAACTGCGGCGGAACCTACTTCCCCGCCCCATCCTCACCGGCCCGGACCCCTCCTGTCCATCCGTGCCGACACCCATATTCCGGCCACGCCGAACGTGGCACCATGACCCCCGCCGCACCGGACGAACAACGAGGGGGATGGGCTGTGCCCGCACCACGGATGCGTACGACGCCACTGCCCGGCATCGGCGTCCAGTACGACCTCACCACCCGCGAAAGACGGCACCTGTCGGTGATAGCCCACCGCGACGGGACGCGCACGGTGAACCTGTACCGCGCCGACGACCCCGACGCCTGCGCCCAGTCGCTCCACCTCACCGGCGCGGAGGCGACCTCGCTGATCGACGCGCTGATGCCGGCCCACCACAGCCCGAACCTCCTGCACACCACCGACCTCGGCCTCGTCGCCGAGCGGATCGAGCTGTCGGCGCACTCCTACTGGAACGGCCGGGTGCTGGGGGAGACCCGGATGCGCACCGAGACCGGCGTCTCCGTGGTCGCCGTACTGCGCCGGGCGGAGGCCCGCCCCTCCCCGGCGCCGGACTTCCGGCTGGCCGGCGGGGACACCCTCATCGTCATCGGCACCCGCGAGGGCGTGGACGCCGCCGCCGCGATACTCGGGCGGGAGTGAGCGGATGCACTCTGCCGTCTTCCTCATCGAGTTCGGCGCGATCATCCTCGGCCTCGGCCTGCTGGGCCGGGTCGCGGGCAGACTCAAGTTCTCGCCCATACCCCTGTACCTGCTGGCCGGGCTCGCGTTCGGCACCGGTGGCCTGCTCCCGCTCGGAGCGAGCGAGGAGTTCGTCGCCATCGGCGCCGAGATCGGCGTCATCCTGCTGCTGTTGATGCTCGGCTTGGAGTACACGGCGACCGATCTGGTCTCCAACCTCAAGACCCAGTACCCGGCCGGACTCGTCGACTTCACCCTCAACGCGCTGCCCGGCGCCGGCGCCGCGCTGCTGATGGGGTGGGGACCGGTGGCCGCCGTGGTGCTCGCCGGGGTCACCTGGATCTCCTCCTCCGGCGTCATCGCCAAGGTCATGGGCGACCTCGGACGCCTCGGCAACCGGGAGACCCCGGTGATCCTCAGCATCCTCGTGCTCGAAGACCTGGCCATGGCCGTCTACCTGCCGATCATCACGGCGCTGCTCGCCGGCGTCAGCCTCGCCGCCGGCAGTCTCACCCTCGCCATCGCGCTCGGCGTCGCCGGGGCCGTGCTGTTCGTCGCCGTCCGCTACGGGCGCCTGATCTCCCGCTTCGTCTCCAGCGACGACCCGGAGAAGCTCCTCCTCGTCGTCCTCGGGCTGACCCTGCTGGTCGCGGGCATCGCGCAGCAGCTCCAGGTCTCGGCCGCCGTCGGCGCGTTCCTCGTCGGCATCGCCCTCTCCGGGGAGGTCGCCGAGGGCACGCACACCCTGCTCAGCCCGCTGCGGGACCTGTTCGCGGCCGTGTTCTTCGTCTTCTTCGGCCTGCACACCGACCCGGCCAGCGTTCCCCCGGTCCTGCTGCCCGCCCTGGCGCTGGCCGTGGTCACGGCGGCCACGAAGATCGCCACCGGGTACTGGGCCGCGCGGCGCGCCGGGATCGGCGTCAAGGGCCGCTGGCGGGCGGGCGGCACGCTGGTCGCGCGCGGCGAGTTCTCCATCGTGATCGCGGGCCTGGCCGTTACCGCCGGCATCGAACCGGCCTTGGGGCCGCTGGCCACCGCGTACGTACTGATCCTCGTGGTCCTCGGCCCGCTGACCGCCCGCTTCACGCAGCCCCTGGCGGCCTGGTTCGCCTCCCGGCACGCGGCCCGGCGCACGGCGGACCGGTCCGTGGCGTCCCCGCCGGAGCACGAACCGGTCCCGTGACGTACGTCTAACCGAGGAGGCGTCGCTTCTGCTCGGCGAACTCCTCCTCCGTCAGGACGCCCTGCTCCTTGAGGGTGCTGAGCTGCTTCAGCTGCTCGATCTTGGTGGTCATGTCATCGGCCAGCGGTGCTGCGGCGGGCGGCGGCGCGGCGGGCGGCGGGGGAGCGGCCGCCTGCTGCTGGGCTTCCTGTTGCGCCCATCGGCCGCCCTGGCGGCGTGACACGCGGTTGGACACCGCGGTGGCGGTGCCCGCGACCACGGCGGTGCGGGCGACCCCGCGAAGAAGTCCGGGCATGATGCTCATCTCCAGGCTGTGGGTGTGGGCCCCACTCGTCGTGGGCCTCACTCGTCGGCGGGCAGGTCCTCCAGGGCGTCCAGCGATGCCAGGAGGGCCTGGACGGGAATGCGTCCGGCCGCCACGAGCTGCGCTCCGCCGCGTCGCAGGGCCCGGGCGAAGGGCGCCGCCCAGGTGTTCTCGTACACGATGATCCCGGCCGAGCTCCCGGGCTCCAGGGCGCCGGCGGCGTCCTGGATGTCACCGTGGTCGAGCAGCCCGGACGAGGCTCCCTCGAAGACGGTCAGGTCGACCTCGCCGCCGAGGTCCTGGAGCTCCACCGCGGTCACCGTGCCGTCCTCCTCCTTGCGGATGAAGGCGAAGTCGAAGATGCGGATGATGCCCCGGTCCACGAGATCGACGAGAAGGGGAAATCCCTCGCCCGTCATCCGGTTGCCCGGGAACTCGACCACGATGTAGTCGACCGGGCCCAGTTCCTCGACGTTGCCGAAATCGGCCCGTGCCTCGGTTTCGCTGCTCATGGCAGCTCCTGTCGGGAGAGCGGGAATGTCCTTTTCATTCCAGCACGCTGCCCGCGCCCGCGCATGTCTGCGGACGCCCGCGCACCGGTCACCCGTGCGACGGCTCATCCGGTCAGCTCGTAGATGCTCTGCGCGGTCAGCCACAGGCCCAGCAGCAGGCAGACGAACACGATGGCCTCGTCCTTGTGCCCCTCCATCCACGTCCGCATCCGCAGCAGCCGTGCCTGCGCGGCCTCGGGTGCGAACACCATGTAGAGCTCGGCGGCCAGCAGGCCGGAGCTGGCGAGCAGGCAGAAGCCGAGCAGGGCGATGTACGTCGTCGCGTGCGAGGTGTCGGCCTGGATCACCGTCGTCGCGCCCGCCGCGACCATGCCCCAGGGCTGGAGCAGCACGGCCAGGCCCGCCGCCGCCCATGCCGAGCCGACGTCCACCCGGGAGGGCTTCGGGTCCCGCGCCTCGGTGGCGCCCGGGGCGCGGGACCGCGCCAGCCGGCGGCGGTAGCGGCGCACCCCGTAGATCACCAGCGCCACCCCGATGGCCAGCTTGACCGCGAGCGCCGCCACGCTGGGCGGGGAACGGGGCGCCGGCGGCTCCCCGCCGGTCAGCGCCAGCACGATCGCGATCACCGCGACGAGACAGGCGAGCCACGCCAGGAGGAAGGCCAGCCCCTTCCACACGCCTCTGGCGGACGACACCACGAGGATGAACGCCATCATCGGCAGCGGGTAGAGGGCGATGGCCAACGCGATCAGCATGAGGTCGAGGACCATGGTGCCCCAATCGTGTGACGACATACGACATTACGCACCAGACCTGGCCCCGACACCTTTTGCCCGGCGCCCTCCGAGATGCCGCGCCCGGCCGCGTCCCCCAACCTGGACGCACACGAAGGAGACCCCGCTGATGCCGTCGAAGAGGAAGGCGCGCTGGCAGGCCCGCTCCCGGGAGCTGGTGGCGACGGGCAACCGACTGCGGGGGCGGGCCGAGACCCGGTTCCCCGTGATCACCCATGTCGCGGAGCGGATGGTCGTCGTGAACATCTTCGACTCCGCCACCCGGCTGGCCGCCCAGTGCTTCCTGACCGCCGTGCCGCTGTTCTTCGTCGTCGCCTCGTTCGCCCCGGAGGGCGTACAGGAGCAGCTGGTCGAGTCCGTACGCACGATGTTCGGGCTCACCGGGCAGGCGAGCGACCAGCTGAGCGACATCTTCGGCGGCTCCGACGACGACACCCGCAACGCCGTGGGCGCGGCGGGCGCCGTGATCGTGCTGCTGTCGGCGACCGCCGTGAGCCGCGCCATGCAGCGGCTGTGCCGGCGCGCCTGGGAGATCCCGCGGGCCGGGGCGCGGATCGTGATCTGGCGCTGGTTCGCCTGGATCGCCGTCTGGATGGTCCTGCTGATCCTCCAGGGACCGGTGCGCGACGGTTTCGGACTCGGCCTGTGGCTCGGGATCCCCCTCACCCTCCTGTTCCAGACGCTGGTGTGGTGGTGGAGCCAGCACCTGCTGCTGGGCGGTGTGATCCCGTGGCCCCCGCTTCTGCCCGGCGCCCTGCTGACATCCGCCGCGATCACCGCGCTGTCGCTGGGCGCACGCGTCTACATGCCGATCGCGCTCAACCGTTCCATCGCCGCCTACGGGTCCACCGGCTCGGTGTTCGTCATCCTGTCGTGGCTGATCGTGCTGTGCGTGGCCGTCGCCATCGGGATCAGCACGGGCGCCGCCGTGGCTCAGGAGCCGTACCTGGCCCGGCGGCTGGGCAGCCCGGCCCCGGGCCGGCTGCGGGACGATCCGCTCTGACCGCCGCCCCGCGCGCCGCCGCGGCACACGTGGGGCAGGGGTGTGGCGTGAGTGCCATGCTGGGAGGCGGGGGCCCCGGTGGCCGGAAGGTTCACGACGATGACGAAGCGCGAGAAGACCGCGTCCGCGAAGGGCCGCGAGCAGACCGCGACCGCGAAGGGTGGCGGCGGGCCACGGCTCTCGGCCGGGAAACGGGCCGCGGACGGCCGCGGCGCCCGGGCGCGGACACCGCGCTCCGCCCACGGGGACTTCGAGGCCTCGCCGACCCGGACGGATCCCGTGGACGTCATCGAGCGGCAGTCCGCCACCCGGGTGCAGGAACTGATCCCGATCCGCTACGGCCGGATGGCGCAGTCACCGTTCCGCTTCTACCGGGGAGCGGCCGCGATCATGGCCGGCGACCTGGCCGACACACCCGACTCGGGTATCCGGGTCCAGCTGTGCGGCGACGCGCACCTGCTGAACTTCCGGCTGCTCGGCTCGCCGGAGCGCAACCTCCTGTTCGACATCAACGACTTCGACGAGACGCTGCCCGGGCCGTGGGAATGGGACGTCAAGCGGCTCGCGACGAGCCTGGTCATCGCCGGGCGCGAGAATGGCTTCTCCGAGGACGAGCGCGCGCAGATCGTACGGTCGGGCGTGAGCGGCTACCGCGAGCAGATGGGCCGCTTCGCCCAGATGCGCACCCTCGACGTCTGGTACGCGAGAGTCGACGAGGCGGACCTGCGGGAGCTGGCGACGGGTGCGCTGCACACCCGGGGCCGCAAGCAGATGTCGGAGGCGCTGGGCAAGGCGCGCGGACGCGACAGCCTCCAGGCGTTCGAGAAGCTCACCGAGGTGGTGGGCGGCCGCCGCCGCTTCGCCGCCGTCCCGCAGCTGATCACACCGGTCTCGCAGCTGCTGCCGGACCAGGAGCGGGACGCGCTCGACGGCCAGATCCGCGACCTGGTCGATCTGTACGGGGAGAGCCTCCAGACGGACCGCAGGCACCTGCTGAGGCAGTACACCGTCGTCGACATGGCACGCAAGGTGGTGGGTGTCGGCAGCGTCGGCATGCGCTGCTGGGTCGTGCTGCTGCTGGGCCGTGACGGCGAGGACCCGCTGATCCTCCAGGCCAAGGAAGCCGGCGAGTCCGTTCTCGCCGCGCACGTCGGCGCCAGCGAGTACGCCACCCAGGGCGAGCGGGTCGTCGCCGGTCAGCGCCTGATGCAGGCCGCGAGCGACATCTTCCTGGGCTGGCAGCAGGCGCACGGGATCGACGGCCGCGAGCGGGACTTCTACGTACGCCAGTTGCGCGACTGGAAGGGCATCGCCGACCCCTCCCGGATGGTCCCGCGCGGCATGAGGGTCTTCGCCGGAATGTGCGGCGCCACCCTGGCGCGGGCGCACGCCAGGTCCGGCGACCGGATCGCCATCGCCGCGTACCTGGGCCGTCGCGCTGTCTTCGACGAGGCGCTCGTGCGGTTCGCGGAGAGCTACGCGGACCAGAACGAGCGCGACCACCAGCGGCTGGTGGAGGCGATCGCCTCGGGCCGGGTGACCGCCGTCGCGGCCTGACCCGGCCCGGGCCGTCCCTTCCGCCGGCCGGCTGCCCCGGCGGGCAGCGCGAGACGTCCGCGGTGCGCCCGTCATGACGGGCGCGGTTCCGGGACCTTGTCCTCGGCCGTGTCCTCGGCGAGGAAGTCCGTCACCGCGAGCGCGAACAGCAGGGCGAGGGCGAGACCCACGACCACCCAGCCGGTGGGGTAGGACCACAGGATGTACACGAGGGCGGCGACCGCCACCAGGCCCCAGGTGAACCAGGAGCGGTGGCGCCGGATGAACGGGCCGACCGGGCCGGTGCGCAGGCCCAGGCGGTCGGCGGTGGCCCGGGTGGCGACGATGCCGGAGTGCCAGATCTGGCGGACCGCGGTGGCGTACCGGCCCGGGCCGGAGAGCCAGGCGGCGAGGGCGATCACCACACCCAGGACGATGACCGTGCGGATCGTCGTGCGCAGCAGCCGGATCATGGCGTCGTAGACGGAGCCGGCGGCGGCCTGGGACACGGTGTCGGGGAGCGCGTTGAGGTAGACCGTACGGAAGACGGTCAGCCCGAGCCCGAGGACGAGTACGGCGAAGGCGACCGCGAGGCACGACGTGATCAGGGTCCGGCGCCGGTGGGCGGCGAGCAGGATGCCGGCGACGATGAGGAGCACGGCGAGGACGGGCAGCCACAGGCCGACGATCTGGAGCAGCCGGAAGCCCGTCTTGACCCGGCCGATGTCGTTGGACTGGACGACGGTGAAGTCGGTGTGGATCTCGGGGATCTTGGCGGCGACGCTCATCCCGGCGTCCACGAGCCGCTGTTTGACCTGATCGATCACCGGCGCCAGGTCGACCGTCACCGCATCGTTCTTGATTTCCACCGCGCCGTCACCGCTGCCGGTCAGCGCCTTGACGAGCGAGGTGTGGATCGTGCGGTTGGCATTGGTCCAGATCGTCTCGAACGCGTTCGAGGCGATCACGTCCTGCGCCTTGTCCTTCACGAAACTGCTGACCGCTCCCTCCAGGGAGCCACCGAGCTTGCCCAGTGCCTTCTGGAGCAGGGGCCGCTGGTCGGGAGCCACGTCCTCCAGCAGGGTGGCGAGGTCGAGGTGCTGCATCAGGGCGCCCGTGACGCGGTTCGCCGCCGCTTCCTGGACGTCCGGGTCGGAGGCGAGCGGGGCGACCGTGGAGACGTAGCGGTCGGTGTTCCCCACGATGGAGGACGTCCAGGACGCCACGATGCCCAGGGGGGCCAGCACACAGCCGATGATGATCAGCAGCGCGGACAGCAGTGAACGCGTCCGGTGCCGCGGCGGGGTCCGCTTCGCGGCCGCCGCCTCCGATTCCAGGGCGGCGACCCTGGCCCGCAGGGCCGCGAGTTCGCCCGCGCTGTCGTCACCCGGCATGGCTGACCTCCTCAAGGTCGGGCTGTTCGGAGGTTCAGTGGATGACGCTGAAGCTGCGCCAGGACAGGCTGTCCGGGGCCGTCACGTTCGAGAGGGTGGTGGCGACGTAGATCCCGTCGGCCTTGTCGGACTTCTGACAGTCCGGCGTCCGGTAGAGGACGACGTCGACGAGGGTGTTGTTCTCGACGTGGGTGGCGCCCTGGGGAAGGGAGATCTTGTGGCAGCCCGTCACCAGGGTGTTGGAGTAGCTCAGCACGACCGGCGAGTCGTGGGCGCGGAAGCTGAGCATGCCGACGGTGCTCCGGCCCAGGCCCGAGCAGGCGGTGGCGGTCAGCAGCAGTGCTGCGGCCCCGGTGATGACGCCGATACGCCGACTGTGGGACATGGCGCGGTCCTCGTCTGTGCGGTGGTGGCTGTCCTTCCTGCACAGCCTGCCCCGGCGTGGCGCGGGCGGCATCCGCTGCTCGGCCGGCCGGATGAACGCGCCGGGCCGCCGGCGTCACCGGACAGGGGTGGCGGGGCCGTCCGGACGGCCCCGCCACCCCTGCCGCGGCTGCTACGGGACGGGCTGCTGCTGGGTGACGCAGTGGATCCCGCCACCGCCCGCCCCCAGGCTGTCGGTGTTGAGCTGCTCGACGGTCCGGCCGGGGAAGAGCCGCTGGAGCGTCGCCTTGGCCGCCGCGTCGGCGCGGGAGTCGCCGAACTGGGACGAGATGACCGCCCCGTTGCACACGTAGTAGTTGGCGTAGGCGGCCACGAAGTTCGGGTCGCCGGAGCGGATGAGGTCGTAGTCGGGGCCCTGGAGCTTGGTGACCGAGATGGGGCCGCCCTGCGCGGTCGTGGAGGTCGAGAGGATCTGGTACTGCTGGCGTGCGTCCTTGGACCAGGCGTCGTTGTCACCCGGAAGGGGCATCTGGACCGTCCCCTGGCCGGGGGAGAGGAACCTGGACGTCGCGTCGACGTGGTCGTCGGTGATGTCCCGGCCGAGGACGCCCTGGAACCAGATCACCTTCGAAGCCCCGAACGCGGCGCACATCGCGGCCTCGACCTGTGCCTGGGTGCGGTTGGGGTTGCGGTCCGGGTTGAGGATGCTGCTGCGGGTGGCCATGAGGGTGCCGGCGCCGTCCGTCTCCACCGCGCCGCCCTCGCCGATGAATCCGGCGGTGCTGAATGGCACTGAGGCGTAGGCCGCGACCCGGCCGGCCACCAGGGAGTCCTTGGCGTGGGTCTGCTGGTTGCCCCAGCCGTTGAAGTTCAGGCCGACCGCGTCGAGGCCGCCCGCGCCGTTGGTACGGAACACCGGGCCGCTGTCGCGCATCCAGCAGTCGTCGACCGGGATCGAGGTGATCACCGTGACGGCCGGTCCGCAGGCGCTGCGCGCCTTCGACGCGGCGGCCGGGTTGGCGCACATCACGACCGGCTCGTACTTCGCGACGGTCTTCGCGATGAGCGCGATGTTGGACTGGACGCCCGCGAGTTGGCGTCCCCAGATGGCCGAGCTGTCGGGCCAGGCCATCCAGGTCCGGGTGTGGCGGACGGTGTCCACCGGCACCGCGAAGCCCCCGGCGGCGGCCGCCGGCAGCGCTGCCGGCCGGGTGGTGGGCCGGGTGGCCGCGAAGGCCTCACCGCCGACCGCCGCCAGCGCGGCCCCGGCGGCCGTGAGGCCGGCCGCCGCCAGGAACCCTCTTCTGTCCAGCTTCCGGCGCTCGTTGATCTCTGTCATCTCTGATCTCCGATCAGGCGGGGGTGGGTCGCTCCACCGATTGGGGCGGAACGTATTACTGACCGAGCGCTCGGTCAATATTTTCGGCACGCCAACTCGCTTTGAAACAAAGGAAGTTGAGGACTCTTGATCACTTTCGGCTGTGCGGGGGAACCCTGGTCGTTACAGTGGCGCCGTGGCAGCGAACCCGGCAGCAGACGAGGGCGCCCGGCAGGCCGGTGCCGCCCGCACCTCCCGCACGTCGGCCAAGGGCGCACAGACGCGCGCCAAGCTGATCGCCGCGGCCCGGACGCTGCTCGCGGGCGACGGCCTCGCACGCTTCAGCACCCGCAACGTCGCCGCTCTCTGCGGCATCTCGCACGGGATGTGCCACTACCACTTCCAGGACCGCACCGACCTGATCGTGGCCGTCGCCCGGGACATCGGGCCCGAGTGGATCGGCCCCATGGAAGCCGCCGTCGACGGCCCCGGCCCCTTCTCCGAGCGCGCGGAGCGCGTGATCGCACTCCTGACGCAGCCCGAGGGCCCCGACCTGTCCCGGCTGCACTCCGCCCTGCACTGGTTCGCCCTCAACGACGACCGGGTCCGGGCCGCCGTGGACGGCGAGTACCGGCGCTGGCGGGAGTGCTTCGTCCGCCTCTTCCAGGTGCTGGCGGACGAACACGACGGCGCCTTCGACCCCGTTCCGCTGGGCATGGCGCTGGCGGCCGCGGCCGACGGGCTCGCGGCCATCCAGTCCCTGGACGACCGCGTGCGGACCGAGCCGAGCGTACGCGCGCTCGTCTGCGGCCTCGCCGCGGCGGCGGTCACAGCACCAGCCGCCCCCCTTACAACGCCCGGCGCGCGGCGGCGATCCGGCGCGGGTCCCAGCCCGGCCGGGGGACGGACTCCAGCAGCAGCCGGGTGTACGGGTGCTCCGGCGCGGCCAGTACCCGCTCCGTCGGACCCGACTCCACGATCCGGCCCCGCCGCATCACGATGACCTCGTCGGTGACGCACCGTACGACGCCCAGGTCATGGGTGATGAACAGGTAGCCGATGCCGGTCTCCGCGCGGATCTCGGCGAGCAGGTTCAGGATCTGCGCCTGCACCGACACGTCCAGCGCGGCCACCGCCTCGTCCAGGACCAGGACCGCGGGCTCGACCGCCAGCGCCCGGGCGATCGCCACGCGCTGGCGCTGCCCGCCGGACAGCTGCCGGGGCAGCGCGTCCGCCTCCCGGGCGCCCAGGCCGACTTGATCGAGCAGCTCGGTGACCCGCCGGCCGTGATCGGCGTCGGGGAAGTGCAGCCGGAGCGTCTCGCGGAGCGCCCCGCCCACGGTGACGCGCGGGTCCAGGGACAGGAACGGGTCCTGGAAGACCATCTGCACCTCCCGCGCCCGGGCGAGCCGTTCGGACCTGCCGCGCCGGCGCTCGCCGCGGTCCCGGCCGTGGACCGCGACCCGGCCCCCGTCCGCGTGCTCCAGTCCCACCACGATCCGGGCCGTGGTCGTCTTCCCCGAGCCCGACTCGCCGACGATGCCGAGGGACCCGCCCTCGGACAGCCGGAACGAGACGTCGTCCACGGCCGGGACGCTCCCGTAGCTCCGGCGCAGCCCGACGGCCTCCAGGACGGTCTTCCTCATCGGTGGCTCTCCTTTCGCGACGGGGACACCAGGTCGCCGTGATGGCACGACGCCAGGCGCGCCCCGCCGTCCGCCAGCGGCAGCAGGGCCGGGGCCTGCCGGGTGCAGAGGTCCGTCGCGTACAGGCAGCGCGCGGCGAAGGGGCAGCCCGTCAGCTCCTCGCGCAGGCTCGGCGGGCGGCCCTCGATGGCGGCGAGCCGGCCCTGCGGGGCGTCCAGGCGGGGGGTCGAGTCGAGGAGCGCGGCCGTGTACGGATGGCGCGGCCGGGCGAACAGCTCCTCGGCGGGGCCCGTTTCGACGATCCGGCCCGCGTACATCACGTACACCCGGTCGCTGATGGCCGCCGCGAGCCCGAGGTCGTGCGTGACGAACAGCAGCCCGGTGCCGAAGCTCTCGCGGAGTTCCCCGAGGAGCGCGACCACCTCCGCCTGCGTCGTGACGTCCAGGGCCGTGGTGGGCTCGTCGGCGAGGATCAGCGCCGGGTCACCCATGAGCGCGGCCGCGATCATGACCCGTTGCAGCATGCCGCCGGAGAGCTGCCCCGGGTACGTGCGCAGCGCGGCCGCCGTGAGGCCGACGGCCTCCAGCATCCGCACCGCCCGCTCCTCGGCGGCCTCCTTCCCCGTCCGGGCGTTGAGCCGCAGGCTCTCGGTGAGGAAGTCGCCGACGCGGCGCATCGGGTTGATGGCGGCCCGGGGGTCCTGGAAGATCATGGCCGCCGTGCTCGTGCGCAGGGCGCGCAGCCGCCCGGGGCCCATCGCGAGGACGTCGTCTCCGACGACCCGCACCGTCCCCTCCGCCCGCGCTCCCAGCGGCAGCAGCCCGAGCACGCTGCGCGAGGTCAGGCTCTTGCCGGACCCGGACTCACCGACCAGGGCGACGGTCTCCCGGAACCCGACGGTGAGATCGACCCCGTCGAGAACGGGCCGGGCCGTGTCGGGCAGCCGCAGCCGCAGCGCCTGGATGTCGAGGGTGTTCATCGGTCCCTCCTGGCGACCTTGTCGGCCCAGCGTTCGCCGACGACGTTGAAGGCGACCACGGTCAGCACGATGGCGACGCACGGCACGATCGCCGAGAGCGGGTAGCCGTACTGGATGGCGGTCTTGCCGTCGAAGACCATGCGGCCCCAGTCGGGGGTCAGGGCGGGCACGCCCAGGCCGAGGAAGGAGAGGCCGGCCAGGTCGATGAGGGCGTAGCCGAAGTTGATCGTGGACTGGGCGAGGACGACGGGTGCGACCCCGGGCACCACGTGCCGCAGGCAGATCTGCGGCCCGGAGTGGCCCTGCACCCGGTACGCCTCCACGTACGGGCGTTCGCGCTCGGCGAGGACGAGGGAGCGGGTGAGCCGGCTGACGTACGGGAGGTACGCGCTGGCCAGGGCGATGACCGGAGCCAGCAGGCCCTCCCCGTAGACCGACACGATCAGGATGGCCAGCAGCATGCCCGGGAAGGCGAAGACCAGCTCGGTGCTGCGGGACAGGACGGAGTCCAGCCAGCCGCCGCGCCAGGCGGCGGCGGTGCCGATGGCGACCCCGGCCACGGTGGAGAAGACGACCACCCCGAGCGGGCCGAGCAGGGAGGTACGGGCGCCCAGGACCAGGCGGGACAGCGTGTCGCGTCCGGAAGCGTCGACGCCGAGGAGGTGCTCGGAGGAGGGCCCCGCCAGCGCGTTGCCGAGGTCGACGGCGTTCGGGTCGTACGGGGCGATCCAGGGGGCGAGCACCGCGATGACGACGACCACGGCGACGAAGCCCAGGCAGAGCAGGGACAGGGGGGCACGGGAGGTCCGGATCCGGGCGAGCCCGGGCCGGCGCAGCAGGGTCGTGGCGCTCATGCGGCCCGCTTCCTGGGGCCGAGGGCGACCCGGGGGTCGACCAGTGGATGCAGCAGGTCGACGACGAGGTTCACCGTCATGAACAGCGCGACCATGATGAGGGAGATGGCCTGCACGGTGGGGAAGTCCTTGGTGGTGGTGGACAGTTCGAGGAGCTGGCCGATGCCGCCGACGCTGAACGCGGACTCCACCAGGACGGTGGTCACCAGCAGCGTGGAGACGATCAGCCCGCCGGTGGTGAGCACGGTGCCCAGCGCGTTGCGGAACACGTGGCGCCGGATCACCTGGTGGTCGCGGACGCCCCGGCTGCGGGCGACGGTGACGTGCTCCTGGCCGAGTACGTCGAGCATCGCGGCCCGGGTGACGCGCGCCAGCATCCCGATCAGGTAGAGCGCCAGCGCGACGGCGGGCAGCGTCAGGTGCCACAGCATCTGCCCCAGGCCCTCGCCGGTGCCCCCGGTGGGGAACCAGTGCAGTTTCACCGCGAACAGCCCCTGGAGCAGGACCGCGGCCACGAACGACGGCGTGCCGATGGCGAAGGTGGTCGTGACGAGGATCGTCGAGTCGGCGCCGCCGCCGCGGACCGCGCCGATCCAGCCCAGCAGCAGACCGAGGACGACGACCAGCACCAGCGCCATGGAGATCAGCAACAGGGTGCTGGGCAGCCGGTCGACCAGCAGCCGGGACACGTCCGTGCGGTACGTGATCGAGCGCCCGAAGTCGCCCCGGAGGACCTGGCCGAGCCAGCGGACGTACTGCACCGCGAACGGATCGTCCAGGTGGTACTGCGCGTTGATCGCCCGCAGCGCCTCCGGGGAGGCCGACCGCCCGGCGAGCAGGAAGCTCGCCGGATTGCCGGGCGCCAGGTACATCGCGCCGAAGATGACGAAGGAGGCGCCGAACAGGGTGGCCGCCATCTCGGCCAGCCGCCGCACGGCGAATCTCAGGAAACTCATCGCGCGGCCGCCCCGACGTCGGCGGCCCACGGGTAGTACAGGTACGAGATGGTGGTCGGTGCCCCGGTGATCCGCTTGTTCAGGAACACGGCCGTGGGCCACTCCGCCACCGGGATCCACAGGACCTGCTCGGCGGCCTTCTTCTGGAGCTGCGCGGCCGCCGCCGTCCGCCGGGCCGGGTCGTAGTCCGCGCGGGCCTTGGCGACGAGGTCGTCGTAGGCCGGGTCGCTGTAGCCGGCGTAGTTCTGGAAGGCCCCGGTCTGGAAGTTGCTCAGCAGGTCCATCGGGTCGGTGATGGAGTCGTAGTACGTCTCGGGGAACATGTCCAGGCCCTCGCGTGCCTGGGGGTCGGTGAACAGCGCGGTGAAGGCGTTCGGCGCGATGGTCTTCAGCCGCACGTCCAGGCCGATCTTGCTGCCGGCCGCCTGCACGGCGGTGGCCAGCAGGGAGACGTCCTGGCCGATCGGGCTCGTGGCGATGGTGACCGTCTTGCCGGTGGCGCCCGCCTCCTTGATCAGCGCCTTGGCCTCCTCGATGTTCTGCTCGGGCGAGGGCAGCCCGTCGAAGGCGGCCTTGCGTACCTCCTCGGGGGCCGCGGCCCAGACGGCCTTGGTGGTGAGCGAGTTGGTGGCGGTGCCCGCGCCGCCCAGGCCCGCCTTGACGAACCCGCGGCGGTCCAGCGCCATGGACAGCGCCCGCCGGACCCGTACGTCACCCAGGGGCCCCTTCATGCTGGTGACGTTGACGTTGACCGTGCTGAGCCCCTCGCCGAAGTAGAGCGTGCCGACCCCGCTCTTGCTCAGCCGGTCGTAGCTCTCGGTGGGGATCAGGTAGCCGCCGTCGGCCTCGCCGTTGAGCATGGCGTTGGTACGGGCGGACGGGTCGGTGAGGAAGGTGAAGACCGCCTTCGCCGACTTGGCCTTGCTGCCCCAGTAGCCGTCGAAGCGATGGAGTTCGATCGACTGGCCCTTGTTCCAGGCGCCCAGTTTGAAGGGGCCGGTGCAGTCCAGGCTGCCGGAGGTGCCGTAGTCCTCGCCCGCCTTCTCCACACCGGCCTTCGAGGCCACCACACCGGCCGCGGTCGCCATGTACTGGGGGAACTGCGAGTCCGGCTGCTTCAGCTTGACCGTGACCTGGAGCGGACCGGTCTTGGTGAGCGATTCGACGTTGGAGAAGTTGCTGTTCCAGGCCGATCCGCCGTCGGGGTCGAGCTGGCGTCCCAGGCTGAAGACCACGTCGTCGGCGCTCATCACACCGCCGTCGTGGAACTTCACGCCCGGGCGGAGGTCGTAGACCCAGGTGGTCGGGTCGGGGTTGGAGGCCTTCTCCGCCAGCCCCGGCGCCACGGTGAGCTGCGGGGTCCACCGCATCAGGCTCTCGCAGACGTTGGACAGGACCGTGTTCTGCGGGTAGTCGAAGGCGGCGATGTAGTCCAGCGTGGGCGGCTCCGCGTACAGGGCCCAGGTGAAGGAGTCGAGCTCACCGGCGGCCGCGGGCGTACCGGGGGACAGCTTGAAGGCGGCCGCGCCGCCGGGCGCCGGGCCGTCCTTCGGCGGGCCGGCGCAGGCGGTCGCCAGGCTCAGCGCGGCGACGGCGGCCAGCGCGGCGGCGCGCAGCGCGTACGTCCGGCGCGTGGATCCACGGGCTCCGGACCGGGGCAGGGAACGCGGCAGGGAACGTGGCATCGGTGCTCTCTCTTCCATGCTCAGCGGGAGGTGGCGACGGGCGCCGCGGCGGGCACCTGCTGGGTGATGCAGTGGACGCCGCCACCGCCGTACGCGATCACGCGCGAGCGGACGCCGACGACCTTGCGGCCGGGCAGCGCGGCCGCGATGACGGCCAGCGCCCCCTCGTCCTCGGTCAGGCCCGCGACCGGGACGACGACGCCGCCGTTGGCGACGTAGAAGTTCAGGTACCCGACCTCGGTGCGGCGGCCGGCCACCTCCACGAACGCGCTCTGCGGCAGGTCGATGATCTCCAGCGGGCGCCCGGCGGCGTCCGTGGCGGACTCCAGCACGGCGCGGTTCGCGCGCATCCGCTCGTAGTCGGGGTGGGCGGGGTCGCTCGGGAGCTGCACCACCACCGTGCCCGGGGCGACGAACGCGCAGACCCCGTCCACGTGCCCGTCGGTCTCGGTGTCCAGCAGGCCGCCGTACGGCAGCCAGATCACCTTGGTGACGCCGAGGCGGGCGATCAGCTCCGCCTCGATCTCCGCCTTGCTCATCCCCGGGTTGCGGTTCGGGTGGAGCAGACACTGATCCGTGGTGATCAGCGTGCCCTCGCCGTCGACGGTGACGGAGCCGCCTTCGAGGATCATGTCGGACGCGACGCGCTCCACGCCGAGGTGCTCCAGCAGGGCGGCCGCGATCTTGTCGTCGGTGTCGTAGGGGTGGTGCTTGCCGCCCCAGGCGTTGAAGCGGAAGTCGACGCCGGCGCGCTCCCCGTCGGGCCCGAGGACGAAGATCGGCCCGGAGTCGCGGAACCAGGAGTCGTCCAGGGGCAGCTCGACCACCTCGACACCCGCGCCGCACAGGGCGCGGGCCTCGGCTCCGCTGCCGGGCAGGGCCACCACGGTGACCGGTTCGAATTCCGCGATCGCGCTCGCGACCTGCGCGTATTCCGCCTTCACCGCGTCGAAGACCTCACCCCACAGCTCCTGGCGGGTGGGCCAGGCCATCAGGCAGCGCTCGTGCTCGGCCCACTCGGCCGGCATGCGGAAACTCGTCATGGTCTGCTCCTGTGTGAATATTCAGTCAGTTCAGAGAAGGAGTGTGCCGGTGATGTGCCCCGCATCCTTCACCGAACTGAAAATTCAGTCAATGGTTCTGGCCAAGCAGTTGCGGAATCGGCCTCATGGGGGCACTGGGCCACCCTGTGGCCAGGTGTGATCGCCTCGACGGGGCGCCTGATCGGCCCTGAAGATCCGGTCAGGAAATAGCCCCAGGTGACGGAGTCGGCGGGTAGAGTGACACCTCGTGTCAGACCGTCGAACAGAAATACTCAGAGCCGCCACGCGAGTGATCGCCCGCCGTGGCGTGCGCGGCCTTCGCGTGGGAGAGCTGGCAGCCGAGGCGGGGGTCTCCACCTCGCTGATCTACTACCACTTCACCGATCGCGCCGGGATCCTGCGGCGGACCCTGGAGTTCATCAGCGATCGCGCCGACCGCTACACGGCCGAGCGGGAGCCCGGCCTGGCGCCGGTCGACCCCCGGACCGAACTGGCGCAGGTCCTGCTGCTGGAACTCCAGGACACCCCGGAAGTACGCGAGAACAGCACCGCGTGGGGAGAGCTGCGGGCGAGCGCCGTCTTCGACGCCGACCTGCGGGAGGACGTCGCCAAGGCCACGCACACCTGGGTCCACGAGATCGCCGACCTCCTCGCCCACGCCCGGCCCACGGGCACGGCTCCGGCGCACGCGGCCGCCGCCGAACGCCTGACGGCCCTCCTCGAAGGCCTCAGCGTCCGCTGGCTCAGCGGCTCCCTCCCGCTGGAGCACGCGCGCCGGCTCCTGGCGGACGCCATCGAGGCCGAACTGGACCACGGCTGACGTCCGGAACGCCCCGCCGGCTACAGGAAGTAGAGGCGGCTGAGCGAGACCGAGTCGGTGGGCTCCGAGACGAGCGGCTCGCCGTCGAGTGACACCAGGCCGGTAGCGGGGTGTACGTCGACCGTGCCGGTGCGGGCGTTGCGGAGCATGCTGCGCGGCCCGATGCCGCGGGTGCCGCGGACGGCGACGCGGCGGCGCCGGGTCGGCATCCGGTCGCTGCCGAGGTTCGCGGCGGCGGCCGAGACGAAGGCGACGGAGATGTCGGCGGCGGTGGCGCCGTAGGCGCCGAACTGCGGGCCGAGGACCAGCGGTTCGCACCGGTCGGTCGACGCGTTGGGATCGCCGGTGACCCCGTAGGCCGGGAAGCCCGACTTGAGGACCAGTTGCGGTTTCGCGCCGAAGTAGCGTGGCCACCACAGCACGATGTCGGCGAGCTTGCCGACCTCGATGGAGCCGATCTCGTGGGCCAGGCCGTGGGCGATGGCCGGGTTGATCGTCAGCTTGGCCATGTACCGCAGGACCCGCTCGTTGTCGTCCCCGCCCGCCGCCGTGCCGTACGAGCCCTCGCCGTCCAGCGGGCCCAGCTCGGCCTTCATCTTCCCGGCCAGGGCGAAGGTGCGGCGTACCGTCTCGCCGGCCCGCCCCATGCCCTGGGCGTCCGAGGAGGTGATGCCGATGACCCCGAGGTCGTGCAGGACGTCCTCGGCGCCCATGGTGCCGGCGCGGATCCGGTCGCGGGCCATGGCCGCGTCGCCGGGCAGGTCCAGCCTGAGGTCGTGCGCCGAGACGATCATGCCGAAATGCTCGCCCAGCGCGTCGCGGCCGAAGGGGAGGGTGGGGTTGGTGGAGGAGCCGATGACGTTGGGGACGCCGGCCATCTTGAGGACGTTGGGGACGTGTCCGCCGCCGCAGCCCTCGATGTGGAAGGCGTGGATGGTGCGGCCGTCCAGGACGCGCAGGGTGTCCTCGACGGAGAGGCATTCGTTGAGGCCGTCGCTGTGCAGGGCGACCTGTACGTCGTGCTCCTCGGCCACGCGCAGGGCGGTGTCCAGGGCGCGGGTGTGGGCGCCCATGTCCTCGTGGACCTTGAAACCGGAGGCGCCGCCCTCGGCCAGCGCCTCGACCAGCGGGGCGGCGTCGGAGGAGGAGCCGCGGGCGAGGAAGCCGATGTTCACCGGCCAGGCGTCGAAGGCGTTGAAGGCGTGCTTGAGCGCCCAGGGGGAGTTGACGCCGACGCCCCAGACCGGGCCGAACTCCTGGCCGATGACGGTGGTGACGCCCGCGGCGAGCGAGGCCTCCATGATCCGCGGCGAGAGCAGGTGGACATGGGTGTCCACGGCGCCGGCGGTGGCGATCATGCCTTCGCCGGAGACGATCGAGGTGCCGGTGCCGACGACGACGTCGACCCCGTCCAGGGTGTCCGGGTTCCCGGCCCGGCCGATGGCGTGGATGCGGCCCTCGCGGATGCCGACGGAGACCTTGCGGATGCCGAGGACGGCGTCGATGACCAGCACGTTGCTGATCACGACGTCGCAGGTCTCGCGGACGGCGGCGGCCTTCAGGTGCAGGCCGTCGCGGGCGGTCTTGCCGAAGCCGGCCAGGAACTCGTCCCCGGGCTTCTGGGCGTCGTACTCGACCCGGACGGTCAGCCCGGAGTCGCCGAGCCGGACCCGGTCCCCGGCCCGGGGACCGTGGACCGCGACGTAGTCGTAGGGGTCGCCGCCGTCCGCCGGGACCGCACCGGGGCGGCCGTGGCAGCCCGCCGCGTCGAAAATGCTGCCACTCATGCCTGCTCGCGCTCCTGCTCCTGGTCCGGAAATGCGGTGAGGTAGCCCGTGGCGCGGGCCTTGGCCAGCGCGGCCTCGCGTGCGCCGGGGGCGTCCAGGGGGCCGTCGACCAGCCCCGCGAACCCGATCGCGACGCGGGCCCCGCCGATCGGAAGCAGCTCCACCGAGGCGGTGGACCCGGCGTCGAACCGGACGGAGGAGCCGGCCGGGACCGCGAGCCGGGTGCCGTACGCCGCCGCGCGGTCGAAGGCCAGGCGCGGGTTCGCCTCGAAGAAGTGGAAGTGCGAGGTGACGCTGATGGGCACGGCCGCCGTGTTGCGCACGGGCAGTCGCAGTGTCGGTTCGGCGGGGTGGTAGCCCGCCCCGTCCCCGGGCAGGGCCGCGCCCGGGGCGTCGGCGCCCAGCGAACCCCGCTGCCCGAAGGGGTCGTCGACGACGCACAGCCGGGTGCCGTCCTCGAACACCGCCTCGACCTGAAGGGTGGTCACCACATCGGGAACGCCGGGCAGTACCTCGTCGGCGCTCAGAACGCGCCGCCCCGCCTCGATCGCCTCGGCCAGCCGGCAGCCGTCGCGGGCCGCTTCGCACACGGTGTCCGCGATCAGCGCCGTGGCTTCCGGCACGTTGAGCTTCACACCCCGCTCACGCCGGGCGCGGGCCAGCTCCGCCGCCGTGAAGAGCAGCAGCCGGTCCCGCTCGGTCGGTGTCAGTCGCATACTGCCTCATCTGGGAGCTACGGAAGGGGTTCGTGCATCGTGGAGCAGTGGATGCCGCCGCCGCCCGCCATCAGCCGGTCGACGTCGAGCTGGACGACCGTCCGCCCCGGATAGGCCTCCGCCAGGGCCCGCTTGGCGGCGGCGTCCTTCGCCGCGTCACCGAACTGGGCGGTGACGACCGCCCCGTTGACCACGTGGAAGTTGAGGTACGAGTCCACGAACTGGGAGTCCTTCGACCGGACGGTGTCGGGGCCCTCGACGCGGATCACCTTCAGCCGCCGCCCGCGTGCGTCGGTCGCGCCGGAGAGGACGGAGAACTGTTCACGGGCGTCCCGCGCCCACACGTCGTCGCGGTCCGTCGGCGGGACCTGCACCATGACCACACCCGGCCGCACGAAGCGCGAGGTCACGTCGATGTGGTCGTCGGTGATGTCCTTGCCCTTGATGCCCGGGACCCAGATCATCCGGTCCGCGCCGTACGCGTGCAGGACGGCGTCCTCGATCTCGGCCCGGCTCATGCCGGGGTTGCGGTTCTTGTTGACGAGGCTGCTCTCGGTGGCCATCACGGTGCCGTCGCCGTCGGTCTCGATCGCGCCGCCCTCACCGACGAAGTCCGTCCTGGTGAAGGAGAGGTAGCCGTCGTCCGCGATGCGCCGGGCGACTTCGGCGTCACGGGAGTGGGTCTGCTTCCTGCCCCAGCCGTTGAAGTTGAGGCCGATCGCGTCGAGCCCGCCGCGGCCGTCCCGGCGGAAGACCGGCGCGGTGTCCCGCATCCAGAGGTCGTCCGTCGGGATCGAGTCGAGGACGGTGACCGCCGGGCCGCAGCGGGACCGGGCGGTGGCGGCGGCATCGGCGCCCGGGGCGCACATCGCCACCGGCTCGTAGCGAGCGATCGTCCGGGCGATCAGGGCGATGTCCTCCTGGACCCCGGCCAGCCGTCGGCCGCCCCAGATGGACGTGCGGGTCGGCCAGGACATCCAGGTGCGGGCGTGGGGGACGTCGTCCCGGTCCACCCACCAGCGCGGCGCCGCCGCGCTGGCCCGCTGCGGGGCCATGGCGAGGGCGCCCAGCGCCACACCGGCCGCCCCGACGCCGGCGGCGCCGAGGACGCACCTGCGCGAGGGTTCGGCCGAGCCGCCGAGCAGGCGGCCGAGGAGGGAGCGGCTGTCGCCGTGGGATGCGCTCATGGGTCTCTCCGGATCTCTTGGGGGGAGGAGGAGGTGTGGCTCGACTCTGCCATTGACTGAAAATTCAGTCAAGGTGCGGGTCAAACGAAAGCCCGACGCGGCAGGAGCCGGGTCGGGCGAGCCCGCCAGGAGAGTCGGGCGAGCCCCCTAGGAGAGTCGGTCGAGTTCGGCCGCGATGGCCGTGGCCATCAGCTCGCGCGCGTGCCCCAGGGGCAGGCTGCCGCTCAGCCAGCGCGAGCTGAGGCCTTCCACCAGCGCCGTCAGACGTTCGGCGGCTCCGGCGAGGGCTGCCGCGCCGGCCATCGGCCGGACCCGGCCCAGGAGCTCGCCCACCTCCTGCACCCATACCAGGGTCGCGCGGGCGAGGTCCTCGCGCAGATCGGGGTCGAACACCGCACTGGCCCGGAGCTCTCCCCAGGCCGTGCTGTTCTCGCGGACCTCGGGGCTGTCCTGGAATTCGAGGAGGAGGGTCTCCTCCAGTTCGCCCCGCGCGTCGAGCGGCGGAGCGTCGGGCTCCCGTTCCGTGGTGTACCGCCCGGCCCGATCGTTGATGAACTCCAGGGTCGCGCGCATGATCCCGGCGCGATCCTTGAAGTGGTAGTAGATCAACGCGGTGGACACGCCCGCCTCGGCGGCGAGTTCCTCCACGCGCAGGCCGCGCACGCCGCGTCGGGCGATGACCCGCGCGGCCCCTTCCATGATTGCTGTTCGACGGTCAGCCACAAGCCGACACCCTACCCGGGCGTCGATCTCCACCACGACCTCGGTCCTGACCGAAATTACAGCCGGTTGGGATCCGGCGGGCGGCAATTGACTGAATATCCAGTCAGTGGCAGAGTGGGGTACATCGCCGCGGAACTCGATGGTCCGTCCCGGGTCCGCGGCACGGCCGCTGGATCGCCGTGTCGTGTGCCTCGTGCCGACAATGGAACGGACGACGTTCTGCGAGCGCGGCCCTGACCGCTGCCCCTCGGTGAAAGCCCTCAGCTGAATGCCGGAGCCCTCTGTGTCCCCTTCGCCCCTGTCCTCCCCCCTCTCCCGTCGCACGGCGCTGCGCGCCCTCGCCGGCGGCGCCCTCGCCCTCGGAGCCGCCGGCTGCGCTCCCTCCTCCGACCCGGCGGACCCGGCCGCCTCGTCCGCCCCCGGTGCGCGCGAGGAGAGCGGCGCGGGGCGCAGGTTCGGCGCCGAGTGGGAGAGCCACGCCCGCACGTTCATGTCCTGGCCCGCCCTGGAGAACGTCTGGTACGAGGACCTGCCGGCGGTACGGGCCGACATCGCCCGCGTGGCCCGCGCGGTGGCCGCGTACGAACCCGTGGTGCTGCTCGCCCGCCCCGAGCAGCAGGCGGCGGCCCAGCAGGCCTGCGGTTCCGACGTCGAGGTGATCGCGCTGCCGGTGGACGACCTCTGGGCGCGCGACACCGTGCCGGTGTTCGTGGAGCAGCCCGGCAAGGGCAAGGCCCTGGGCGTCGACTTCAACTTCAGCGGGTGGGGCAACAAGCAGGAGCACCGCAACGACGCCCAGGTGGGTCGGCTCCTGCTCGCGAAGTACGGCATCGAGCGGGTGCGGGCGCCGCTCGTCGCCGAGGGCGGCTCCTTCGAGACCGACGGCCAGGGGACCCTCCTGGTCACCGAGAGCTCGGTCGTCAACGACAACCGCAACCCCGGCAAGAGCCGCGACCGGATCGAGGCCGAGCTCAAGGACGCCCTCGGCGTCAAGAAGGTGATCTGGCTCGCCGGCGTGCGAGGCCAGGACATCACGGACGCGCACGTCGACAGCCTCGTCCGCTTCACGGCCCCCGGCGTCGTCCTCCTGGACCAGGCGTTCCCCGACTCCCCGCCCGACGTGTGGTCCCGCGCGGCCGACCAGGCGAGGGGCGTGTTCAAGGACGCGACGGACGCGCGGGGCAAGCGCCTGGAGGTCGTCGACCTGCCCCAGCCCGACCTGGACAAGATCACCGGCCGTGGTGACGCGTTCGTTTCCACGTACGCGAACTTCTACGTGGCCAACGGCGCCGTCTTCATGCCCCGCTTCGGGGACGCCCGGGCGGACGACCGCGCGAAGGGCATCCTCCAGGAGCACTTCCCGGACCGTGACATCGTGCCGGTGAAGATCGACACCATCGCCTCGGGCGGCGGCGGCATCCACTGCTCGACCCACGACCAGCCGGGCAAGCCGACCGAGTAGCGCGCCAGCTCAGGCCGCGGACGGGACGGGCCGCTTGGACTCGTGGACGGGGACACAGTTGCCAGGCAGGGTGTGCGGGACGTGCGCGGTCTGGACGGCAGCGCGGGTGGTCCGGGCGACGTCCGAGGGCGAAACGGGAGAGGACCGGGCGCAGGGGAGACCTGACCGGATGGACGAGCAGCTGCTCGACCTGGCGTGACCCGGCCGAGCAGCTGCAAAGGACCCAAGGGGGCCTCAAACCCCTCAGGCGCCGACCCGCTCCGGCGGGCGCGGCTCCGAGATCCGGACCACGGCCGCCCCGCCGCCCCGCGCCGCCGCCGTTCTCAGGCGGGCAGGGCCAGCAGCATCAAGGGCGCGGAAGTGGGCTGCGGTGAGCCCCCGGCGGGTTCGAGGGTGAGGCCCACACCGACGGCCTTGCGCAGGTCGCCCTGGAGGAGGGTGGCTCCGTCGCGGTCCAGCAGCCCGGCCGGGCGCATGGTGCCGTGGTCGTCGTACCAGAGCTGGTACGTCCGGCCCGGCCCCGGTTCGGGGAGTCCCGCGCCCACGAAAACGGCTCGGTTCAGCCGCTGCGAGCCGACCACGGAGGTGACGGCGCCGGTGCTGGTGCGGCCGTGCACCGTGCGGGCGTCGGGCGCCGCCAGCACGGCGGTCACGTCCCGCATCCGCAGCTCCGTGCCCTGAGCCTGCTGCCGGGCCTCCTCGGCCTGTTGCTGCTGCCACACGGCGAGCCCGCCGAACGCGGCCGCCGCAGCGACGGAGGCGGCGAGCGCCAGCGGTAGCGCCTTGCGGCGCAGGACGGAGCCGACCGTACGGGGCCGGTCCTCCGCCGGCAGCCGCGGCGGCACCTGCCGTACGGAGTCGATGCCGTGCATCACCGCGTCCTTCATCCGCGCCGGCGGCGGCGCGGACACCGCGGCGGCGAGGCGGGCGGTCGTACCGCCGAACTCGGCCACTTCCTGGCGGCAGGATCCGCACTGCGCGAGGTGCGCGGTGAACGCGGCGTGCTCCTCGCCGCTCAGGGCGTGAAGGGCGTAGGCGCCGGTGAGGGTGTGCAGGTCTGCTTCGTTTCTCATGTGGTCACCCCCATGCAGTCGCGCAGCCGGATCAGCCCGTCGCGCATGCGTGTCTTGATGGTCGGAAGCGGTGCGCGAAGCGTCTCGGCGACTTCACGGTAGGTCAGGCCCTGGTAGTAGGCCAACGTGACGGCCTGGCGCTGGAGTTCGGTCAGCCCGCGCATGCACCGCCGCACCTGTTCGCTCTCCAGCCGGGTCTCGACCTGCTCGGCCACCTCGTCGTACGGCCGCTGCTGCTCGCGCGCCGCCCGGTCGTACTCGCGGTTGGTCGAGGCCTGGGCCGAGCGGACCCGGTCGACGGCGCGGCGGTGCGCGAGGGTGGCCGCCCAGGCGGGCACGCTGCCCTGGTCGGGCCGGTACCGGGCGGCCTGGCGCCAGAGGTCGATCATCACCTCCTGAGCCACCTCCTCGGACTGGGCCCGGTCGCGCACGACCCGCACGACGATCCCGAAGACCGTGCCGGCGAGGGCGTCGTAGAGCGCGGAGAACGCGTCCTTGTCGCCGCGGGCCACCCGGGCCATCAGGTCCTCGAGGGGCGAACCGCCGCCGTCGCGGGCGACGAAGGGGAGAGGTTGCCTCACCGCCGCCCCTTCCCGCCGGCCCGCGCCGCGCGGCGCCCGGTGGGGGCGGGCGGTCTGCCGGGATGCGTCTGCGTCCATTGCATGACAGTCCTTCGGGTCGGGATCAACCGGGACCCGCACAGTACGCGGGCCCGGCTCCTGAGCCCTCTTCGGAGTGGACACCCGTACGGATTGCCCTGGTCGTCCGGCAATTGCGCCGCGTAGCGGAAGCCAACAGGAACTCCACCGGAACGTGACCGCAAGGCGGACCAATCCGGGGTCCCGTCCGCGCCGAAGTACCCGTGAACGGCCGCCCCTGGCGGCGTGGCGACTCGTGGGGAGCTGGTACCTGTGCACACGCGGAGAGTGGCCGTCATCGGAAGCGGCGTCGCGGGACTGACCGCCGCCCACGTCCTGGGGAAGGCCTGCGAGGTCACCCTCTACGAGGCCGACGACCGGGTCGGAGGCCACGCCCACACCCACGAACTCCCCGCCGACGGCGGCGGAACCGTACGCGTGGACTCGGGTTTCATCGTCCACAACGAACGCACCTACCCCACCCTCCTTCGGCTCTTCGGCGAACTCGGCGTGTCCACCCAGGACTCCGAGATGAGCATGTCCGTCCGGTGCGACGGCTGCGGCCTCGAGTACGCCGGGGCGCGCGGCGCGGCGGGCCTGTTCACCGGCCGACCCGCCCTGCGCGGCCGCTACCTGCGGCTGCTGGCCGAGGTGCCGCTCTTCCACCGCCGCGCCCGCACGCTGCTGCGCGAGAGCCGCCCCGAGCACCACACCCTGGGCGACTTCCTCAGTGACGGCGGCTTCTCCCCGTACTTCGTCTCGCACTTCATCACCCCTCTCGTCGCCGCCGTCTGGTCCTGCCCCGCGCGGACCGCCCTGTCCTACCCGGCCGCTTACCTGTTCCGCTTCCTCGACCACCACGGACTGCTCTCACTCACCGGATCCCCGCAGTGGAAGACCGTCACCGGCGGCAGCTCCGCCTACGTCGACCGGATCGTCAAGGAGATCGGCGACGTCCGCACCTCCACCCCGGTGACCCGGGTCAGCCGCCACCCCGGAGCCGTCCTCGTCACCACCGCGGACGGCCTCACCGACGCCTACGACGCGATGGTGATCGCCACCCACCCCGACCAGGCCCTGCGCCTGCTGATCGACCCCACCCCGGACGAGCGCAGGATCCTGGGCGCGTTCACGTACGAGGCCAACCCGGCCGTCCTGCACACCGACACCGGCCTGCTGCCCCGCTCGCCCCGGGCCCGCGCGTCCTGGAACTACCACCTGGCCGACTGCCGCACCGCCGCCGACGCCGTGCGGGTCAGCTACGACATGACCCGCCTCCAGCGGCTGCCCGGTGCCACGGAGTACGTCGTCACCCTCAACCCGGGCGACCACGTCGACCCCGACCAGGCCCTCGCCCGCATGCGGTACGCGCACCCCGTCTACACCCACGCGTCGGTGGCCGCGCAACGGGAGTTGCCCCGGCTCAACATACGCGGCACCGCCTACGCCGGCGCCTACCACGGCTGGGGCTTCCACGAGGACGGCTGCCTCTCCGGCGTACGGGCGGCCGCCGCCCTGGGCGTCGAGTGGTGAGCGCCGGACCGGCCGTCGCCCCCGCCGCGGCGCCGGCCCTGTACGAGTGCGTCGTCGCGCACGCGCGGACCGCCCCGCTCCGGCACGCCTTCCGGCACCGCACGTACATGTGGCTCGTCGATCTGGACGCGCTGCCCCGACTCCCGCGCATGCTGCGCCCGTTGGCCCGCTTCGACGGCCGCGACCACTTCACCGGCGCCGCGCCGGCCATCCGCGCCGGCCTCGACGCCTACCTCGCCTCCCAGGGCGTACGGCTCGACGGCGGCCGGGTGCTGATGCTGGCCCACGCCCGCGTCTTCGGCTACGTGTTCAACCCCCTGACGCTGTACTGGTGCCACGACCGCACCGGGGCGCGGGTCTGCGTCGTCGCCGAGGTCCACAACACCTACCGGCAGCGCCACTGCTACCTGCTGCGCCCCGACGCGGCGGGCCGGGCCGAGGCCGCGAAGGACTTCCCCGTCTCGCCGTTCTTCCCCGTCGACGGGCACTACCGCATGCGCCTGCCCGAACCGCGCGAGCGGCTGGACGTCACCGTCCAGCTCGCGCGCGCCGGGCAGCGGCCCTTCACCGCGACCCTGCGCGGCCGGCGCCGGAGCGCCACCCCGCTCGCGCTGCTGCGCGCGGCAGCCCGGCACCCGTGGTCCACGGCCGCCGTCGCGGCCGGGATCCGCCGCCACGGCATCCGCCTCTTCCTCCGCGGCCTGCCCGTCCACCCCCGCCCGGCCCCTGCCCCCGTACCCGTACCCGTACGTCAGGAAGGCATCGCCCCGTGACCCTCTCGATCCCGCGCCCCGCCTATGCCCCCGACCCGCCCCGCGCGTACGTCGACGCCCAGGCCTGGCCGGACGTGGCCCGGCCGTCCGCGGCCCCGTTCGGGCACGCCGCCATCGCCCGCCGGATCATCCGGAGCGCGGTGGCGGCGCTGCCCCTGCGCTGCCGTTTCGGAGACGGGCCGGCCACCGGCACCGGGCCCTCGCTCACCGTCCACGACCCGGAGGCCTTCTTCGGCCGGATCGGGGCCGACGGCCTGATCGGGTTCGGCGAGTCCTACATGGCGGGGGAGTGGGACAGCGACGACCTGCCCGGCCTGCTGACCGTACTGGCCGCGCACGTGGACGAACTGGTGCCCGCCCCGCTGCGGCGCCTTCGCGGGGCCTGGGCGCACGGCAGGCCGCTGACGCAACTGAACTCGCGGTCGGGCGCGCGCGAGAACGCCCACCACCACTACGACCTCTCCAACGAGCTGTTCGCGCTGTTCCTGGACGAGACGCTGTCCTACTCCTCGGCGCTCTTCGCCGCCTTCCCCGCCCGCCAGGAGTCCCTCGGCACCGCCCAGCACCGCAAGATCGACCGGCTGCTCGACCTGGCCGACGTCGGCGAGGGCACCCGCCTGCTGGAGATCGGCACCGGCTGGGGCGAGCTCGCCCTGCGGGCGGCCGCGCGCGGCGCCCAGGTGACGACCGTGACCCTCTCCGTCGAACAGCACGACCTCGCCCGACGCCGCGTCGCCGAGGCGGGCCTCGCCGGCCGGGTGGACGTCGAGCTGCGGGACTACCGGGACGTCTACGGCCGCTACGACGCCGTGGTCAGCGTCGAGATGGTCGAGGCGGTCGGCGCCGAGTACTGGCCCGCGTACTTCGGCGCGCTGCGCCGGGCCCTGCTGCCCGGCGGCCGGATCGCGCTCCAGGCCATCACCATGGGCCACCGGCAGATGCTCGACACCGCCGCCACCCACACCTGGATCAGCAAGTACGTCTTCCCCGGCGGCCTGATCCCCTCCCGCGAGGCCATCGAGGAGAACGCCGCCGCCGTGGGCCTGCGCGTCATCTCCGACCACGGGTACGCCGACCACTACGCGCAGACCCTGCGCCTGTGGCGGGAGCGCTTCACCTCGCGGGCCGACGCCGTGGAGAGGCTGGGCTTCGACCGCACGTTCCGCCGGATGTGGGAGCTCTACCTGTCCTACTCCGAAGCCGGATTCCGCTCGCGCTACCTCGACGTCCGCCAGCTCCTGCTCACGGAGGCCGACCCCGGGCAGGAACCACAGCCGGATCCGGAGCCCCGGGCGTGACCGGCGCGGCGCGGGAGGCCCTGGCGGCCAACCTGGCCGCCGCCGGCGCCACCGCCCTGGCGGTCATGCTGGCGACGTTCGCCGTCGCGGTCCGCAAGGGGCCGCACCGGATCGTGGACGTCGCCTGGGGCCTCGCCTTCGCCGCCGTCGCCGCGGTCACGTACGGCCTCTCCGCCGGGTACGGGGACGACGCCCGCCGGCTCCTCGTCGCCGCCGCCACCCTCCTGTGGGGCGTGCGGCTGGCGGCGCACATCGCCCGGCGCGGCCGCGGCCACGGCGAGGACCCGCGCTACGCGAGACTCCTCGCCCGGGGGCGCGGCGGCCCGCGCCTGCGCGCGCTGCGCAAGGTCTACCTGCTCCAGGGAGCGCTGGTCTGGCTGGTCTCCCTGCCCGTGCAGGCCGCCTCGTACGTGGCCGCGCCCATCGGCGTCCTCACCGTCCTCGGTGCGGTCCTGTGGGCGGTGGGGCTGGCCTTCGAGGCCGTGGGGGACTTCCAGCTCGCCCGGTTCAAGGCCGATCCCGCCCACCGCGGCACGGTCATGGACCGGGGCCTGTGGGCATGGACCCGCCACCCCAACTACTTCGGCGACTGCCTGGTCTGGTGGGGCCTGTACCTGATGGCCTGCGGGACCTGGCCGACCGCCCTGATGTCCCTGCTCTCGCCGGTCGTCATGACCCTGCTGCTGACCAAGGGCAGCGGCAAACGCCTGCTGGAGGCCCATCTGGCCGACCGGCCCGGCTACGCCGCGTACACCGCCCGCACCAGCGGGTTCATTCCCCGGCGGCCTCGGGGTCCGGCAGGGCCTGCTCGGACCAGATGACCTTCCCCTCGGGCGTGTACCTGGCCCCCCACCGGCGGCTGAGCTGCGCCACCAGGAAGAGGCCGCGACCCCCCTCGTCCGTGGTGGTGGCGTAGTGCAGCCGCGGTGAGCTGCTGCTGCCGTCGAAGACCTCGCAGGTCAGCACCCGGTCGAGGAGCAGCCGGACCCGGACCGGCTCGGCGCCGTGCCGGATGGCGTTGGTGATCAGCTCGCTCAGCACCAGTTCCGTGCCGAAGGTGAGCTCGGAGAGCCCCCACTCCTCCAGCTTCGCCATGGCCAGGGCACGCATGCCCCCGACCGCGCTCGGCTCGAACGGCACGTCCCATTCGGCGATGTGGTCCGCCGGCAGGGCCGACGTCCGGGCGACCAGCAGGGCCACGTCGTCGCGGGGCCGCACCGGCAGCAGCCGTTCGAGGACCGCCCGGCAGGTCTCGGCGGGCTTGCGGTCCGCGTGGGCCAGGGCGGCGCGCAGCAGGTCCAGGCCCTCGTCGATGTCCCGCGTCCGGTCCTCGACCAGCCCGTCGGTGTACAGCACCAGCTGGGTGCCCTCGCTGAGCTGCAGCTCCGCCGACTCGAAGGGGAACCCGCCCAGCCCCAGCGGCGCGCCCGCCGGCAGCTCGGGGATCTCCACGGTGCCGTCCGGGCGCACCACCGCAGGCGGCACGTGCCCGGCCCGCGCCACCGTGCAGCGCTGGTTCACCGCGTCGTACACGGCGTACATGCAGGTGGCGCCGAGCAGGCCGCCCTGGGCGCCGCCGCCCTCCCCGCCGCTCTGGTCGATGTACTGCACGAGGTCGTCCAGCCGGGCCAGCAGCTCGTCGGGGGGCAGGTCCAGGGACGAGAAGTTCAGTACGGCCGTCCGCAGCCGGCCCATGGCCGCCGCGGCGTGCAGACCGTGCCCGACGACGTCCCCGACGACCAGCGCCACCCGGCTGCCGGGGAGCGGGATCACGTCGAACCAGTCGCCGCCCACCCCGGACTGCGCGGGCAGGTAGTAGTGGGCCACCTCCACGGCGCTCTGCTCGGGCAGGTCGCGCGGCAGCAGGCTGCGCTGGAGGGTCACGGCCAGGGTGTGCTCACGGGTGTAGCGGCGCGCGTTGTCGATGCTGACCCCGGCCCGGGCGACCAGCTCCTCCGCCAGCGACAGGTCCTCCTCGTCGAAGGGCTCCGGCTTCTGCGAGCGCCAGAAGTTGACCACGCCGAGCACCACCCCGCGGGCCTTGAGGGGGGCCGTGATCAGCGAGTGCACGCCGTAGTCGATGATGGCCCGCGCCCGCGGCGGGTCCTGGGCGTGCCAGCCGGTCGCGTCGGCCAGCTGGGGCACCACCTCGGCCCGACCGCTGCTGAGGCCGCGCGCCTGCGGGGTGGAGTCCACGAAGTCGATCAGCCTGCCGCGCGGGTAGAGCGGCACGTCGTCGTGGATCCCGCTGAACCCGGTGCGGCGCAAGTCGGCCGACGCGGCGGTGGGCTCCTCGCCGTGCAGCACCGGCTCCGCCAGATCGACGGTCGCGAAGTCCGCGAACCGGGGTACGGCGACATCCGCCAGCTCCTGGGCGGTCTGCTCCACGTCCAGGGTCGTGCCCACGCCGACCCCGGCGTCGTAGAGCAGTTTCAGGCGCCTGCGGGCCGCCTCGGCGCGGGTGCTGAGCACCTGCATCTCGGTCGAGTCCCGGATGGTGACGGCCGCCCCCTCGGGCCCGCCACCGGGCTTGGTCGGCCGCTGGTTGATCACCAGCAGCCGCTCCCCGGCCTCGTGCACCTCGTCGGTGGCCACCCGGCGGGACAGCAGCAGCTCGCCCAGGTGACGGTCGAGCCCCACACGGTCGATGCGCTGCCCCTCGGCGTCCGCCGGCAGCCGCAGCAGCCGTTTGGCCTCGTCGTTGGCGAGCAGCAGCACCCCGGCCCCGTCGGTGATCAGGACGCCCTCGCGGACGGCGTGCAGCACCGCGTCGTGGTGCTCGTACATCCGGGTCATTTCGAGCGGGCCGAGTCCGTGCGTCTGGCGCCGCAGGCGTCTGCTGATCAGTGCCGCGCCCGCGGTGGCCAGGGCCAGGGCCGCCGCGCTGGCGCCGAGGATGACGGGGAGCTGCCGGTTGACCACCCCGGTGACGTTCTCGACCGTGAGCCCGGCCGACACCAGGGCCTCCACCTGGCCGTCGTCGGTGAACACCGGCACCACGGCCTGGATCTCCTGGCCGAGCGGCCCCTTCACGCTTTCGGTGTACACCTCGCCGTTGAGCGACGGTTCGATCGTGCCGACGAACTTCTTCCCGATGCGGTCGGGGAGGGGGTGGGTGTAGCGGATCCCCTCCGTGTCCATGACGACGATGAAGTCCACCCCGGCGGCCTTGCGGGTCTCCTCGGTGAGCGGTTGCAGGATCTTGGTGGGATCCGGGGTCTGGAGCGCCGCGTGCAGCCCGAGCGAATGGGCGAACGTCTCCGCGACCGCGACCGAACGGGCGCGGGCCTCGCGGTCCACGTCGTGACGCGACTGGAGTACCAGCGCGAGTACCGCCCCGGCGGCGAGCAGCACCACGACCGCCACCTGAAGGACGAATACCTGTCGGGCGACGCTTCGCGGGCGATTCCGTCTCAGTGACCGCACCGACGTCCCCGGCACGGGCTGCAAGGATGGGTCACGAACTATTTGTAGCACTGCCGGTGGCCTGAGGTCGGTCGAGATACCCCGGCGGGGTGGCGCGGCGATTCGCGCCGGCCGCCGCGCGGGCGGTGCAACGCGCACCTCACGGCCTTGTCCGGGCTCTGGCACTACCGTGAATCCCGTGGGTCAGTCGCAGCCGCGTGGCGAGGAGGCCGGGAACCGTGTCGACGTCCAGCCATGAGATTTTCGGAGCGCCGTGCTGGGTCAGCCTGATGACCCGGGACCTCGCCTCCGCCCACGCCTTCTACGGCGCCGTACTGGGCTGGCAATTCCGGCCCACCCGGCTCGGCGAGCAGTTCTCGGTCGCCATGCTCGACGGCGTGCCGGTCGCCGGGATCGGCGCCCTGGCGCTGCGGCTGGGCATCCCGGTGGCCTGGACCCCGTACTTCGCGGTCGAGGACGCCGATGTGACGGCCGCGCGGATCCGCGAGCGCGGCGCCACGACGGCGGTCGGCCCGCTCGCCTTCGGGACCGGGCGCGCCGCGCTCGCCGCCGACCCCGACGGGGCGGTCTTCGGGTTCTGGCAGGGCGAGGTCATCCCCGACTGGACCGCCCGCGGGGACGGGGCCGCCGCGTGGATCGAACTCCACACCCGGGACGCGTTCGCCGCCGCGGTCTTCTACGGGGAGGTCCTGGACTGGGCCTGCGAACGGCCGGGCTGCTGCGACGTCTCCTACGAGCAGGGCCGCGTCATCGTCCGCCGGGGCCACGACACGGTGGCGCGGATCAGCGGCGGGGCCGTCGAGGCGGCCCCCGACCCGCAGGTCCGGCCGCGCTGGCACGTCCACTTCTCGGTGCTCGACCTGGAGAAGGCCGTGGAGACCGCCACCACGTTCGGCGGATCGGCCGTCTCCCCCGTCCAGACCGGGCCCACCAGCCGCTCGATCACCCTCCGCGACCCGGACGGCGCACTGTTCACCATCGTCTCGCCGAACACCTGACGGGCCGGTCCGGCCCCCTCCGGCCCCGCCGGCGTTCGAGGCTCCGCGCGGCGGGCCCGTTGCCCAGCGCGGGACCGCTCGTTGACCCGTCTGACGTGGGCGTTGGCGGTACGGGGACGAGGGATCCGGGTGGCGGTAGCACGCAGGACGGTACTGCAGGCGGCTTCTGCCGGTACGGCGGCGGCGCTCCTCGGGTCCGCCCCGGCAGCGGCGGCCACCGCCGCACCGGGCGTCGGCGCACCGGCCGCCGGCGCACCCGCTTCCGACGATCCGGTCAGGCTGCGCCTCACCGCCGCCACCAACGGCGCGGCGACCACCACCGCCACCGCGGACCGCGTCATCGCCGAGGTGCAGGGGATCCTCTGGGAGCTGACGCCGGACGGCTCGGCCGCGCGCGCACTGACCCCGCCCGACCTGGAGCCGACCCGCCCCGTGCTCTCGCCCGACGGCCGCCAGGTGGCGATGAGCGCCTACCGCGACGGCACCTTCCACATCTGGCTGATGAACGCCGACGGCTCGGGCCTGCGCAGGCTCACCGACGGCCCGTTCGACCACCGCGCGCCCGCCTGGTCCCCCGACGGCACCACGATCGCCTGCTGCTCCGAACGCGGTGGCGACCCGGTGGCGGGCAGCCCGTACCGCATCTGGACCGTACGGGTACGCGACGGCCACGCCCGCCGCCTCACCGGCCTCCCCGGCCAGAGCGGGCCCGGACAGGGCGGCGAGTGGGAGGACTTCGACCCGGCCTGGTCCGCCGACGGCTCCCGGGTGCTGTTCGTACGCGGAACCTTCGCCGGGGAAACCCTCACGGCCCGCACCCTCGCCTCGGTGGCCGCCACGCCCCTGGCCGACGCCGACGCCCCTGGGGCCCCCGGCGCCTCCGACGCCCCTGAAGCCGGCGACGACGATGCCCCCGCCGACGCCCCCGCACCTGTGCGGACCGAGCACACCGTCGCCGACGGCCGCCTGCTCGCCCCGGCGCTCTCCCCGGCCGGCCGCACCGCCTGGCTGTGCGCCCTGCCCGGGCCCCGCAAGGCCGAGCACCTGACCCTGTTCGTGGACGGCCGCCACGTCGCCCTCGACGGCGATCTCGCGCCCGCGCCGCCGCGCTGGGCCGGGGACGACCAACTGCTGATCACCCTCGACGGCCGGTTCCGGCTGATCCGCCCCCACCGGGAGAACACCGGCCGCGAACTCCCCCTCGACGCCACCCTCGACATCCGCCGGCCCCGCTACCGGGCCAAGGCGTACGTCCTGGAGGCCGAACGGGACCGCCCGGTGCGCGGCATCCACCTGCCGGCCCTCTCTCCCGACGGCCGCAGCGTGGCCTTCGCCTCCCTGAACTCCCTGTGGGTGGCGTCCGTGACCGGGGGCGCGCCGCGCCGGATCGTCCGCGCCGCCGCCACCACGTACGTCCAGGCCCCCGTATGGACGCCCGACGGCCGCGCCCTGCTCTACACCGACGACCGCGACGGCCTGAACGCCGTCCGCCGCCGCGAGCTGGCCGACGGCGCCGAACGCGTGCTCGCCCCCGGCGGGCGCGTCTACGGCGCCCTCTCCCCGGACGGCACCCGCCTGGCCGCCCTCGACATGTCCGGCCGCCTCCTCGTGCGCGACCTGGCCACCGGGGCCGAGACCCGCCTGGCGGACGCCCTCGGCGGCGGTGGGCTGCCCGGCCCGCCGAGCTGGTCCCCGGACGGCCGCCACCTCGCCCTCTGCGACCGCAACCGGCTCAGCCGGCGATTCCGCGAGGGCTACAACCTCATCCGGATCGTCGA
This sequence comes from Streptomyces sp. NBC_01551, assembly GCF_026339935.1. NCBI lineage: Bacteria > Bacillati > Actinomycetota > Actinomycetes > Kitasatosporales > Streptomycetaceae > Streptomyces > Streptomyces sp. NBC_01551. The sequence continues at coordinate 6,383,327 of NZ_JAPEPX010000001.1, forward strand.
CGCGAGCAGCGGTGCGTCCCGTCTGTACGCCCTCGCCCCGCACGCCTCGCTGTCCGACCGCTACGCCTCCGGCCCCGCGTGGTCCCCCGACGGCCGCCACCTGGCCTGCGTCAGCGAATCAGCCCTGTGGCTGCTCCCGGTCACCCCCGACGGCGCCCCGGACGGCCCGGCCCGCCGCCTCACCGACGAACCCGCCGACCACCCCTCCTGGTCCGGGGACTCCCGCACGCTGCTCTACCAGTCCGGCGCCCGGCTGCGCCTGCTATCCCTCGACGCCGCGGGCGCCCCGGCCGGCCCGGCCCGGAGCGTGCCGGTCGCGCTGAGCTACCGCAGGCCGGCCCCCGTGGACACCGTCGTACGGGCCGGGCAGCTCTGGGACGCCACCGGCTCCGCGCCGCGCGCCGACGTGGACGTCCTGATCAGCGGCGGCCGGATCACCGCCGTCGAACCGCACCGGCCGGGGGTGCGCCGCCGGGCCACCCGTACCGTCGACGCGTCCGGTGCCACCGTGCTGCCGGGTCTGTGGGACGCGCACATCCACCCGTACCTGAACACCTACGGCGCGCGCGAGGGCGCGACCCTGCTCGCCTACGGGATCACCACCGCGGTCTCGCTCGGCGGTTCGGCGTACGAGCAGGCCCGGGTACGGGAGGACATCCTGGCGGGTCGGCTCGCCGCGCCCCGGCTGCTGGCCGGCGGAGAACTCCTGGACGGCTCCCGGGTCGCCTACAGCATGGGCCGCGCCCACCGCACGCCGGAGGGCTTCACCCGCTCGCTGGCCCGGGCCGCCGCCCTCGACTGGGACTTCGTCAAGACCTACGTCCGGGCCCCGTACCCGCAGATGGCGCAGGCCGCCCGATTCGCGCACGAGCGGCTGGGGGTTCCCGCCGGCTCGCACCTGTGCGCGGCCGGGATCCACGCGGGGCAGGACCTGACCACGCATCTGGTGGCCACCGAGCGCGCGGAGTCCGGGCACGGCGCGACCCCGTCGGGCCACACCTACCAGGACGCCCTGGAGCTCTACACCCGCGGCGGCTTCCATCTGATCGCCACGCCGTTCACGGCGCTGCCCCTGCTCGGCCAGGACCCCGGTGCCGCCGCCGACGCGCGGGTGACGGCCCTGATGCCGCCGTGGGACGTGGTGGCGGTCAAGGCGGTGGCCGGGGAGCCGCCCACCGAGGAGCAGCTGACCGCCCTGGAGCGGGAGGTCGCCGTCTACCGGCGGGCCCTGCGGGGCGGCGCGTGGCTGGCCCTGGGCACCGACGCGCCACTGACCCCGGTCGGACTCCAGCTCCACCTGGTGCTGCGGGCCCTGCACCGGTACGGAATGAGCCCGGCCGAGGCCCTGACCACGGTGACGCGGACCCCGGCGCGCGTCTTCGGCGTCGCGGACCGCCTCGGCACGGTGGAGACCGGGAAACTGGCGGACCTGACCGTCGTCGACGGGGATCCGTTCGCGGACTTCGCCGCCCTGATCCGGACCCGCGCTGCCGTCCGGGGCGGCGTCGTCCACGAACGCGCCGCGATCGTCGAGGAGTTCGCCCGGCGCACCCCGGCCGAGAACCCCGGCGACGACTGGCGCGCGGTCGCCCGCGAGCTGGCCCGGGACAGCTGCTGCGGCTCCCCGTTCGCGGGCTGACGGGCCGGCGGGCAGAGCGGCCGACGGGCCGGCGGGCTGGCCGAGTCCCGCCCTGGTGGCCGTCCGCGCCGGTGCGGCACCATCGCCGTGTCCGTACGGTCGCCGAGCCGAAGGAACCGCCCGTGCACACACCACCCCGCACGCACCCGCGCATCCGCTCCCTCGTCACCGCACTCGCCCTGATCGCCGGCGCGCTCCTCGCGCCCGGCGTCGGGGTGCTGGCCGGGGCCACCGACGCGCACGCCGCCCCCACCAAGATCAGCCACGCCACCGCGACCTCGATGTTCCGCCAGTCGGGGATCACCTGGTCCTCGTCGGGCAACTGCTCCGACCGCAACAATGGCAGCTGCACGTCGTTCGAGCAGCTGAACCTCGCCACCGCCCAGGCCGCGCAGACCCTCAGGAGCGCGAGCGGCTGCGCCCTGAACATCACCGGCGGCACGGAGACGGGGCACGCGAGCGGCACGTACTCCCACTGGAACGGCTACAAGCTCGACTTCGGGAAGGCGGGCTGCCTGACCACGTACGTCAAGAACACCTTCACGTACATCGGCCCGCGCGGCGACGGTGCTCCGCAGTGGAAGTCGGGCTCGGGCAACATCTACGCCGACGAGGGCAACCACTGGGACGTCCTCTACTACACCTGCGGCGGCTGCTGAGCCGGCCCTCACCCGCACCGCAGCGCGCCGCCTCCCCGCCGCCGCGAGGGCACCGGGGAGGCAGCGCGCCGTGCGGGCGTCAGTCCTTGAGCGTGTCCTTGATCTTCTCCTTGGCCTGGCGGGCGTCGCCCTTCGCCTGGTCCATGCGGCCCTCGGCGGTCAGACGCTCGTTGCCGACGGCCCGGCCGGCGGCCTCCTTGGCCGTGCCCTTGGCCTGCTCGGTCTTGGCCTTCGCCTTCTCTCCGCGGGACATGTGGTCCCTCCCGTACGTCGGAAACGGTGGACGTGAATGCGTCTGACCGCGAATGGCCCCCGTAAACCTGGCTGATTCGGGTTGATTCCCTTCCGGGATTTCCCGGCTAGGGTCCCGCCTTGTCAGTATTCCAGGGGAGGGAAACAGATGATCAAGCGAATCGCGAAATTATCGGTATTGCCGGCCGTCGCGGCGACCGTGCTTCTCGCCGCCGCTCCCGCCAATGCCGCGGGCTACCGCTGGAGCAGCTGCTACGAAGGGCGCTGCGACTGGGGTTACGTCGACGGTTCCTTCGGCACGATCTGGGACCAGAGCGAGGACGCCGCCGGCGCCGCTCTCGAGGTCCGGATGTACGGCGGCGGAACCGACAGGGTCACGACCCTGAACCACGACATCACGGAGCGGTGGTTCCCGTACGTCATCCGGCAGGCGCGGGTCTGCGAATGGGACGGGTTCAAGCTCTCGTCGTGCGGGGGCTGGAAGTCCTTCTAGTGCGCGCGTGACCGGCCAGGCGCGACAGTGACGCCCCGCCCGCCGCCGACGGCGTCAGGCGGGGCGTTCGCGCTCCGGACCGCGTCGCGGGTCGCCGGGGTCGGGCGTGCCGCCCATCATGCGGAGCATTCAACAGGAACGCGATGTTGAGTCAGGCCGTGCAATTCCAGCGCACGCCCTCCGTGGGAATTCGCGCGTCCGCCGGGTCGGCGCCAGACCGAGCCCGCCGAACATGAACTCAACGACGTATCCGGCGGCCACTGTCGCCAGATGGAAAGCGCCGAGGACGAAAACGGTCATGCGCGGGCCCTGATACGTCCGGTAGATGTTCAGGGTCGCCGCGAGCGGGTGTCCCTCGAAGAAGAAGGCGCGCCAGAAGGAATCCGGCACCCGGGTCGAATAATCGAGCAGGTGTTCGGGTGGCGCGCTACCCTGGAGGCATGCACGCACTCCAGGGCTCGCTCTTCGACCAGACCGACGAGATCGGCCTCGGCCCGCTCTGCGGGCTGCGCCGGACCGAGCTCGGCGCCGGGGCCTGGGTGGACCACCTGCCCGGCTGGCTGACCGGGGCCGACGCGCTGTTCGAGCGGCTGGCCGCAGAGGTGCCGTGGCGGGCCGAGCGGCGCCAGATGTACGACCGCGAGGTGGACGTACCACGGCTGCTCGCCTTCTACGGCGAGGGCGAGGCCCTCCCGCACCCCGCGCTCACAGACGCCCGGGCGGCCCTGAGCGGGCACTACGCCGCCGAGCTCGGCGAGCCGTTCACCACCGCCGGGCTGTGCCTCTACCGCGACGGCCGAGACAGCGTCGCCTGGCACGGCGACCGGGGCGGGCGCTCCGCCACCGAGGACACCATGGTCGCCATCGTCTCCGTCGGCGATCCGCGCGACCTCGCCCTGCGCCCGCGCGACGGCGGCCCCACCCTGCTGCGGCTGCCGCTCGGACACGGCGACCTCGTCGTGATGGGCGGCTCCTGCCAGCGCACGATGGAGCACGCGATCCCCAAATCGGCCCGCGCCGTCGGCCCCCGGATCAGCGTCCAGTTCCGCACCCGCGGCGTCCTGTAACCCCCTTACGGCCGCTCGCGCGGGTTCCTCCGATGGCGCACCGAGCTGGCGCACGCCACGCCGCCGGTGTCCGCTGGAGGGGTGGAGGTCCCCGTACCCGACCGCGGCCGGCCGGCCGGACTCCCTCCGGCGGCGGGCGCGGCCGTCCTGGCCGCCGGGATCCTCTCGATCGGCCTGCACCTGATCGGGCAGGAGCTGCTGTCGCTGGTGGCCCTGGGGATCGCGGGGCTGCTGTGGCTCGTCCTCGCCCGCGACTTCGCGGCCCGGCTGATCGGCGACCGCGGCCGTTTCCGGGCCGAGGCCGACACCCCGGCGGCGCTGACGGCGGTCGCCGCCACCACCGTGCTCGGGTGCCGGCTCTCGATGCTGGGGTGGCAGGGGGCGGCCGCCGCCGCGCTGGCGCTGGCCACCGTGCTCTGGCCCGGGCTGCTGCTCGCCGTCGTACGGCACTGGCACCGGCGGATGCCGGGAGCGGCCTTCCTCGTCTGCGTCGCGACCCAGGGGCTCGCCGTGCTCGCGGCGGTGCTGGCCGCGGCGGACGACGCCGACTGGCTCGCCCGGGCGGCGCTGGCCGCGTTCTGCCTCGGCCTGCTGCTGTACGGAGCGGCCCTCGTACGGTTCGACTTCCGCGAGGTGTTCCGGGGGGCCGGCGACCACTGGGTGGCGGGCGGCGCGCTGGCCATCTCGGCCCTGGCCGGCTCCAGGCTCACGGCGTCACCCGTCTGGACGGGCTGGGCGCACACCACCCTGCGCACCGTCACGCTCGTCGCGCTCGCCCTCTCGCTCGTCTGGTACGTGGTCCTCCTAGCCGCCGAACTGGGCAGCCCGCGCCCGCGCTACGACATCCGGCGCTGGGCGACCGTGTTCCCGCTCGGCATGACGGCGACCGCCTGCCTCTCGGCGGCCGACCCGACGGGCGTGGCCTGGCTGGGCCAAGCGGGTGAGCTGCTGCTGAGGATCGCCGTCGCCGCGTGGCTGCTGACCTTCGTCATGTTCGTCGCGGCCCACCGGCGTCGCCCCGGCCGCCGCCGCTGACCCCGGCGCCGCCCGGATCCCCGCCGCCCGGATCCGCGCCGCCCGCCCGGATCCCCGCCACCGCGACCCAGGCCAGCAGGGCGAGCGCCGCGAGCAGGGCCCAGCGCGAGCCGTGGTGCAGCGTCAGCAGACCGCCCGCGACGGCCCCGCAGAGCAGGGCCGCGACCGAGACCAGGCGCCGAACCGCGGGCGCTCCCCACGGGTCGGCGGCCAGTCCCGTCAGCGCCCGGGTGACCACGGTCGTCGTCAGGTCCGGTACCGCCAGCCGGTGGACGACCGCGTTCTGCAGGCCCATGCCGAGCGCGAGCAGGCCGACCACCGCGAGCTGGCCGCCCCCGGACGCCGTCGCGGCGAGAGCGCCGCCGACCAGGGCCGCCTGCACCGCCACCAGCGGGCCGAACATCCGCGCCGCCGTGCGGTCGCGGCGCAGCCGCCCGGTGGCCATCGCCCCGGCGATGAAGGCCGCCAGCGCCAAGAGCGAGGCCGCGCCGGACAGTTCCCGGTCCCCGGCGAGCGCGAAGCCGAGGAACGCCACGTTGCCCGTCATGTTGGCGACGAAGACGTGGTCGAGCCCCAGATAGCTCACCGCGTCCACCAGCCCGCTCACGAACGTGAGCACGACCAGCAGCGGCGCCACCGCCGCGTGCGGCCCGCTCTCCCCGTCCGGCCCCGGCGGGAACAGCAGGGCGGACAGCCTCCGCCGGATCATCCCGCTCCCTCCCGCCGCGCGACGTGCCCGTGCCGCCGCGTTTCCTGTGGCGGCGCCCCGAGCACCTCAGTAGGGTCCCGGCCATGGCATACACGTTTCAGGTGACCATCGACTCCGCCGACCCGCATCCCCTCGCCGACTGGTGGGCCGACGCCCTCGGCTGGGAGGTGGAGCCCAGCGACGAGGCCTTCATCCGCCGCACCATCGAGGCCGGCCACGCCACCGACGAGGACACCACCACCCACCGCGGCACCCTCGTGTGGAAGGCCGGGGCCGCGATCCGCCACCCGGAGGGCCTGGAGCGCGCGCCCCGCATCCTCTTCCAGTTCGTACTCGACGCCAAGACCGTCAAGAACCGCGTCCACCTCGACGTCCGCACCGCAGCCGACGACCCGAAGGCCGTGGTCGAACGCCTGATCGCCAAGGGCGCCACGCACCTCCACGAAGCCACCCAGGGCCCCTTCCGGTGGACGACACTCGCCGACCCGCAAGGCAACGAACTCTGCGTCTCGCACTAGCCGGGCCTACGCTGCCCCTGTGAACGTCATCCTCTTCGGCGGAACCGGAATGCTCGGCCACGGGGTCCTGCGCGAATGCCTGCGCGATGACGCCGTCGAACGCGTCGTCGCCGTCGGGCGGACCCCGCTCGGCGTCTCGCACCCCAAACTGCGCGAGCTCGTCCAGGCCGATCCCTCCGACCTCTCCGCGCTCTCCGCCGAACTGCCCGGCTTCGACGCCTGCTTCTTCTGCCTCGGCGTCTCCTCCGTCGGCATGAAGGAGGAGGCCTACCGCCGCATCACCCACGACCTGACGCTCGCGGTCGCCCGCCCCCTCGCCGCGGCCAACCCCCGGATGACGTTCGTGTACATCTCCGGGGAGGGCACCGACAGCACCGAGAGCCGCCGGGCCATGTGGGCCCGCGTCAAGGGCAAGACGGAGAACGAGCTGCTGTTGCTGCCGTTCCGGGCCTACATGTTCCGTCCCGGCATCGTGCAGCCGATGCACGGCCTGCCGTCCAAGACGCGTCTGCACCGCACCGTCTACACCGTCGCCGGCCCGCTCATCCGGCTGCTGCGCCGGATCGCGCCGGACCGGATCACCACCACCGAGCTCCTCGGCCGCGCCATGATCGCCGTCGCCACCCCCGCGACGGCCCCCGGCACCCATGTCCTGCGCACCCGTGACATCAACCGTCTCGGCGGCGCGGACCAGGCATAATTCGCTGTCGGACCGTCCTCCCGCACGTGAGAATGGAGCATCTCGATCCGGGAGGAACCCCATGAGCCAGGCCCACCTGACTCTGCACGACCTGCTGCCGCCCCAGGACCTGGCGGCCGCCATCGACGCCGGGCACGTGACCCGCAAGTCGCACCCCGAACTGCCGCTGTCCATCTACACGTACACGCGGACGGCCCAGTACGAGCAGGTGTGGAACCAGGTCACCACGCGTTGTCGAGGCCTCGTCGCCGACGACACCACCGGCGCCGTCGTCGCCCTGCCGCTGCCGAAGTTCTTCAACGTCGGCGAGCACGAGGCCGGGCGGCCGTACGCGCCCGCGCTGCCGCAGGACGAGCCGTTCGAGGTGTACGACAAGGTCGACGGCAGCCTCGGCGTGGTCTTCCACTACGCCGGCCACTGGCGGGTCGCCTCCAAGGGTTCCTTCATCAGCGCCCAGGCCACCTGGGCGCAGCGCCGCCTCGACGGCAAGGACACCTCGGGCCTGGTCCCGGGCGTGACCTACCTCGCCGAGATCCTGTACCCGGAGAACCGCATCGTCGTCGACTACGGCGACCGCCGGGACCTGGTCCTGCTCGCCGCCTTCGGGCGGGACGGCACCGAGGTCCCGCTCGCCGAGGCCGCCGCCCACTGGCAGGGCATCGGCTCCGTCGTCACGGTGTGGCCCGCCATGCCGCTGGCCGAACTGATCGCGCTGACCGAGTCCAACACCCTGCCCGGCGGCCGCACCGCCACCGGTACCGACGCCGAGGGCTTCGTGCTGCGCTTCGCGTCCGGCGTCCGGGCGAAGGCCAAGATCTCCGAGTACGTACGGCTGCACAAGGTGCTGACCCGGGTCACCGAGCGCGACATCTGGCGCGGCCACGGCATCCAGCGCTTCGCCGGCCTGCCCGCCAAGCAGCTGGCCCAGCACCTGGGTTGCACGGTCGCCGACATCGACGCCTGGGGCGACAAGCCGCTCGACGCGCTGCTGGACCAGGTGCCCGACGAGTTCGACACCTGGGTGCGCCAGGTCATCGCCCGCATCGAGGAAGAGGCCGCGCGGCGCGAGCGCGCCATCGACGAGGCCTTCCGGGGCCTCGCGCACCTGACCGGCGACCGGGGCGCCTTCGCGCGGGCCGCGAAGGCGCTGCCCGACAGCCGGCTGCGCGCCGCGATGTTCCTGCGCCTGGACGGCCGGTCCACCGAGCTCGCCGTCTGGCGGGACGTGCGGCCGGAGACGGCCGACCCCTACACCACCGACGAGGAGAACTGACCAGTGTCCGAAGACCCCGCACGCCCCGTCGTCCATGTCATGACGGGGCTGCCGGCCTCGGGGAAGACGACCGCGGCGCGGGCCCTGCAGGCCGAGGCCGGAGGGCGGATACGCCGTGTCAACCTGGATGACCTGCGGGCCATGCTCGACGTGCCCGACCCCGAGCGGAGCCGTTCGTACAAGCACGAGCAGACCGTCCTGGCCGTCCAGGACGCGGCCGTGCGCGCGGCGGTCGAGGACGGGTTCGACGTGGTCGTCGACAACACGCACCTGACACCGCACATCCCCAAGCGGCTCAAGGCCGCGGTCGGGGGGCTCGCCACCTTCGTCGTGCACGACTTCACGGACGTGTCGGTGGAGGAGTGCGTGGCCCGGGACGCCGCGCGGGAACGGCAGGTCGGCGAGGAGATCATCCGGATCCTCGCGGACAAGCACCAGCGGTCCCGCAAGGGCGGCTGGCGGCTCACCGCCGAGTGGCTCAACGACCAGCCCCCCGTGCAGCCGTACGTGGCCGACCCGGCGCTGCCCGCCGCGGTGATGTGCGACATCGACGGGACGCTCGCGCTGACCGGCGACCGTCACGTCTACGACTTCACGCGTTGCGGACTCGACCTGCTCAACGAGCCGGTGCGGTACGCCCTGGACGCCTTCAGGCGCGCCGAGGGCGACACCATCGTGCTGCTGTCCGGGCGGAGCGAGGACCACCGGGTGCAGACGGAGGAATGGCTGGCGCGGCACGAGGTGCCGTACGACGAGCTGTGGATGCGCGCGTCCGGGGACCAGCGCCGCGATGACGTGGTGAAGGCCGAACTGTTCGACGCGCACGTCCGCCACCGGTACGCGGTGCGGATGTCGCTGGACGACCGGGACCGGGTGGTCGCGGTCTGGCGCCGGATGGGCCTGCCCACCTGGCAGGTCAACTACGGGGACTTCTAGCGCGGCCGTGCGCCGCCACGCCCCGGAAGGCCGGCCCCCGAGGTGCGGGGGCCGGCCTTCCGGCTGCCGGGTTACGGCATCGGCACGGGCTGCGGGCGCGGCTCGCGCGGACGCGCCGGGCAGGCCTTCACGGGGCCGAGGTTCTGGACGTAGCGCGCGGCCACCCAGCGGGACTCGGAGCCGGCGAGGCGGTACCAGATGTCGTTGCCGTCAACCAGGTCCCCGGTGTTCTTGCACACGAGCTCGACGTGCCGGCCGGGCTGGAGCGTGCCGAGGTTGTTCGATCCGACGTAGGGCTTGTTGCGGATGGTCAGCGGGCCCTTGGAGACGACCTTGCCGTAGACGGCCTTGACCTGGGTGCCGTCGGTGGTGTTTCCGTTCGAGTTCTCGCCGGACCCGTTCGGGGTCCCGGTGGAGTTCTCCGAGTTGTCCCAGTCGCCGGTGTTTCCAGTGTTACCGGTGTTGCCCGTGTTTCCAGTGTTGCCCGTGTTTCCGGTGTTTCCAGTGTTGCCCGTGTTGGCGTCGGAGTTGCCCGTGTTGCCCGTGTTGCCCGTGCTACCTGTGTTGCCCGTGCTGGCGTCGGAGTTGCCGGTGTTCCCCGAGTTCTCGGTGCCGTCGTCCGGCCAACCGTGCTCGGTGCCGTCGTCCACCACGCTCCCCTGCTCCGGCGTGTCGGGCAGCGGGTCCTCGTCCGCCGCGGCGACGCCCGCTCCGACCAGGCCGAGCACCAGGCTTCCGGCGGCGAGAGCGAGGATGGTCCTGGGGCGCTTCAGCATGAGCCGGCTCCTCTATGAAGACGTCCGCCCGGCCGCGGCGCGCGGCCGGAGGCGGCGACCAGGCGGTCACCACGGACGACTATGACGAGGGCGTGGCCCAACGGCCCGGCGGCGCACCGCCGATTAACCCGATATGCGCAATATCTGGCGATGGTGCGCATGTGCGAGGCCATGCCCGCCCCCGAACGGGCACGGCCGCGCGGCGGGGCCCCCGGGGGGAGGGGCCGATGCCGGAGTGGACCGGCTCCGGGAAATCTACGGGCGGACCGCCACCGCCCGCGCCCATCCACAGGGTGAAACCCGCCTACCCCCCAGGGTGGGGACCCTGTACAACCAGGGGTGTACCAGAGGGGGTTGACGTGCAGTTGTCCGCGCACCCGGCGGCGGTCCGGATCCGCGCCGGGCTTCCGGTGACCGGCGAGGTCGTGTATGCCGTCGGCTCGCTGTGGATCTCCTCCACCATGGTCCGCAACTGGCCCGACCCCCAGGGCTACTGGCGCGACACCGACGCCCTCGCCTACGCGCTCCTCGTCGCGAGCTACCTGCCGCTCGCCCTGCGGCGGCGATTCCCCGTCGCCATCCTGGCGAGCACCGCGTTCTGCGTCGCCGCGTACTTCACCCTCGGCTACTACCACGTCGTCGCCGTCTGCGGGCTGCTCCTCCCGCTCTACACCGTCGCCTCGCTCATCCCCCGCCGGGTGTCGGCCCGGTGCGCGGCCGGGGCGCTGCTCGTGCTCCTGTGGGGCACCCGGCTCGCCGAACCGGGGATCGGGCCGCTCAGCGCCCGCGAGGCCCTCGCGGAGATGCGCCGGATGCTGGTCCTGCTGCGCGCGCGGGAGGCGGCGCCCGCCGACCCGGCCCTGCCCGGCGTACCCCGACTCGCGCAGCTCGACGAGCCCGCCAAGCGGGTCGGCGAGGCCGGGGTGGGCGTCGACGTACAGGTCACGGGCGCGGCGTACCCGCTGCCGTCCGGGATCGACCTGTGCGCGTACCGCGTCGTCCAGGAGGCGCTGACGAACGTGCTGAAGCACGCGCCCGCCGCCCGGACCACCGTTCGCGTGCACTACGCCGAGGACGAGGTCCGGGTACGGGTGAAGGACGACGGAAAGGGGCATGCCGGCGCGCGGGATTCAGTCCCTCGCGGGGCGCCCGGCCAGGGCTTGATCGGCATGCGCGAGCGGGCGACGATCTACCACGGCACGGTGAGCGCCGAACCCGCCCCCGAGGGCGGATTCGAGGTCAGGCTGCGGATTCCCGTGCCCCGGGCCGGCCGTGGTGCGTGAACCGGGACCGGGCGAGCCGGGCGAGCTGGGGAGGAGGTGCGGCGATGCCGAGCGTGCTCGTCGTAGACGACCAGTTCCTCATCAGGTCCGGGCTGACCGCGCTGCTGACCGCCGCGCCCGGCTTCGAGGTCGCCGGGGAGGCCGCGGACGGCGAGGAGGCGGTGCGGCTCGCCGCCGAGACCCGCCCCGACGTCGTCCTCATGGACATCCGGATGCCCGGGACCGACGGGATCGCCGCCACCGAGCGGATCCTGGCGCAGTACGCGGAGCGCGTGAGGGAGCCGGAGCGCGCGGAGAACGCGGGGCGCGCGGGGGAGCCGGAGCGCGTGGGCGAGCCGGAGCGCGCCGGGGAGGCGGGCGGACGCGGGGGCCCCAAGGTGCTCGTGCTGACCACCTTCGACTCCGACGAGCACGTCTACCGCGCCCTGCGGGTCGGGGCGAGCGGCTTCCTCGTCAAGGACACCCCGCCCGACCGGCTGCTCGCCGCCATCGCCACCGTCCACGCCGGCGAGATGCTGTTCAGCCCGCGCGCCCTGCGCGGACTGATCGACACCTACGCCGCCCCGGTCGCCGGCGCCCCGTACCCCGCTCTGGACACCCTCACCCCGCGCGAGCGCGAGGTGCTCGGCCTGGTCGGTGCCGGGTTGGCCAACGGCGACATCGCCGCCCGGCTCGTCCTGAGCGCCGCCACCGTCAAGACCCACGTACACCGCTGCATGAGCAAGCTGGCCCTGTCCAGCCGCGCGCAGGCCGTGGTCGTCGCGCACGAGTTCGGGCTCGCCGTCCGGACGCCGTGACGGCGTGCCGGAGCCGCGTGACCTGGATGGCCTGAACCAACCGTCTTCGAGGCCTTCCGGATGCGGGCGGCGGCCACCGGCGCCAGAGTGGGCCGCATGGGTATCGAAGACTACAGCGGCGGCCCAGGGCCCCAGCAGACCGGCGTCATGGTCGTCACGACCAACGACGTCCCCGGCTACCGGGTCGAGCAGGTCATCGGGGAGGTCTTCGGCCTCACCGTGCGCTCCCGCCACCTGGGAAGCCAGATCGGCGCGGGCCTGAAGTCGATGATCGGCGGCGAGCTGAAGGGCCTCACCAAGACGCTGGTGGAGACCCGCAACCAGGCCATGGAGCGGCTCATCGAGGCGGCGAAGGCGCGGGGCGCGAACGCGGTGCTCGCGATGCGCTTCGACGTGACCGACGCCGCCGACGTGGGCACCGAGGTGTGCGCGTACGGGACAGCCGTGGTCCTGGTCCCGTCGGCCGGCTGACCCGCGCCAACCGCCGCGGCGGCGGCCGGCCCCGTGACGATCAGCTCGCCCGAGCTGTCCGTCACCGTGGACAGCGCCTTCCCGCGTGTCGTCGACTACACCCGCCGCGCCACCGGGGACGTCCTGCACGGCAACGAGGAGGGGGCTTCAGCGGGGCGCCTTCAGAGGGGGCCCTCAAGGGGCCGTGCGCGGCGCGGACGGTGCGGGCTCCCGCAGGCCCGCCGCCAGCCCGGCGAGGACCACGGCCAGGCCCAGCCAGACCGCCGGGCCCGGTACCCCGCCCCCGGTCAGGACCCCGGCGCCGGCCGCGGCGAGCGGGGCGACGCCGGTCAGCAGCCCGGCTCGGCCGGAGCCCACGGCGGCCACGGTGCGGTACCAGAGCAGGAAGGCCACCGCAGTCACCATCACGGCCAGGTACCCGGCGGCCGCCCACTGGTCCGGGCCCAGCTCCACGAGGTCCGCCGGGCGCTCGAAGAGCAGGGTGAGCCCCGCCAGCATCACCGCCCCCAGCCACACCGCGTGCAGCGACACCCCCCACGCGCCGTGCCGCCGCAGCACCGGCACCGCGAGCAGCGTGAACCCCGCCTCGCAGGCCAGCGCGAGCGCGGCCCAGGCCACCCCGGCGGCGTCCGTGCGGCCGGTCCCCTCCACCAGTACGGCCCCGGCCACGACGACCGGGGCGGCCAGCAGGATCCGGCGGCGGGGCCGACGGCCCTCCAGCAGCGGGCCGATCACCCCGAGGAGGACCGGCACGGAAGCCACCGCGACGGCGATGACGGCCGGTTCGGCGTGCGCGACGCCACGTACGACGGCCACGTTGAACAGGACCAGGCCCGTCGCGGCGATCCCCGCCAGCCACAGCCATTCCCGGCCGCGCGGGAGCAGCAGTCGCACCCGCGCGGCCCGGGCGAGGGCGAGCAGGATCAGCGCGGCGGCCGCGTAGCGGACGGCCTGGGTGGCGAACAGCGGGGCGTCGACGAGCGAGCGGGAGACGGTGACGCTGCTGCCGACCAGGGCCATGCCGGCGATACCGGGCGCGAGGTCGCGCAGCGAGGCGGAGGGGGCGGGTGGGGCGGAGGGGACGAGGGTGGCGGGTGCGGGGTGGGTGGTGAGTGGCTCCATACGATCGAGCCTGGCCCCAGAATGGTCCCATGAGCAGGTCCAATGAGAGCGTGTCCCAGGGGTCCAAAGCCGGATCGGACTTCCTCCAGCTCGACCTCGGCCGGGCCCCGCTCGGCGGCCGCACCGAGTGGCTCGCCGGGCGCCTGCGCGCCGCGATCGCCGACGGCACGCTCCCGGTCGGCACCCGGCTGCCCGCCAGCCGGGTCCTCGCCGCCGAACTCGGCGTCTCGCGCGGCCTGGTCACCGAGGCCTACCAGCGGCTGGCCGAGACCGGCCAGGTGGCGGGGCGCGGCCGGGGCGGCACCGTCGTGGTCGCGGCCCCACCGCCCGCGCCGGCCGCCCCCGTGCGCACCCCGGACCGCGGTGGGCTGGTGGACGCGCTGCGCGCCGTACCCTGCCGGATCGACCTCTCGCCCGGGGTACCCGACCTCACCGCCTTCCCCCGTACCGCCTGGCTCCAGGCCGAACGCCGGGTCCTCGGCGGCCTCACCGCGGCCGACTTCGGCTACGGCAACCCGCAGGGCGCGCCCGCGCTGCGGGAGGCGGTGGCCGGCTGGCTGGCCCGCAACCGCGGCATCCGGGCGGACCCCGACGAGGTGGTGATCGTCGCCGGCGTCGCCCAGGCGCTGGCCCTCCTCGCCGTGGTGCTCCGCGAGGACGGCGTCCGGCGGATCGCGGTGGAGGACCCCGGCTCGCTCGGGGCGCGGCAGCAACTGGAGTACGGGCGGCTGGAGACGGCCCCGGTACGGGTGGACGCGGGCGGCTTGGACGTTGCCGCGCTCCGGGAGAGCGGGGCCGCGGCGGTCCTGCTGACGCCCGCGCACCAGTTCCCGACCGGCGTCGTCCTCGACGGCGAGCGCCGCCGGGAGTTGCTGGGCTGGGCGGCCGCGGGGGGAGTGGTCATCGAGGACGACTACGACGCCGAGCACCGCTACGACCGCGCGCCGGTCCCCGCGTTGAAGGCGATGTTGCCCGAGCGGGTCTGCTACGCGGGCAGCGTGTCCAAACTGCTCGCGCCCGCGCTCCGGTTGGGCTGGGTGCTGGCGCCGGAGCGCTACCGGGACGCGGTGGTTCAGGCCAAGCGGTACGCGGACCTCGGCAACGCGGTGCTGGCGCAGCTGGTGCTGGCCGACCTGATGGACTCCGGGGAGCTGGAACGCCACCTGCGCTTCGTGCGGCGGCGCCACCGCCGCCGCCGGGACGCGATGCTGCGGGCGATCGCGGCCCGTTTGCCGGGAGCCCGGGTCCACGGCGCGGCGGCGGGGCTGCACCTGATGGTCACCTTCGACGAGGACCGCTTCGAGGACACCGCCCTCGCCTCGGCGGCCCTCGGCCTCGGCGTCAAGGCGCACCCGCTGTCCTGGCACCGCCTCGGACCGGGCCCGCCCGGGCTGATCCTGGGCTACGCGGCGGGCCCGGCCGGCGAGATCGAGGAGGGCGTCGCGGTCTTCGGCGAAGCCTTGGGGACACTGCGGCGAAAAGTTTTTTCGCCGGGGCGGCAACCTCCGGCCCGGTCGCGCGTCGTGCGGGGGTGAAGGGCGTGATCCCGCGCCCCTCACCGACCGTGGAGAACCGGAGAACCACCGTGAAGAACCTGAAGAGCGTCACCCCGACCGCCCGCCGGGTGGCCGCCGTCACCACCGCCGCCGCCGGGGTGGCCGTCGCTCTCGCCGCCGGGCCGGCCTTCGCCGCGCAGGGCCCGTCCGCCATGCCGTCGCCCGTCCCCAGCGTGTCGGCCAGCACCGCCCCGGCGCCCTCCGTCAGCGTCCCGCCGCGCGGTACGCCCACCCCGAGCCGCAGCGTCCCGCCGCGCGGTACGCCCACCCCGAGCCGCAGCGTCCCGCCGACCTCCGCCCCGTCGCCGTCGGTGAGCCGCGCCCCCGGCAGCGCCACCCCGTCCCCCGCGCCGAGCGGCGTCCCGTCGGCCGCGCCCAGCGCCACCCCCGGCGGCGGCGAGGGTTCCGAGCTCGCGCATACTGGCTCCTCCGCCACCACCATGGCCCTCGGGGCCGGCGCCGTCGCGCTGATCGCCGTCGGTGGCGGCGCCCTGTACACCGTGCGGCGCCGCGTCAGCAGCTGAGGAACCCGTGCTCCACCTCGTCTCAACCGCAGGCCCCCTCGCTCCCGGTCACGGCCGGGAGCGGCGGGGTCCGTGGTGGTGGCTGCTGCGCCGGGAGCGGCCCGCCCCGGCCGCTGAGCGCCGGCCGCGCCAGTTCTCGTACACCTACGGCCAGGAACAGGACCGCTCCGGCTCCGGGCACGGCGATTTCGGCCAATCTCCCACCGTGAGCGCGCTCTACCACGCGCACCGGCTGCGCATGGTGCGCCTCGCGGTGCTGCTCGTCGACGACCTCGCCACCGCCGAGGACGTGGTGCAGGACGCGTTCACCGCCCTCTACCGGCGGCACGGGGAGCACATCACGGAGGTGGACAACGCGCTCGGCTACCTGCGCACCGCCGTCGTGAACACCTCGCGCTCCGTGCTGCGCCGCCGGCGGACGGCGCGGGCGTGGACCCCGCCCGAGGCCGCCGACGTACCGTCCGCCGAGGCGCACGTCGTCCTCGACGAGGCGCACCGCGAAGTGCTCGCCGCCCTGGGGCGGTTGACGCCGCGCCGGCGGCAGGTGCTGGTGCTGCGCTACTGGGCCGACCTGAGCGAGGCGGAGATCGCCGCCACGCTCGGCATAAGTCGGGGCGCGGTCAAATCGAACGCGAGCCGCGGGCTGGACGCGCTGGAACGGATCCTGGAGGGACGGATATGACGCCGTACGGCGAAGCGCCGGGTGGGAACCCGGCCGAGCGCCCCGTCGAACGGCGGCTGCGGCAGGCCCTGGCCGCGCGGGCGGGGGAGATCTCCGTGAGCGAGCTGCGGCCCGCCGATCCGCCGGGACCGCACGTCCGCGGGATGTCCGGTGTCGCGTGGCTGCGTACGCGCCGCTTCGCGCTGCCCCTGGCGGCCGGGCTGGCCGCCGCCGCGACGGTCATCGGCTTCGTCGTCCTCGCGCCCGGGGCCGGCCCGGCGCGCCAGGAGCCGCCGGCCGCGCCGCCCGAGTTCAGCACCCCGGGTACGCCGCGGCCCCCGAACACCTCCGGTCCGACGCCGCAGCGGGGAACTCCGACGCCGGAGCCGTCGGCTTCGCCGTCCCCCGGGGGCAGCTCGACGCCGAGTCCCTCCGTGTCGTCGCCGCCGGTTAGCCCGTCGCGGTCCGCCGTTCCGCCCTCGCGGGGCCCGACGCCGTCGGGTTCCCCGCGGCCGCCGTCGGCGTCCTCGGCCCCGCCGACCGGCACGGGCAGCCCGTCGGCTGCCCGCAGCGCGACGTCGTCGGAGCCGCCGAGGCTCTGACGGGCCGAGGAACCGAGGCTCTGACGGGCCGAGAAGAAGGGGTGCCCCGCCGATCGCGTCGGCGGGACACCCCTTTCCTCGCGTCGTGCCGCCTCCGCTTCCTTCGCGTCGGGCGGCTCCGCCTCAGGCGGCCCGGGCGGCGCCCGCCACCAGGGACGGCCCGGTGCGGTGCATGTTCTCCAGGGCGGCGACCAGCGGCGCCAGCTCCGGATCCCGCGCGGCCTCGTCCAGAGCCTCCCGCAGAGCGGCGTCGTTCGTCGGCCGCGCGGCGGCGAGCAGTTCCAGCCCGGCCTCGCTCACGTCGGTGTAGATGCCGCGCCGGTCGGTGTCGCAGATGAAGCGGTTGAGCAGCCCGCGGTCCTCCAGCCGGCTGACGAGCCGGGTGGTCGCGCTCTGGCTCAGCACCACCGAGTCGGCGACCTGCTGCATCCGCAGGTGGCCGGTGTGCTGGCGGCTGAGCACGTCCAGCAGGGAGTACTCGCGGACGCTCAGGTCGTGGCCGCCCTGGAGCGCCCGCTCGATGTGCGCCTCGATCCGGCCGTGCAGGAGGGAGAGGGCACACCAGCCCTGGGAGAGGGCGGTGGTTGCAGTGTCCGCGACCGTCATGGACTCCTCCTTCAGATCCTTCTGAGCGTTGTCTCACCAGGATATGACACTGCCGCAATAGCCCGCGTTTGCGATTAACCCGCGCCTGCAACTAATGTGGTCGCACGTAAGCCGCGAAAGCAACCGAATGCGGCCTGCGCTGTCTCACCTGAAAGACACCTCCCCTCATGCCTCTCGCACTCCTCGCCCTGGCCATCGGAGCCTTCGGGATCGGCACCACCGAATTCGTGATCATGGGCCTGCTCCCCGAGGTCGCCGCCGACTACGGTGTTTCCATCCCGACGGCGGGCTTCCTGGTCACCGGCTACGCCCTCGGCGTCGTCCTCGGCGCCCCCCTGATGACCGTGCTCGGCACCCGCGTCCCCCGCAAGCGGATGCTGATGCTCCTGATGGGCCTGTTCATCGCCGGCAACGTGCTCTCCGCGCTCGCCCCCGCTTTCGAGGTCATGCTCGCCGGGCGTGTCGTCGCCTCCCTCGCCCACGGTGCCTTCTTCGGCATCGGCTCGGTCGTCGCCGCCGGACTCGTCGCCCCCGAGAAGAAGGCCGGCGCGATCGCGATGATGTTCACCGGCCTGACCGTGGCCAACGTCGTCGGCGTCCCCCTCGGCACCCTGGTCGGCCAGAACGCCGGCTGGCGCGTCACCTTCCTGATCGTCGCCGCGCTCGGCGTACTCGGCCTGCTCGGCATCGCCAAGCTGGTCCCCGAGCTGCCCCGGCCCGAGGGGGTCCGGATCCGCCACGAGCTGGCCGCCTTCCGCAACGTCCAGGTACTGCTCGCCATGGCGATGACCGTCCTCGGCTTCGGCGGGGTCTTCGCCGCCATCACCTACATCACGCCGATGATGACCGACGTCGCCGGGTTCGCCGACACTTCCGTGACCTGGCTGCTCGTGCTCTTCGGCCTCGGCATGGTCGCCGGGAACCTGATCGGCGGCCGCTTCGCCGACCGGGCGCTGATGCCGATGCTGTACGTGTCGCTGGGCGCGCTGGCCGTCGTACTGGCCGTGTTCACCGTCACCGCCCACACGAAGGCCGGCGCCGCCGCCACCGTCGTCCTGATCGGGGCGCTCGGCTTCGCCACCGTGCCGCCGCTGCAGAAGCGGGTCCTGGACCAGGCCGCGGGCGCCCCGACGCTGGCCTCCGCCGTCAACATCGGAGCCTTCAACCTCGGCAACGCCCTCGCCGCCTGGCTGGGCGGGCTCGTCATCGCCGCCGGGCTCGGCTGGACCGCCCCGAACTGGGTGGGCGCGGCGCTGGCCGGCTCCGCGCTGGTCCTGGCCCTCGTCTCCGGCGCGCTGGCGCGCCGCACGGCCGGGTCGCGCCCGGGCGGCGCCGAAAGCCGCGTCGCCGCGGGCTCGACGGCCGAGGCCGAGGCCGTGCCGGTCCGCCACTGACCCGGCCGCCCGCGGTGCCGGTCCGCCATTGACCCGGCCGCCCGCGGTGCCGGTCTGCCATTGACCCGGCCGCCCGCCGTGCCGGTCCGCTTGCTGGGCCGGCCGGCCGGCCGCCCGCCGATCCGGTCCGCCGCTGAGCCGGGTCACCCCTGATCCGCTTCACACCGCATTGCTCGTTACGTCACCCACAGGAGAACCCCGCATGTCCCGCACCGCCGCCACCGCCGCCACCGCCGCCGCCCGTACCGCCGTCGCCCCGCTGACCACCGAGGACGCCGAGCTGCTCGTCGCCGCCGCCCGCGCCGCCGCCGAGCGCGCCGGGGTCGCCGTCAGCGTCACCGTCCTCGACGCCGGCGGCCACCTGCTCGCCTTCCGCCGCGACGACCGCGCCGTGCTGATCTCCGGCGAGACCAGTACCCGCAAGGCCTTCACCGCCCTCCAGCTGAACGCCCCGACCGCCGACCTCGTCGACGCCGTCCAGCCCGGCGGGCTCTTCCACACGCTGCCCACGGCCCTCGACCGCCCGCTGCTGTTCATCGCCGGCGGCCTGCCCGTCCACCGCGACGACCGCCTCATCGGCGCGATCGGCGTGGGCGGCGGCGCCCCCGACCAGGACCACGGCTTCGCGGCCGTCGCGCTCGCCGCGCTCGAAGGGCTGACCGGCGAGCCGATCACGGCCTGAGCGAGGAGCCGGCCGGGTCGAACTGACGCCCCGGGTCGCGCCGCCCCGTCCCCCGTGCCACTTTGGTACGGGGGACACGGGCACATCATGAACCAGTCCACGCGGATCAGGAGAGGCAACGTGATCGCGACGGCCACGGTCGCCGCGCTGGTCTCCCTCGTCTCCGTACCGGGCTGTACGGCGAGCCCCGCGAGCCCGGGCGCCACCCGGTCCGCCGCGACGGGCGGCCCGACCAGCGGGGTCCCCGCCGCCTCCGACACGGACACCCCCGAGGCCGCCGCCCCGTCGCCGACACCGTCCTACCCGCTCTCCACGGCCCCGCGCACCATCCCGGCGGTGCGGGAGCACGAGCCGGCCCGCGGCCCCGGCTGGAAGCCCGCCCCCGACGCCCGCGTGGTCGTCCCGCCGGCCAACAGCGCGGCCCTGTCCGACGAGGGCAAGCTGCTCGCCGGCGAACTCGGCATCGGCTACGCGGAGTCAGCCGAACCGCGCCGCGGCGACGTCCAACTCGCCCTCGGCGCGAAGAACTCCGGGACCCCCGAGTCGTACACCCTCACCGTGCGGGACGGGCAGGCGCACATCACCGGCCCCGACGAGGCCGGCGTCTTCTACGGCACCCGCACCCTCAAGCAGGCGGTGAAGAGCGGCGGTTCGGCCCCCGAGGGAGTCGTGCGCGACGCTCCCGCCAAGCCGCAGCGCGGCCTCAACCTCGACATAGCGCGCAAGCACTTCAGCCCCGACTGGATCGAGGACCGGCTGCGCGAGATGGCCGACCTTAAGCTCAACCAGCTCGGCCTGCACTTCTCCGATGACCAGGCCTTCCGGATCGAGTCCGACACGCACCCCGAGATCGTGTCCGAACCGCACCTCACCAAGGCCCAGGTCCGGAAGATCAACGCCCTCGCCGCCCGGCTGCACATCACGGTGGTCCCCGAGATCGACTCGCCCGGCCACCTCGGCGCGGTGCTGCGCGCCCACCCGGACCTCCAGCTGCGCGACGTACAGGGGCGGGCCGTCAAGGGCGCCGTGGACATATCCAACCCGGCGTCGGCCAAGCTCGTGGACGAACTGCTGCGCGAGTACCAGCCGCTGTTCCCGGGCGGGGCCTGGCACCTGGGCGCCGACGAGTACCAGGCGCTGGTCTACCGCGACCCGCAGGCCTCCTTCCCGCAGCTCGCGCAGGCGGCGCGGCAGCGGTACGGGCCCTCGGCGCGGGTCCAGGACCTGGCGACGGGCTGGCTGAACGACCGCGCGGACGTGGTGCGGCCGTCGGGGAAGGCGCTCAAGGCGTGGAACGACGGGTTCTTCGCGGGCGGGGTGACGAGCGCCGCCAAGGACATCCAGGTCGAGTACTGGACCGGTAAGGAGCTGGGCGCCCGGCCGCCGCTGGAGTACCTGCGCGAGGGCCGCAAGCTCGTCAACCTGAACGACGAGTACCTCTACTACGTGCTGGGGCAGCCCAACCAGTTCACGTACCCGACCGGCCAGCGGATCTACGAGCAGTGGACACCGCTGGTGCTGCGCGGTACGACCCCCGTGCCCGCGACGTACGCGGACCAGATCCTGGGCGGCCGGCTCGCCGTCTGGAGCGACCTGGCCGGGGCCCAGACCCAGGACCAGGTCGCGGCCGGCATCCGGCTCCCGCTGGCGGCGCTGTCCCAGAAGGTCTGGGACGCGCGCACGCCGCAGCAGCCGTGGACGGACTTCAAGGCCCTCGCGGACCGGCTCTAGCGCCGGACCGGACCGGGCCCGGACTACCAGATGGAGTTGACCCACTCGGGGTGGTCGATGAACGGGTTCCGGTTGTGCTGGTAGGTGTCGAATATGACCTGGTTGCGGCGCTGCTCGAAGGCGTCCGGCGGGTCCGCCTGGTTCCACTGCTTCAGCAGGCTGATCTTGCCGAACAGCGGGGCGGACCCGTTGTTGACCTTGTCGTTCATCTCCAGGTCGGCGAAGCCGTCGCCGCCGTCGTAGCGCACGGCCATGTAGAGGAGCATGCGCGCCACGTCGCCCTTGACCGCGTCGCGCGGCTCGAAGGAGTCGGAGTCGGTGTAGCTGCCCGGGGCCTCGGAGACCGGGCTGCCGCCCTTGTCGAAGTCCTTGTTGCCGCGGGTGCTGTTGACGGTGACGTCCTCGGGCCGCAGGTGGTGCAGGTCCGTGCCGGGGCCGGTGGCGGTGCCGAAGTCGCCGTGGCTCTTGGCCCAGACGTGCTCGCGGTTCCAGTCGTTGACGCCGCCGCCGTTGGTGTTCTTGGACTGTGAGCGGCCCGAGTAGACCAGGATGACGTTGTTCGGGTTCGCCGGGTCCTGGTCGGTCACCTTCAGCGCGTTCCACACGCCGTCGTAGGTCACCTTGGACTGGTTCTTGATGATGTCGTGCAGCGCGGTCTTCAGCGCGGCGCCGGTCTTGCCCTCAGTGCCGGCGTAGTACGCGTCGACGGCCGAGGTCGCGGTGGTCGCGGCGGCCGGGGCAGCCGCGTCGGCGTGGGGAGCCGCCGCGCGCTGCTGGCCGGCCGAGGCGGCCGCCGGTACGAGGAACACGGCCGCGGCGGCGATGCCGGCGGCCCATGGGGTACGACGGAAGATTCTCATGACGTGGGGGAACCTCTTCACACGCACCGCCCCCGCCTGGCAGTTGGCGGGGCGTCAGTGGCAGAGCGAGGGTCACATTGTCATGTGCCCAACAGGTTAAGGAAACGTGTCGGACCGGGGGACTTCGTCGCTGGTCCGAGTGGGTGATGGCGGGTGAGGCCCCCTTGGCAGGGAGGTCCGGGGCGGGCACGGTAGCGGGGGTCCCAGCGGGGGCCGAGCCGAGCGTGAACAGCCCCACCGGGAGCAGCCCATGGCAGTGAAGATCCTCATCGTGACCGGCGACGCGGCGGAGTCGCTGGAGGTCCTCTACCCCTACCAGCGCCTGCGCGAGGAGGGGTACGAGGTGCACATCGCGGCCCCGTCGGTGAAGAAGCTGCGTTTCGTGGTGCACGACTTCGAGGACGGCTTCGACACCTACACCGAGAAGCCCGGCTACACCTGGCCGGCCGACCTGGCCTTCGCCGACGTCGTCACCGAGGACTACGCGGCCCTGGTCGTCCCGGGCGGCCGGGCGCCGGAGTACCTGCGCAACGACCCGGAGGTGCGGCGGATCCTGTCCGCGTTCGCCGACGCCGACAAGCCGATCGCCCAGATCTGCCACGGGCCGCTGATCACCGCCGCGAGCGGCGCCCTGGACGGCCGCCGGGTCACCGCCTATCCGGCCCTCGAGCCGGACATGAAGGCGGCCGGCGCCGCGTTCCAGGACGCGGAGGCCGTCGTCGACGGCACCCTCGTCTCGGCCCGCGCGTGGCCCGACCACTCGGCCTGGATGCGGGAGTTCCTGAAGGTGCTGCGGGCCAAGGCGCCGGTCTCCTGAGTGCCTCAGGGCCGGCCGTGAACGAGAAGGGGAAGCTCCTCATTCCCTTGTGAAGTGTCCGGGTCCGGGACTGACGGGGCGCGGGTGGTGTGCTGAGGTGGGCGGGTCAACCCATGCTGTTGCCAAGGCATTTGGAAGGACACCGCCGTGACTGGAACGACCGGATCCCTGGGCCGACGCGGTTTCATCGGCGCGGCCGCCGCCCTCGGCGGCGCCGCGCTCGTCGGACCGCTCGCACCGCTCGCCCACGCGCGGGCCGCCGGGACACACCGCCCCGACACCATCGCCACCCCGGCCGGCTTCCAGCCCGAGGGCATCGCGGTCTCGCCCCGGGGCACGGCCTACACGGGTTCGCTCCTCGACGGCTCGCTCTACCGCGTCGACCTGGCCACCGGCGCCGGGCGGATCATCAGCCCGAGCCCCGGCCCCGGCTCGATGTCCGTCGGGCTCAAGTTGGACGCGTACGGCCGCCTCCTCGTCGCGGGCGGCGCCGACGGCCGGATCCGCGTCGTCCACGCCGGTGACGGGCGGGTGCTGGCGACCCACCGGGCCGCGACGGGCACCGCCTTCGTCAACGACGTCATCGTCGGCTGCGGCGGGGCCTGGTTCACCGACTCGTTCAACGACGTCCTGTACTTCCTGCCCGCCGAACGCGCTCTCACCGGCGCCGGCAGTGCCCCGCGCCCGCTGCCGCTCGGCGGCGAATGGGTCCCGACCCCGCCCGGCGGCCAGTACTGGGGCGCCAACGGGATCGAGCGGACCCCGGACGACCGGGCGCTGCTGGTGGTCAACGACAACGCGCGGGCGCTGTTCCGCGTCGACCCGCGCACCGGCGCCGCCACCCGTACCGTGCTCGACGGCGGGGCGGTGGGCAACGGCGACGGGCTCGTCGTACACGGCCGCACGCTGTACGTCGTACGCAACTGGGACTACGCCATCGACGTGTTCACCCTCAGCGTGGACGGGCGGCGGGCCCGGTTCGTCAAGCAGATCACCGACCCGCGCTTCGACGAGCCGACGACGGCGGCGGTGCACGGCGGCCGGCTCTACGTGGTCAACGCCCGCTTCGACTCCGACTGGTCGGACCCGGCCACCGCCTCGACGATCGTCAGCTGCTCGACGTGACCGCGGGGGCGGGCTCGTACTTGTAGTTCGCCGGGCCGAAGTTCTTCTTCACGGCCGCTTCCCAGGCGCCGTCCGACACCATCTTGGTGAGGGCGTCGTTGATCTTCTTCTGGAGTTCCTTGTTGCCCTTCTTGACGCCGATGCCGTAGTTCTCGTTGCTCAGGCTCAGCCCGAGCAGCTTGAACTTGCCCTCGTTCCCCTTCCTGGCCGCGTAGCCGGCCAGGATGGAGTTGTCGGTGGTCATGGCGTCGGCCGAGCCGTCCTGAACGGCGACGAGGCACTCCGAGTAGCTCTCCAGCTCCATCACGCTGGCCTTGGGCGCGAGGGCCTTCACCTTCGCGGCCGAGGTCGAGCCGGTCACGGAGCACAGCCTCTTGCTGTTGAGGTCCTCGGCCTTGGTGATGCCGGCGTCGTCGGCGCGGACCAGCACGTCCTGGTGCGCGATGAAGTACGGGCCGGCGAAGTCGACCTTCTCCTTGCGCTTGTCGCTGATCGAATAGCTGGCGGCGACGAAGTCGACCTCGTTGTACTGGATCAGCAGTTCCCGGTCGGCGCTGTAGACCTGCTTGAACTCGATCTCGTTCGCCTTGTAGCCGAGCTGCTTCGCGAGGTACGTGGCCACATCGACGTCGAACCCGGTGAAGCTGCCGTCCTGCTCGCGGAACCCGATGCCCGGCTGGTCGAACTTGATGCCGATTTCGATGGGCTCCTTGGCGTCCTCCGAGCACCCGGAGGCGGTCAGGGCTACCGCGATGGTCGCGGCGACCGCACCGGCCTTGGAAACCTTCATGCTGGACTCTTTCCTCGGGAACACGGGTCACGCGGGTCACGCGGGAGACGCGGGAAGGGTGAATCGGGTAAATCGGAGAATTGGGTAACTCGTTCACGAGCGGAACCATGGGTTCGGCTTGGCGCGTGTATGAGGAAGCTAGGAAGGTCGCGGCGCGGTGTCACGGGATCTGAGCAAAATTTGAGGATAACGATCCGGCCCCGGCGAAGGATCTTCGGCGAATATGGATCTTGACGTGGATCTCGATGGAACGAGGGGCGGGAAGCGGTGACGGATTCGGTGAGGATCGACGGCAATACGCTGCTGTTGGGTGATGGAGTACATGTCCGATTCATCAGGACATTGCGGCTTCCTGAATCGGGAACGCACGCATTGCCGCCGAATCTGGGGGAGTTCCCGCTGCGGCGGGTCGAGGATTACCCGGACACGGTTCCGGCGGAATGGCGGGCCAAAGGTGGCGTGATGCTGCCGGTGTACCTGCGCGAGGCGATGTGGCTGAGCTTCGCCGGGACCCGGGAGCCGGCCGCGCTCCAGGTCGGCGTGGGCAAGGTGTGCGCGGTCTCCGGCGAGCGGTGGTCGGGGCGGCTCGCGCGCGACCCGCAGAACTACGTGGTGCTGCCCCGGCAGCCGTGGCTCGACGGGATCAACTCGGGCGACGGGACGGTCCGGCAGTTCGTGGCGGTGCCCCTCGGGCTCGGCGCGACGGTCGAGGGACAGGTCACCGGCGAGGAGACCACGGGCGGGGTCCAGCTCCAGGCGTTCGGGCTCGGGCCGCAGGCGCTGGAGCGCTGGCGGGAGGCGGAGCGGGCCCGGCTGCTCCCTCCGCCGCCGCCCGCGCCGGGAGGCGGCGGCCTGTACGGCGGCCCGGCGGCTCCCGCCGGGGGCTTCGGCTACGGCGGTCCGGTGCCCCCGCCGGCGGCCGCCCCGGCCGCTCCCGCCATGGCCGCCGCTCCCGCGATGGGGCTCGGCGTCGGCGGCTCGATGCAGCAGGAGGTCTACCGCGACGACCGGGCGCTGACCGCCTGGGCGCGGGAGCCCGCCGCCCGGGTCTTCGTCCACCTGGTGACCCCGCCGGCCTGGCGCCGCATCACCGGCGAGGAACCGCCGCCCTCACCCGTCGACCGCGCCGCGTACACCAGGGCCGGGCTGCCCTGGTACGACTACTACGACGAGAGCGGCCACGACCTCCCCTCGACGGGAACCCTGGCCCAGGTCAAGCCGGTCGGTGACTGGCTCGGCGACGACCACACCCCCTGGACCCCGCCGACCCCGCCCCAGATCAAATCCGTCGGCCCGACCCCAAGGCCGGGCAAACCGGTCCGGGACGGCGACTGGTAGCCCTCGGGCCCCGTTCGGGTGGCGGGAACCGGTCAAACTGGTGATCGAGTTCCGGTCGGCGGGTCGGTATGATCGCGGGCAGCAAGGCCGTAGCGCAGAGGTCGTCGCGCCCACGCATCGAGCTGGAGGACGTCGGTTCGAATCCGACCGGTCTTGCGTCTTCTTCATGTCGTTGTGGACGCCGGGCACCGGCGAAGGACCGGTGGAGTGGTGATGACACAGCCGACACCCGTACGCTGCCCCGCGATCGAGCACCCCGACCTGCCACTCGCAGACCCGGCCGGGCTCGACCCGCTGCTCGAACGGCTCGCGGCGGCCGAACGCGTCGACACCGACGAGGAGTTCCCGCTCGGCACCCTCCGCAGCGACGGCCGCGTCGACCTGTGCAAGCAGGGCCTCGGTCCGGCCGGCGCGGCCCGGTTGCTGCCGGTGGCCGCCGCCTCCGCGCACGCCCGGCACCTGCTGCTCGGCACCAACTCCATCGGCGACGACGGCGCCCGCACCCTCGCCGGAGCCCTCGGCGAGGGGCACGGGCTGCGCACCCTGTACCTCGGCTGCAACCGGATCGGCCCGGACGGCGTGAGCGCCCTCGCCGGGGCCCTCGCCGACGACACCACCGTCCATGCCCTCTGGCTCAAGCGGAACCCCGTCCACGAAGACGGCGCCCGCGACCTCGCCGCCCTGCTGCGCCGCAACACCACGCTGCGCACCCTCGACCTGGTCAACACCGGCGTCGGCGCCGAAGGCGTACGGCACCTCCTCGACGCCCTCACCCACCGCGAGACCCCCCTGGAGCGGCTCTTCCTCGGCGGCAACGGCCTCACCGCCGCCGACGCCCCGCTGCTGGCCGCACTCATCCGCGACGCCGGGGTCCGCGAGCTGTACCTCCCCGCCAACCACCTCGGCGACGCGGGCACGGCCGTCCTCGCCGCCGCCGCGGCCGCCGACCCCTCCCGCCCCGTCCGCCTCGGCCTCGGCGGCAACGGCATCGGCCCCGCCGGCGCCCGCTCCCTCGCCGACGCCCTCGGCGGCATCGACACCCTGGACCTCGGCCGCGCGATGTCCGAGCGCAGCCTCGGCTCCCACGGCAACTCCACCGGCGACGAGGGCGCGTACGCCCTGGCCTCCGCGCTCCCCGGCAGCCCCCTGCGCCGCCTGGAGCTGCGCCACACCGGACTCACCGGGCGCGGCGCGAAGGGCCTGCTGGCCGCGATGCCCGCCGACTCCCCACTGGAGTACGTCGGACTCGGTCCCGGCCTGCCCCGCCGCGTCAAGCGCTCCTTCGCCGAACGCCTGCGCCCCGCCCGGCCCACCCACCCCGACCTGCGCGCCATCGGCAGCGTGTACCGATGAGCGGGGCGGGCCCGGGGTACCGGTACAAGGAGGTGCCCGAAGGGGTCCTGCCCGGCGGGATCGCGCCGGAGGACGTCTCGACCTGGCAGCGGATCCGCCGCTACGCCGTACCCGGCTGGATGATCGAGCGCGCCACCGCGCACCGGCTGGCCGGCGACTGGCGGGCCGCCTGCGCCGCCGCGGCCGTGGACGTCCGCTTCGAGCCGGCCGACATCGCGTCGCGCTACGGGGCGTCCGTCGCCGAAGCCCTGGAGGACGACCTCCGCCACCTGGCGCCCGACCTGCTGCGCTGGCACCTGCCCCGCGGGCTCGGCGGCCGTACGACGATCGCCACCGACCTCCGGGTGCTGCTCGCCACCTACGGCACGGCCCCCGGCGCGCCGTCCCTCTCCGTCTCCACCTCCGCCATGACCGAGGGGCCGCAGCGGCTGCGGCTGCTGTGCGAGCCGGTCGACCCGGTACGGCCGTACGTCCCGTACTCCGGCTTCCTCGTGGAGAACTGGACCGCGGCCCGCCCGCTCTGGGACGCCCGCCGCGCCGGCGCACTGCGCGAACTGCTCGGCGCCGGCGACGGACGGCTGCCCTTCTTCCACGCCGACGGCACGCCGCTGCGCCCCGACGAGCTGCCCCGCGCCGACCCCGGCGCCGCCGACCCCGCCGGCAACGCCGAGTGGATCACCCTCCTCCAGTCCCGCGGCGACTCCCGCGAGGCCTACGCGGCCGCGGGCGTCGAGCGGGACCTGACCGCCCCCGAGCGGACGCGGACCTACGGCCGCCCGGCGGACCCGGAGGCGGTCCTCGCGACCAACGCCCTCGACCTGACCCGGCTGCGGGCCGGAGTACGCCGCCTCGCCGCCGCCGGAGCCGGCGCCGCGTTCCGGGTCAGCACCGGCTACCTCACCATCCGGCTCGACGCGGTCGGCGAGGCCCCGCACGGCCCCGACGGCCCGGTCCGGGCCCGGTACATCGCACAGCGGGACGAGGCGGCGCGCCTCGCCCGGCTGCCGGAGTACGCCTGGAAGCGGCTGCCCGACCTCGAACTCGTACGGCTCGGCCGGATCACCCCGCGCGAACTCCACCCGCTCGTCACCGACGCCCTGTTCCCGGGCGCCGGCCCCGCCGTCGGACCGCCCGGTCCGGCCGAGGGCAAGCCCGTCCGGGTGCGGTGCCGCGGCGGCTGGCACGAGGTGCGCTCGCGCGGCGGCCTGCTGGAGATGCCGCACACCCCCGAGGAACAGCAACGGGAGCGCGCACTGAGGGCGTTCGGCGGCGCCGTCACCGGCTGCTTCGCCGTCGAGCAGACCTGGATCACGGGGGAGGGCCGGCTGCCGCGCGCCCTGCGCGCCGAGCACCGGGACTTCTTCCTGCGGGTCCAGCACGGCGACACCCCGGGCGTCCTGGCGCTGCTGGACGCCGGCGTCAGCCCCCGGATCCGGGACGGGAGGCGGCGCGGGCTGCTCCACGCACTCCACCTCCTCGACCACGAGCAGCTGCTGCCCAGGCTGTTGGCGGCCGGGCTGGACCTGGAGTCCCAGGACGTGAACCAGCGCACCCCGCTCCAGTCGGCGGTGCACTGGGGCGGCTCGGCGGACCTGGTCCGCGCGCTGCTCGCGGCCGGGTCCCGGATCGACGTCGTCGACGACATGGAACTGTCCCTCTCCCAGGACATCCGCCGCTACAAGCGCACCGACCTGGCCTTCCTGCGGCGCCGGGCGGACGAGGAGTTCCCCGGCATCGGCGCCGACTGGTGGGACGAGTACATGGAAGAGTCCGCGTACGACGAGGACCCCTCGGAGCCCGAGGACCCCGAAGACGGGTCTTCCGAAGGCGGGGAAGACGCATGAGCGCCCAGCGGCATGCGCAGCCCCCGCGCGCCCTCGCCGCGGCCGACGCCCTCAACGCCCGCCTCGGCGGCACCCGTACCGAGCCCGCCGTCAACCCCCAACTGGAGGCGCTCGCCCTAGCGGTGACGGCCAATCAGCCCGTCCTCCTGTGGGGCGAGCCCGGCATCGGCAAGTCCGCCGGCATGGAACGGCTCGCCACCGCCCTCGGGGTCGGGCTGGAGACGGTCATCGCCAGCGTCCACGAGCCCTCCGATTTCGCGGGGCTGCCCATCGTCGGCGACGACCCCGCCACCACCGGCGTCCCCATGGCCCCGCCGGACTGGGCGGTCCGCCTCGCCCGCACCGGCCACGGGCTGCTGTTCTTCGACGAGTTGTCCTCCGCCCCGCCGGCCGTGCAGGCCGCCCTGCTGCGCGTGGTGCTGGAGCGCCGCGTCGGCAGCCTCGCGCTGCCCGAGTCGGTACGGATCGTCGCCGCGGCCAACCCGCCCTCCAGCGCGGCCGACGGCTGGCACCTCAGCCCGCCGCTGGCCAACCGGTTCGTGCACCTCGACTGGACCCACGACCCCCGCACCGTCGCCCGCGGCATGGCCGGGACCTGGCCCGAGGTCGCCATCCCCGCCGTCGACCCCGCCCGGATCCCCGGCTCGGCAGCCCGGGCGCGCGGCGTGATCTCCGGCTTCCTGACGGCCCGGCCCGGCCTGGTGCACCACATGCCGAAGGAGGCCGAGGGCCGCGGCCGCGCCTGGCCCTCGCCGCGTACGTGGGAGATGGCACTCCGGCTGCTGGCCGCCGGGTACGCGGCCGGCGCGGGCCGCGAGGCGCTGGCCACCGCCCTCACCGGGGCCGTGGGGGAGGCCGCCGGCCTGGAGCTGCTCTCGTACATGGAGCACCTCGACCTGCCCGACCCGGACCGGGTGCTGGCCGACCCGGACGCCTTCGCGCTGCCCGAGCGCGGCGACCGGCAGCTGGCGTTCCTGATCGCCGTGGTCGCGGCCGTGCAGAGCGAGCCCACCCGCCCCCGCTGGGAGGCCGGCTGGGCGGTCCTGGCCAAGGCCGTCGACGCGGGCGTGCCCGACGTGGCCGCGCGGGCGGCCGCCGACCTCGCCGCGATGCGTGACCTGGACTGGCCCGTACCCGCCGGGATCGACGCCTTCGTGGAGCTGCTCCAGCTCGCGGGCGCGCTGCCCGGCAGCGGCTGAGGCCGAGGGCGAGGGGGAGTGGCAGACCCCGTCGGCGCGGCCGCGGACCTGGACCGGGCGAAGCTGCTCGCCGCCCGCTACAAGGCGGCGCAGGCCCGCCCGTACCTCGCCTCCGCCCTGTACGCGCTGACGGTGGTGCCGTCCGCGCACGTCCCCACCATGGGCGTGGACCGGCACTGGCGCTGCTACGTCTCGCCCGCCTTCGTCGACGCGACGCCCGTCGCCGAGCTCGCCGGGGTGTGGATCCACGAGGTCGCCCACCTGCTCCGCGACCACCACGCGCGGGCCGGCCGGCTCCCGGCCGCAGACCAGCGCGACCACCTCCGGGTCAACATCGCCCAGGACTGCGAGATCAACGACGACCTCCTCGCCGACGGGCTGGCCCTGCCCGAAGGCCGGGTGGAGCCGAGGCACTTCGGCCTGCCCACGGGCGGCATGTTCGAGAGCTACCTCCCCGCGATCCCGGCCACGCCCCCGCACGCGGCGGACTGCGGCTCCGGCGCGCACGGCACCCCGATGCCGTGGGAGCTCGGCGAGGCCGCGGGCCCGGCACGGCTCGGCCCGGTGGAGGCCGAGGCCCTGCGCCGCCAGAGCGCCGAGGCCATCCGGGCCCACCAGCGCGCCCGCGGCACCGTCCCGGCCGGCTGGCAGCGCTGGGCGCGGCAGCTGCTGGAACCCACCGTCGACTGGCGCCGGGCGCTGTCCGGGGCGGTCCGGGAGGCCGCCGCCTGGGCGGCGGGCGCGGTGGACTACACCTACCGCCGCCCCTCGCGCCGCACCCCCGCGCTCGGCGGCCGCGTGGTGCTGCCCAGCCTGCGGAGGCCTTTGCCCCGGGTGGCGATCGTCATCGACACCTCGGGGTCGATGGGCGAGGACGATCTCGCCGCCGCGCTCGCCGAAGTCACCGGTGTGCTGCGTGAGGTGGGCATCGGCGGCAACCGGGTCGCCGTGCTGGCCTGCGACGCCGACGTGCACGCCGTGACCCGGGTGACCAGTGCCGAGCAGGTGACCCTGGCCGGGGGCGGCGGCACCGACATGACCGTCGGCATCCGCGCCGCGCTGGCCCTGCCCGACCGGCCGAACATCGTCGTCGTGCTGACCGACGGGTACACGCCGTGGCCGCGGGAGACCCCGTCCTGCCGGCTGATCGCCGCCCTGATCGGGCAGGCGGCGCCGGAGCCGCCGGGCTGGGTGGAGACCGTACGGATCGACCTCGGGCAGTGACCCGGTTTGGCCGGGAACCTACGGTGGGGCCTGCCCGGTTCGCGCGCGCGTGACAGCATGGCCGGGCAACACCCGGTACACGGAGGGGGAGTTCAGTGAGCGGAGTACGCAAGGGCCTGGCCAAGGTGGAGATCGCGCTGCGGTGGGACCCCAGCCCGGCGGGCACGCCCGCGAACGACCTGGACATACTGGCCGCGGTCTACGGCGCGCGGGACCCGCACGGGGAGCCGGTCTACCTCGTGCACTTCGGCAGCCGCGCCCCCGACGGGACGATCACCTTGAACCGGGACAGCCAGACCGGCCAGGGCTTCGGCTTCGACGAGGTGATGACCCTCGAACTCGACCGGCTCTCGACCGAGTTGACCCGGGTCGTGGTGGGCGTGGTGATCCAGGACGCCGAGGCGGGCACGGGAGCGGGGACGGGGGTGAAGACCTTCGCGGACATCGGCGGCGCCGGGCTCCGCGTCCGCGAGGGCTACACGGACCTCGCCGAGACCGACTTCGCCGCCGTCGCGGCGGCCACGGCGGCCACGGTCGCGGAGTTCGTCCGCGACGCCTCGGGCGCCTGGACGCTGGACGCCGCCGTACGGGGCTACGAGGCGGGTCCGGAGGAGTTCGCCCGGACCATGGGGGCCGTCCGGTCATGATCTGATCAACCGTCGGTCCTGATGCCGCCTCGCGGCCGGGGCCGCACAGATCGGGCGGCGGGCACTCGTCGCGCGAGTGTCCGCCGCCCGGTCCGGGTGGCGCGCTGCCGCCGTCCCCACGAGGCAGCGCGGGCGGGTCGCCGTCCGGTCATCGAAGACGGCGGCCCACCGGTTCTAGGGGGTGAGCCCGAGGGCGGGAAGCAGGGCCGCGTCGACGAACCGGACCAGATAGTCGGCGTCGGCGTAGCGGCCCTCCAGCACCGGGCGGATCCGCAGCACACCCATCAGCTGCGCCGGCAGGAACTCCACCGCCGGATGGTCCGCGGTGATCTCACCACGCGCGACGGCCCGCTCCACCATCGCGTTGAACGCCGTCAGCTCCGGCTCCACCAGCGCCTCGCGCAGCGCCGCCTGTAGCTCCTCGTCGCTGAGCACGGCATGCCCGAGGGCCTGGGTGAGGCGGGTGTCGCGGCCCGAGGTGCCGGCCGCGATCCGGGCCGCCTCGCGCAGATCGCCGGCCAGCGAGCCGGTGTCCACGGCGGCGAGCGTGCCCTGCCGGTTCGCCCGCAGGGCGGCCGCCACCAGCTGCGGCTTGGTCTTCCACTGCCGGTAGAGCGTCGACTTGCCGCAGCAGGCGCGGGCGGCGACGCCCTCCATGGTCAGCGCCTCGTACCCGTGCTCGCGCAGCTGCTCCAGGACGGCGTCGTAGAACTCCTGCACACGCTCCGGGCTGATCTTGGAGCGGCGCGCGGCGGTCGGCGTCGACGTCATGGGGTGCGGCTCTCCTCGGCTGCTTGGTCCGGTAGGGCGAGTGTACGGGAATCGAGCGCTATCGCTACACCCGCGTATCGATACGCCAATGTATCGATACACTGGCGTGTCGATGTGCTCCGCGGCCCGACCGGCCGGTGCGGCGCAGCGCCGCGACACCCGTCGCGCAGGCTGTACAGGAAGTGAGACCGGGGGATGACCTCTCCTACGAAACCCGCCGGGCCGGCCCCCGGCCCCCAGGCGGCGCGCCGCCGCCTCATACGCGAGCTGCTGCTCGTCGCGGGCCTCTTCGCCGTCTACAAGGCCGGCCGGACGCTGTCGACCGGCCGCACGGACGAGGCGTACCGCAACGCCGGGTGGATCTGGGACGCCGAACGCGCCCTGCGCCTGCCCGGCGAGGGTGCGGTCCAGCGGCTGCTGCTGCACGGCGACGCCCTCGTCCACACCGCGAACACGTACTACGCGGCCGTCCACTTCCCCGCGACCGCCCTCTTCCTGATCTGGCTGTACGTGCGCAGGCCCGCCCACTACCTGTGGGCCCGGCGGGTGCTCGCCGTCCTCACCGGCGCCGCCCTCGCCCTGCACCTCGCCTTCCCGCTCGCGCCCCCGCGGATGCTCGACGCCGCGCGCCTGGTGGACACGGGGCAGGTCTACGGGCCCAGCGTCTACGGCGCCGCGCCGGCCACCGACACCATGGCCAACCAGTTCGCAGCGATGCCCTCGCTGCACTTCGGGTGGGCGCTGATGCTGGCCCTCGGGATGATCGCCGCGACCCGGTCGCGGTGGCGGGCCCTGTGGCTGCTGCACCCGCTGCTGACGCTGCTGGTGGTCGTCGGCACCGCGAACCACTACTGGCTCGACGCGATCGTGGCCACCGCGCTGCTCGGCGGGGCGCTGCTGCTGATCCCGGGGCCGGTGGTGAAACGTACCGCCGTCGTCCGGCGGCACGTCCCGGGCCGGGGCGTCGTCGCCGAGGCTGCGGGCGCCGCCGAGGGCCCGGGCGGCGCCGAGGCTGCTGGCGCCGCCGAGGCCCCCGCCGTGACCGTAGGGGCGGGACGATGAACGCCACGGCCCTCGCGCTGCTGCTGTGCCTCGCCTCCGCCGTCGCCTACGCGTCCGCCGCCGTGGCCCAGGAACGGCTCGCCCGGCGTGCCGTGGCCCGCAGCGCCAAGGCCCTCTTCGGCTCCGGCGCCTGGTGGTCGTCGGCCGGACTGAACGCCGCCGCCGCGCTGCTGCACGCCGCCGCCCTGCGGTACGGGCCGCTCACGCTGGTCCAGCCGCTGGGCGCCCTCACCCTCGTGGCCGCCGTCCCGCTCGGCGCGCGCGGGGCCGGGCGCCGGGTGGCGGCCACCGAGTGGCGGGGCACCCTGGCCACCGTCGCCGGGCTCGGCCTGCTGCTGCTCCCGGCCTCGGGCCCGGCCCCCGACGACACCCTCAGCCTGGCCGAGGCGCTCGCCGTGTCGGGCGCCACCGCCGCCGTGATCCTGCTGCTCACGGTACGAAGGGACCCGCGCTCGGGGCTCCGGCACGCCACGGCGTCCGGGCTGGCCTCCGCGGCGGCGTCCGCCCTGACCCAGACCGTGGCCATGGCGGGAGGCCGCGGCGGATCCCTGCTGAGCTTCCGGGTCGTGGCCGTGGCCCTGCTGGTGGTGGCGTTCGCGATCGGCGGGCTGCTGCTGTCCCAGCGGGCCTACCGGGGCGGGCTGGGCGCACCGCTGGCGGTGGTGAACCTGGCCAACCCGCTGGCCGCGGCCGCCATCGGCATGGTCCTGCTCGGCGAACGCCTCCAGGGCGGGATGCTGGGGGTCCTGCTCGCGGTGGCGGGCGCGTTCGCGGCGGCGCGCGGGGTGCTGCTGCTGACGCGGGCGCCGGGCGTCCGTGTGGCAGCATGAAACGCATGCCTGGTGTCGCCGGTACGGCTTGCGCGGATGACGGATCGTTCCTCTCGCTGTGGTCCAAGGGATCGGTGCTCTCCATCGGGTCGGTCGGCTCGGTGCTGTCCGTGGGCTCGGTCGGCAGCGCCCTGTCGGTGGCTTCGGTCGGCTCCTGGCTGAGCGTCGGCTCCCTGCTCTCCGCGCAGTCGTCGTGGTCGGTGATGTCGTGGCGTTCGCGCTGCGGGGTCATGGCGGCGGGGGTGGGGGCCGGGGTCGGTCTGGCCCTGGTGACGCTCTCGCGGGGACGCTGAGGTCCCGCCCGTTCCACCGGGATCCCGTTCCACCGGGATCCGGCTCCGCCGAGAACCGCTCGGGGCTGATCCGCGTCCTCGCTGGTGAGCGCGCGTACGGGTACGCGTGACGGACCAGAGTGGAGTGGACGGGCATGGGCATACTCAGCTGGATCATCCTCGGGCTGCTGGCGGGCGGCATCGCCAAGGTCCTGCTGCCCGGCCGGGACCCCGGGGGCCTGATCGGCACCACCCTCATCGGCGTCGCCGGAGCCTTCATCGGCGGCTGGCTCTCGGCGAAGTTCCTGGACCGGCCGATCCAGAACGAGTTCTTCGACCTCGCCACCTGGGGCTCGGCCATCGCCGGCTCCCTGGTGCTGCTGATCGGCTACCGCATCCTGTTCGGCAACTCCCGCGACTGAGGCCGCGCGGCCACACCACTTGGACGACAGGGCCTAGGCTGGGCGCGCACGGCGCGACGCACGAGCTGTGAGGAGCCCAGAGCATCATGAGCATCACCCCCGCCACCCCGGTCGTCCCCGTTGCGACCGCCGACCTGTACGACGAGCACGGCGAGAGCCTCGCGATCTGCGCGACCGGGTTCCGCGGCTTCGGCGGGCGCCGCCTCTTCGCGGGGCCGGTGCGGACCCTGTCCTGCCTGGAGGACAACGCCCTGCTGCGGGAGCTGGTGAACACTCCGGGGGAGGGCGCGGTGCTCGTCGTGGACGGCGGCGGCTCGCTGCGGACCGCGCTGATCGGCGACCTCATCGCCGGGGCCGCCGTCCGCAACGGCTGGGCCGGCCTGATCATCAACGGCGCCGTGCGCGACAGCGTCGCGCTCGGCGGTCTCGACCTCGGCGTCAAGGCCCTGGGCACCACCCCGCGCAAGAGCGCGAAAACCGGCGCGGGCGTCGCCGACGCCCCGGTCACGATCGGCGGCACCGTCTTCCACCCCGGCGACACGGTCTACGCGGACGAGGACGGCGTGGCCGTCCTCCCAGCCGGCTCCTGACCGGATCCTGACCGGCCACGCTCGCGCGCGCCGTCGCGCGCCGGTTCGGGCGTGGGCGAGATCAAGCCAGGGGCCGGGCGGGGGCCCTGGCGGGGGTGGCGCGGGGCCGGTTTCACTGCGGGGCCATGAGACGACACATCATGGGCCTGCTCGGCGCGCTCGCGCTCGCCGCGGGGACGTTGGCCGGGGCGGGACCCGCCGGCGCGGCCGCCTCCGATCAGGGGAGCGCCGTGCGCGGCGGGGCGGAGGTACCGCCGGAGTTCGGGAGCGACTGGCACGACCCGGTCAGCGCGGGGCCGGCGGTGGAGCGGCCCTCGACGCGGGCGTGCGAGGTGGTCCTCGCCGAGGCGCAGTTCCGGGACTTCACCCCGTACCGGGGGAGCTACACCCCGCCCGCCGCGTGCGGCTCCGGCCGCTGGGGCAAGGTCGTGCTGCGGCTCGACGGCAAGGTCAAGGGCCGCCAGTACGACCGCCTCGGCCACCTTTCGCTCGGCGGGGTCGAGATCCTGCGCACCTCCACCCCGCAGCCCTCGCCCGACGGCATCACCTGGTCCGTCGAGAAGGACGTCACCCGCTACCGGGACACGCTCGGCCGGCCCCAGCCCGTCGAGATGCTGATCGGGAACGTCGTCAACGAGACCTACACCGGCGTGATCGACGTCAAGGTCACCCTCACGTTCTACGCCGGGGCCGGCCCCGACACCCCGGACCGCGTCCTGCCGCTCGGTGATCCGGGCGCCGTCACGACTCCCCGCAACAGTGAACGGATCCTCGCCGAGGTCTACGCCACCGGCTCCGGCGGCGGGTGCGAGGAGTACTGGTACATGACCACCCCCGACGCGGCGCCGTACTCCTGCAAGGCCGCCGACGGCCCCTACCGCGAGGTCCGCGTCCTTGTCGACGGACAGCTCGCCGGGATCGCCGCGCCCTTCCCGACCGTGTGGACCGGCGGGTGGTCCAACCCGTTCCTGTGGTACGTGACGCCAGGGCCCCGCGCCTTCGACGTCCAGCCGGTCCTGTACGACCTCACGCCCTACGCC
Source organism: Streptomyces sp. NBC_01551 (assembly GCF_026339935.1). NCBI lineage: Bacteria > Bacillati > Actinomycetota > Actinomycetes > Kitasatosporales > Streptomycetaceae > Streptomyces > Streptomyces sp. NBC_01551. The sequence goes on from NZ_JAPEPX010000001.1 coordinate 6,420,997, forward strand.
GCGCTCCTCAACGACGGCCGCCCGCACCGGATCGAGGTCTCCGTCGCCGGCGTCCCGGCCGGCCAGAGCGGCTGGAGCACCCCGACGAACCTGCTGCTGTGGCAGGACGAGGGACGCGCCGTCGTCACCGGCGCCCTCACCCGGCACGAGGAGGGCGAACCGGCCAACTCCTCCCGCTGGACCCCCGCCGCCGAGCACCGCCTCGACACCGAGGGCGGCCACCGCCTCACCGTCGCCGGCTACCTCGACACCTCCCACGGCAGGGTCACCACCACCGTCACCCGCGACGTGCGCAACACGTCCGTGCACCGCTGGACCGACGGCGAGAGCCGGGACGCGCTCACCGCGACCTGGACCGACCGGGAGAGCGTGACCCGCGGCGCCACCACCACCCGCACCGAGCGCACGTACACCATGGACGGGGCGACCACCCTCGGCACCGGGGACCGGCTGCGCACCGTCCTCTCGCTCGGCGACCGCGCCGACACCGTCACCCTGCGCGGCGGCCGACCGGTCGACTCCTCCCGGCTCGACGACCGGTACACGGGCGACGCCACCTACACCACGAACGTCCCGCGCGACCAGCGGCACGCGGTCGGCACCACCACCGCGCGCTACCGCCTGTACGGGTCGGAAGTGTCGGGCGGTTGTTACGACCGTACGGTGGGCACCGCACAGGGCGCCGTGACGGTGGACCGCCGCCGCTGCTGACACCGCGGGCGCCTACGATGACCGGCCATGGACACGAGTGAGGCCGGCAGACAGCTGGTCGATGGCCGATTCGAACTGATCAGCCCGCTGGGCGCCGGAGGCATGGGCACGGTGTGGCGCGCCCGCGACATCGCGTTGCACCGCGACGTGGCGTTGAAGGAGGTGCGCCCGCCGGACCCGGCGACCGCCGCCGCGCAGCCCGGGCTGGCCACCCAGCTGCGCGAACGCGCGATCCGCGAGGCCCGGGCGCTGGCCCGGCTCGCGCACCCGCACGTGGTGACGATCCACCACATCGTCGAGCCCGCCGACGGGGTGGAGGGCCACCCGTGGATCGTGATGGAGCTCGTCAAGGGCGGCTCCCTGCACGACCGGCTGGAGTCCGGGCCGATGCCGGTCGCGGACGTGCTGCGGCTCGGGCTCGACGTGCTGTCCGCGCTGCGGGCCGCGCACGCCGAAGGGGTGCTCCACCGCGATGTGAAACCGGCCAATGTGCTGCTGCGGCCCGACGGTTCGGCCGTGCTGACCGACTTCGGCATCGCGGCCCTGCACGGCTCGACCGCGCTCACCTCCACCGGGGTGCTGATCGGCTCGCCCGAGTACATCGCGCCCGAGCGGGTGCGCGGGGAGGAGGGGCTGGCGGCCTCCGACCTGTGGTCCCTCGGCATGCTGATGTACGTGGCTGCCGAAGGGGCGAACCCGATGCGCCGGGCCAGCAGCCTGGCCACCGTGGTCGCCGTGCTCGACGACCCGATCCCCGCGCCCGTGCGGTCCGGCCCGCTGGGGCCCGTACTGGAGCGGCTGCTGGTACGGGACCCTGCCGCGCGGCCCGACGCCGAGGAGCTGGAACTGCTGCTCCGGAATGCGAGCAGTGCTCTTGGCGGGGCGACGCCGGTCACGCCGCCCGTGCTCCTCGGTCAGTACGGGCCGCCGACCCCGCCGCCGTTCAGTGCGCCGACGTTCACCCCGGGCGGCGGATCCCCCTACTCGCCGACCACGCCCGTCGCGGCGCCGCGCACCCCGCGCCGGCGTCCGGCGCTGATGGCGGCCCTGCTGACGGTGGCCATCACCGGCGGCGTGATCGGCATCGTCCAGGCGCTCCCCGACGGCGGCTCCGGTTCGGGCAGCGACGCGAAGGGCTCCACGGCCTCCCACTCGGCCTCCGCTTCCGGCTCCGCTTCCGTCTCCGCTTCGGGCTCGGGTTCGGGCAGCGGCTCCACGCCCGGCCCGAAGGCGAGCGCCTCCGAGGCCGGCTCCGCCACCGTGGCCAAGGGCAGCATGCTCACCCCCGCCAACATCCGTATCGCGCTGGCGGCGTTCAAGGAGAAGACCGGCACCACCACCTTCGTGGACCTGCGGATCTACGACGGGTACGTGCTCGCCTCCATCCCCACCGCGCCCGACGCCAAGACCGTCGACGCGTGGCAGTACCGCGACGGCGCGGCCAAGCGGACCGGCCCCGACGGCACGGTCGACGAGGACGAGCCGCTGATCGACATGTCCAAGGTCAGCTGGGACGCCCTCCCCGAACTGATGGAGCAGTCCAAGAAGGAACTCAAGATGCCGAACCCCACTACGCGGTACGTCATCGTCGAGCCCTGGATGATGGACGAGGTCCCCTGCATGCGGCCCTACCTCAGCGACGAGTACGGCCAGGGCGGCTACGTCCTCGCCGGGATCGACGGCAAGATCAAGAAGGTCGTCGCCTCCTGACGGTTCCCCGGGCATGACATTTGTCCTGCCCGGGTCCGTACACGCGGATCTGATGCGCTGCCCGCCCCGTTCCATAGCGTGGCGGACATGCAGCAGCACACCACGAAGGAACCCGCCCCCGCGGTCCGGTTCCGGCACGCCGCCAAGTCCTTCGGCGCCGTCCGGGCCCTGGCGGGCATCGACCTCGACATCCGGCGCGGCGAGAGCGTCGCCCTGCTCGGCCGCAACGGCGCCGGCAAGTCCACCGCCATCAGCCTGCTCCTCGGCCTGGACCGGCCCGACGCGGGCGACGTCCGCCTCTTCGGGACGGCCCCCGCCGAGGCGGTACGGGCCGGGCGGGTCGGCGCGATGCTCCAGGAGGGACGCGCCGTCCCCCGGATCACCGTCCGCGAACTCCTCGCGTTCGTCGCCCGGACCTACCCGGCCCCGATGTCCGTCGCCGAGGCCCTGGACCTCGCCGGCCTCACCGCCGTCGCCGGCCGCCGCGTCGACCGGCTCTCCGGCGGTCAGGCGCAGCGCGTCCGCTTCGCCGTCGCCCTCGCCGGGAACCCCGAGCTGATCGTGCTCGACGAACCGACCGCCGCCCTCGACGTCGAGGCCCGGCGCGCCTTCTGGCAGTCGATGCGGGCCTACGCCCTGCGCGGCAACACCGTCCTGTTCTCCACGCACTACCTGGAGGAGGCCGACGCCCACGCCGACCGCGTCGTGGTCGTCGACCGCGGCCGGATCGTCGCCGACGGCACCGGGGAGCGGCTCCGCAGCGCCGCCGGGGGAGCCCTGGTCGCCTTCGACCTGGCAGGCCGCCCCTCCGGCGACCTGGCCGGGCTGCCCGGGGTGGTCTCCGTAGAAGTGCGCGGGGACCGTGCGCGGCTGCGGACGCTGGACCCGGACGCCACCGTGGTCGCCCTCGCCGGGCTCGGCGCCGTCCGCGGCCTCCGGGTCACCGAAGCATCGCTCGACGAGGCCTTCCTCGCCCTGACCACCGCCACCGAGGACACCCGATGATCTCCGCCTACGTCCGTCTCGAGGTCCGCCGCGCACTGCGCGACACCGCCTACGTCGTCTTCGGCATCGGCATGCCCGTGCTGATGTACCTGCTCTTCACCAACCTCGGTACCGTCGACGCCGAGTGGCGAACGGCTTCCATGGTCGCGATGGCCGCCTACGGAGCCCTCGGCGCCGCCCTCGGCACCGGTACCGGCGTCGCCGAGGACAAGGGCGTCGGGTGGCTGCGCCAGCTGCGGGTCACCCCGATGACCCCGCGCCAGGTGGTGGCCGGGCGGGCACTGACCGGCTCGATCGTCGTGCTCCCGGCCGTTCTCGCGGTGCTCGCGGCGGGCGCCCTCGTCAACGGGGTCCGGCTCGACGCCTGGCAGTGGGCGGCCGTCGCCCTCGTCCTGTGGATCGGCGCGTTCCCCTTCACCCTGCTCGGCCTCGGCAACGGCTACCGCCTCACCGCGCAGTCGACCGGCCTGGTCAACGTCGGGTGCAGCCTGGCGCTCTCCGTCGTAGGCGGCCTCTGGTTCCCCGTCGAGCTGTTCCCGCACTGGCTGCGCTCGCTGTCCGGCTTCACCCCCGGCCACCGGTTCGCCGAGGTCGGCCGGTCCCTCGCGACCGGCGCGGCCCCCGGCCTCACGGCGGTGGCCGTGCTCGCCGCATGGGCCCTGCTGTTCGGTGCGTACGCGGTCCTCTCGTACCGTCGGTCCGCGGAGACGGTGTAAGCCATGGGTACGGAACGGGGAACACGCATGTTCGGGGCGAGCGGACGGAAGGCGGCGCGCCGCGAGGAGGACTGCCGCGACGGCGGTACGGGCCCGATCGGCACGCCCAGGGGCTTCGCCCTGCTGCCCTGGCTGCTTCTGGGCATGGGGGCGATCTCCAACGTCGTCAAGGGTGAGACCCCCAACCCCTGGATCGGCGTCGCCGGGCTGCTCGCCTTCAACTCCCTCTACGTCACCCTGGTGTTCCGGGCCTTCGACCGCAGGGCCCGCGAATCCGCCGCCACCCGCTGGTGCCTGGTCGCGCTGGGCCTGGTCACCTTCGCGCTCGCCGTGGCGTACGGGGGCAACTGGCTGCTCTTCTTCCCGCTCGTGGGACTCGCCACCGGCGCCGTGGTCCGGGGTCGGCGCCTCGGCCCCGCGCTGTTCGTGGTCACGGCGACGGCCACGGCGGTCGCCGTGTACCAGGAGGGCTGGGACGCGGTCGGGGTGGTGTACGGGACGCTGGTGTCCGGCACGGTCACCGCGGCCATCCTGGCGCTCTCCGAGACCGTGAAGGAACTCCGCGACACCCGGCAGGAGTTGGCGCGCGCCGCGGTGGACCAGGAGCGGCTGCGCTTCTCCCGCGACCTGCACGACCTGCTGGGCCACACCCTGTCGGTGATCGTGGTGAAGTCGGAGGCGGCCCGCCGGGTCGCGCCCCGCGACATGGACGCGGCCCTCGCCCAGGTCCGCGACATCGAGTCGGTCGGCCGTCAGGCGCTGACCGAGATACGGGAGGCCGTCACCGGCTACCGGGAGGCCAGTCTGGCCGCCGAACTCGACCGGGCCCGGGGCGCGTTGACGGCGGCGGGCATCGAGCCCGTGGTACGGCAGTCCGGACCCCCGCTGCCCCCGCAGGCGGCGGCGCTGCTGGGCTGGGTGGTCCGCGAGTCCGCCACCAACGTGATCCGGCACAGCGGCGCGGCCCTGTGCGAGATAGAGGTGCGGAGCTCCGCCGAGCGGGTCCACCTGGTGATCACCGACGACGGGGGCGGCGTAGGCTCGACCCCGCCGGGCAGTGGCCTGACCGGCCTCACCGAACGCCTCGCGGCGGCCGGTGGAACCCTGGACAGCGGCCCGGCCCCCGGCCGCGGTTTCCGGGTCACCGCCGAACTCCCGGTGGAGCCGGCGGACCGGGGCGAGGAGAGTCGATGATCAGGGTCCTGCTGGCGGAGGACCAGGGCATGATGCGCGGCGCCCTGGCCCTGCTGCTCGGGCTGGAGGAGGACATCGAGGTCGTGGCGCAGGTCGCCGCCGGGGACGAGATCGTGCCCGCCGCCCTGGAGGCCCGGCCCGACGTGGCGCTCCTGGACATCGAACTCCCCGGCCGCAGCGGCCTCGACGCCGCCGCCGACCTGCGTTCCCGGTGCCCCGACTGCCGGGTGCTGATCCTGACCACCTTCGGCCGGCCCGGCTACCTGCGCCGGGCCATGGAGGCCGGGGCCGCCGGGTTCCTGGTCAAGGACGGCCCGGTGGAGGAACTCGCCGCCGCGATACGGCGGGTGCTGGCGGGGGAGACGGTGATCGACCCCGCACTCGCGGCCGCCGCGCTCAGTGCCGGACCGAACCCGCTGACCGCGCGGGAGCGGGACGTGCTGAACGCCGCGGTGGACGGGGCGACCGTGGCCGACATCGCGGCGAAGGTGTTCCTGTCCGAGTCGACGGTACGCAACTACCTGTCCTCGGCGATCGGCAAGACGGGCACCCGCAACCGCATGGAAGCGGTCCGCGCGGCCCGTCGCCAAGGATGGCTCTAGTACGGGCCGTTGACGTTGTCGATCGAGCCGTAGCGGGCGGCCGCGTAGTTGCAGGCGGCGGTGATGTTCGCGACCGGGTCGTACGAGTCCGTGGAGGTGCCGGGCACGTGGTAGGCCCGGAACGTCGGGTCGATGACCTGGAGCAGGCCCTTGGAGGGGATGCCGGCGGCGGCGTTGGAGTCCCAGTTGTTGATGGCCAGCGGGTTGCCCGAGGACTCGCGCATCACGTTGCGGTGGATCCCGTTGTAGCTGCCGGGGATCCCGTGCTTGGCCATGACGTCCAGCGACTGGCGGATCCACCCGTCGAGATTGTTCGCGTAGGTGGTGGCGGCGGCGGGCTTGGCCGCCGTCGCGGTGGCCCGCGCGGCGGCGGCCTTGGCCGCCGTGCCGAGCTTCAGTTTGAGGCCGGGCTGAATGATCGACGGGTTGCTGCCGATGGAGCTCCGGTTGGCCTCGTAAAGTGCCTGCCAGCCGCCGCTTACGGAATGCTCGACCGCGATCTTGGAAAGGGTGTCGCCGCCGATCACGGAATAGGTGAGGGGCGCGGCGGCCTTTTCCGCGGTGGGCGCGACCGCGGGTGCGGACGCGGGCGTGACCGCGGTCACGGAGGCGATCTTGGCGGGCTGCGTGACGGCCGCCCCGGCGGTGGTCGTGCTGATCAGCGGGAGGGCGAGGGCCGCGCCGCCCGTGCCGGCGAATGCCAGCCTGCGGGCGATCGGGTGCTGCTTCGGCCGACGGTGCTTAGCCTTTGCGGGCATGGCGGAATTCCTCACGTGGGGGGTACGGGAGACTCCGGGCGGCGGCCGGATTCGGCAGGGGGCCACCGGGAATGATGGTGACCGTAGGCCTTTCCTCCGGGCGGGAACAAGACTGGAATTTCCCCCGGAGATCGACTTCCCGGAATAGGTCCGTCAAATGACCATGAAGGCACCTTCGCCGGAAGCTCAAATCTCTTTCCGGGATAAGGGAATGGGTCGTTTCGGGAAAATGATGTTGGCGCGTTCCGCGTGACTCACATCACGGTTTAAGGGTGCGAGGGATGAATTCGGACAAGTCGCCCTTCCCTGGTGCCGATTCGGGCGACTCGCCTGATAGTGGCGAATCGCCCACTAGCGGGCGAAGCGGCCGGGAGTCGTGCCCACGAGCCGTTTGAAATGCCGGCTCAGGTGCGACTGGTCGTAGAAGCCGGCCGCGACCGCCACCTCCCCGGGCGGCTGCCCGCCCAGCAGGCTCGCGGCCTCGTCCAGGGTCACCCCCTGGTGCAGCCGTTCGTCGAGGAGTTCCCGCAGGCGGTGCGCCACACCGCGATCCGGCCGCTGCGGGCGCGTGACCAGCCGGGGCCGCAGGTGGGTGTGCAGCCGTTCCCGGATCAGGGCGAGGCGGCTCTGCGCCTCCAGCTCGTCGCCCCGGTCCGCGAGCGCGGTGTGCAGCCGGGCCACGCGTCGGCGCAGGAGGGGATCGACGAGATCGGGCCCGTCCACCGCCGCGCCGATGAGGCCCTCGTCCAGCTGGGTCAGGTCCAGGTAGAGGACCCGCTTGCGAAAGCCGTGGGAGGTCGCGGGCGAGCCGTTGTGCGCCACCTGTGGCGGGAGCAGGGACACGGTGTCGCCCGGAGTGCCGCGCTCGTGCCGGTCCAGGTCGTAGCGGACCGCCCCGTCGTCGACGATGAGCAGCGTCCACACGTCGTGGACGTGCATCGGGTACGCGTGCTCGGTGAAGCGGGCATGGAAGACCTCCACCACCCCCGGGACGTGCGGGCGCCACGCGGAAACCCGCTGCCCGTCCGTCCGACCCGCCACCATGCAAGGAACGTACAAGACCGCCCGGCGCGGGGTTCGGCAGTCTCGGATCATGAACACCGACACCGACACCGACACCGACACCAAGACCGACACCGGCAGCGGAACCGCTCCGGTACGTTTCGACACCAAGATCGCCGTACTGCTGCGCGAGGACCTGGAGACCTGGCAGCGCCTGAACGTGACCGCGTTCCTGGTCAGCGGCCTCGGCTCGGAGCGGCCCGAGGTGATCGGCGAACCGTACGCGGACGCCGACGGCACCCCGTACCTGCCGATGTTCCGCCAGCCCGTCCTCGTCTTCGAGGGCACGAAGGAGACGCTGGCCGCCGCGCACGGCCGCGCCCTGTCCCGGTCGCTTCCCCTCGCGGTGTTCACGTCCGGCCTCTTCGCCACCGGCAACGACCGGGACAACCGCGCGGCGGTGCGGGCGGTGGGGAGGGAGCGGCTGGATCTGGTGGGCATCGCCGTCCACGGGCCGCGCAACGCGGTCGACAAGGTGCTCAAGGGCGCCCGGATGCACCCCTGACCCCGGCCGGGGCCCCTGGGTCAGAGCCGGCCGTCCAGCACGCGCAGGGCTTCCGCCGTCGCCGCGTCGCTCGCCGGGAGCAGCGGAAGGCGGACGTGCGCCGTCGGGATGCGGCCCCGCGCGTGCAGGACCGCCTTGATCACCGTCGGGTTGGGCTCCGCGAAGGCCGCCGCCGACAGGCGCGCCAGCGCGTGGCCCAGCGCCCGCGCCCGGGGGACGTCGCCCGCCGCCCAGGCCTGTCCGAGCTCCACGAAGCGGGCCGTCGCCAGGTGCGCCGAGGCCAGGATCCCGCCCGTGGCACCGAGGGCGAGCATCGGCGAGACGTACGCGTCGTCGCCCGCCAGCACCTGGAACCCGTCCGGCAGTTCGCCCAGCAGCGCCACCGTGTCCTGGTCGATGCCCCCGGCCGCGTACTTGACCCCGGCCACCCCCGGCAGCGCCCCCAGCGCCCGCAGTTGCGCCGCGTCCAGCGGCTGCCCGGTCCGGTACGGGATGTGGTAGACGACCAGCGGTACGGGGCTCACCTCGACCAGCCGGGCGAAGTGCGCGAGCGCCCCCGCCGCCGAAGGCCGTACGAAGGCCGGCACCGTCACCAGCGCGGCCCGCGCCGTCGGCCACCGCTCCAGCCGGGTGAGCGAGGCCTCGGCGGCCCGCGTGCCGCTCGCCCCGGCGCCCACCGTCAGCAGCGCGCCGCGCTCCCGGCAGACCCGGGCGCAGACGTCCGTGACGAGGTCCCGCTCGCCCTCGTCGAGCGAGGCCGTCTCGGCGGTCGTGCCGAGCGCCACGATCCCGGTCGCGCCCGCGTCCAGCACCTCGTGGGCGAGGGCCTCCAGGGCGTCGGCGGCGATGTCCCCGGCCGCCGTGAACGGGGTGATGAGCGGTACGTGGATCCCGTGCAGGGAGAGCCGTGTGTCCTGTCGCGTTTCCATGCCGTCGAGCCTCGCCCACCCGAAGCGTCGAATCCAGTTCGCGTTTCTTACCCGAACCGTAAGCTGAGCCGATGCTCGACGTCCGGCGCCTGCGCCTGCTCCGCGAACTCGCCCGCCGCGGCACCATCGCCGCCGTGGCCGAGGCCCTCGCCTTCAGCCCTTCGGCCGTGTCCCAGCAGCTCGGGGTCCTCGAACGGGAAGCCGGCCTGCCGCTGCTGGAGCGCACCGGCCGCCGGGTCCGGCTGACCCCCGCCGGGGAGGGCCTCGTCCGGCACGCCGAGGCCGTCCTGGAGCGGCTGGAGCAGGCCGAGGCCGATCTCGCCGAAGCGCGCAGCGGCCTCGCCGGCGCCCTGCGCATCGGCTCCTTCCCCACCGCCACCCGGGCCATCGTCCCGGCAGCCCTGGTGAACCTCGCCCGCCGCCACCCGGGACTGGAGCCGATGGTGTCCGAGACCGACCCGGCGGCCGTCGCGCACGCGCTGCGGGCCGGCGACCTGGACGTGGCCCTGGTCCACGAGTACGACTTCGTCCCGGCACCGCAGGAGCCCGGCCTGACCACCGAGCCGCTGTACGGGGAGGCGATGTACTTGGCGGCCCCGGCGGCCCCGGCGGCTCCCGCGGCCTCGCCGGCCCCGCTGGGAACGCCGGCCTCGCCGGGAACGCCGGGTGCGCCGGACGGGGCGGGCTCCGGCCAGCGCGCGGTTCTCCGTACGCACGCGCAGGCACCCTGGATCATGGCCACTCCCGGCACGCTCTGCCACGCCATGACCGTACGGGCCTGCCAGGCGGCCGGATTCACCCCCCGCGTCCGCCATCAGGTCGACGAGTTCGCCACCGTCCTCGCCCTGGTCGCGGCCGGCCAGGGAGTGGCCGTCGTACCGCAGCTCGGCATCACCGGAGCCGACCACGGCGTCGGCCTCACCCGGCTGCTGATGGAACGCCGGACCATGCTCGCCTACCGCAGCGGAGCCGCCGCGCACCCCGCCGTGACCGCCTTCGGCGCGGCGCTGCGGACCGCCGTACCTCCGGAACTGGCCACTCCGCGCGCCGAAGCGTGACACAACTCCCGCACCGCGCCCCGCCCGTGTACGTTCGATGATCCAGACGGATCCGATCAGAGCGGGGTATGACGTGACACATCGCGTACGTGGGGTCATCGCACGGAGCAAGGGCGCACCGGTGGAGACGACGACGATCCTCGTGCCCGACCCCGGCCCCGGCGAGGCGCTCGTGCGGGTCCAGGCCTGCGGGGTCTGCCACACCGACCTGCACTACCGCGAGGGCGGCATCAACGACGAGTTCCCCTTCCTCCTCGGCCACGAGGCGGCCGGAATCGTCGAATCGGTCGGTCCGGACGTCACCTCCGTCGCGCCCGGGGACTTCGTCGTCCTCAACTGGCGCGCGGTGTGCGGCACCTGCCGGGCCTGCAAGCGCGGCCGCCCCTGGTACTGCTTCAACACCCACAACGCCACCCAGCCCATGACCCTGGAGGACGGCACCCCGCTCTCCCCGGCGCTCGGCATCGGCGCCTTCGCCGAGAAGACGCTGGTCGCCGCCGGCCAGTGCACCAAGGTGGACCCGGCCGCCTCCCCGGCCGCCGCCGGACTCCTCGGCTGCGGCGTGATGGCCGGCCTCGGTGCCGCCCTGAACACCGGCAACGTCGGACGCGGGGACTCCGTCGCCGTCATCGGCTGCGGGGGAGTGGGCAACGCGGCCATCGCCGGAGCCCGGCTGGCGGGCGCCTCGCGGATCATCGCCGTCGACCTGGACGACCGCAAGCTGGAGTGGGCCCGGGGCCTCGGCGCCACCCACACCGTCAACGGCCGCACCGAGGACGTCGTCAAGGCCATCCAGGCGCTGACCGGCGGAAACGGCGCGGACGTCGTCATCGAGGCCGTCGGCCGCCCGGAGACCTACCAGCAGGCCTTCTACGCGCGGGACCTGGCGGGCACGGTGGTCCTGGTCGGCGTCCCGACCCCGCAGATGAAGCTCGAACTCCCGCTCCTCGACGTCTTCGGCCGGGGCGGCGCCCTCAAGTCCTCCTGGTACGGGGACTGCCTGCCCGAGCGGGACTTCCCGCTGCTGATCGACCTGTACCTGCAGGGCCGCCTCGACCTCGACGCGTTCGTCTCCGAGACGATCCGGCTCGACGGGGTAGAGGAGGCCTTCGCCCGGATGGAACGCGGCGAGGTGCTCCGCTCGGTCGTCGAGTTCTGACCCCGCCGTCATCACCCGGACCGGGCGGCCCCGCCTCCGGCCGCCCGGTCCGGGCGTCTGACCCAGACTCCCGCACACCCCACCACCGCACCCAGGGAACCCCCGTGACCTCCGATCGCAGCTACCGTCAGCCCGGTGTCGTCCTGACCGACCACCGGTTCACCGTCCCGCTGGACCACGCCCACCCGGAGGGCGAGTCCATCGAGTTGTACGCCCGTGAAGTCGTCGCCACCGGCAAGGACCCCGAGACCCTGCCCTGGCTGCTGTACCTGGAAGGCGGCCCCGGCTTCGGCGCCCGCCGGTTCGTCGGGCGGCAGGCCTGGCTGGAGCGGGCCCTGCGCGAGTACCGGGTGCTCCTCCTCGACCAGCGCGGAACCGGCCGCTCCACCCCGGTGTCCCGGCAGACCCTGCCCCTGCGCGGCACCCCCGAGCGGCAGGCCGCGTACCTCGCCCACTTCCGCACCGACTCGATCGTGCGCGACTGCGAGGCCATCCGCCCCCGCTTTACCGGCGGCGCGCCCTGGACCGTGCTCGGCCAGAGCTTCGGCGGCTTCTGCACCACGAACTACCTCTCCACCGCCCCCGAGGGCCTGACCGCGGCCCTGATCACCGGCGGCCTGCCGTCGCTCGACGCCACCGCCGACGAGGTGTACCGGGCGGCGTACCCCCGGATCGAGCGCAAGAACCTCGCCCACTACGCCCGTTACCCGATGGACGTCGAACGCGCCCGCCGGATCGCCGCCCACCTCGCCGAGAGCCCGGCGGAACTCCCCGGCGGCCACCGCCTCACCGTCGAGGCCTTCCAGTCCCTCGGCATCCTCCTCGGCACCGGCGACGGCAGCCACCAGCTGCACTACCTCCTGGAGGACGCCTTCGTACCGACCCCGGCCGGGTCCGCCCTCTCCGACGCCTTCCTGGAGGGCGTGCGCGCGCAGCTCTCCTTCGCCGGGCACCCGCTGTACGCGCTGATCCACGAATCGATCTACGCCCAGGACCCGGCCGTGCCCACCGGCTGGGCCGCCGAGCGGGTGCGCCCCGAACACCCCCGCTTCGACGCCGCCAAGGCCCTGGCGGGCGACGAGCCGCTCCTGTTCACCGGCGAGACCGTGCACCCCTGGCACTTCACCACCGACCCGGCGCTCGCCCCGCTGCGCGAGACCGCCGAACTGCTGGCCGCCCGTACCGGCTGGGAGCCCCTCTACGACCCGGACCGCCTCGCCGCCAACGAGGTCCCGGTCGCCGCCGCCGTCTACCACGACGACATGTACGTGGACACCGTGCACTCGCTGCGCACCGCCCGCGCGATCCGGGGCCTGCGGACCTGGGTGACGGACGAGTTCGAACACGACGGCGTCCGCGCCGGCGGTACGCGCGTACTGGACCGACTGCTGGCCCTGGCCCGCGACGAGGCCTAGGTAGTTTGACGACACGACCTGGCGCGCCCGCTACGGGCGGGCGTACGAGCCGATGCCGACCAGGCAGTACACGTACTCGTTGACGGGGATCCCGTTGCGGGTGTAGCGGTACGAGAACGCGTACTGGGTCTTGGGGTTGTCGTTGCAGCGGTTGAGGTCGGAGGTCAGCGGGATGCTCTGGATCACCTTGTAGTGCGCGTCGGAGGCCGAGCAGGAGACCTCGCTCACGCCGGTGACGGTCTGCGCGGTCGTCGAGTCCGGCAGCCTTCCGTTGAGGCACGTGCCCCGGTCGAACGGGCTGGGGGCGGCCTCGGAGGGTGAGGCGGCGGGCGGCGCGGCGGCCTCGGTCGAGGGATCGGCGGGGGTGGTCGGGGCGGCCGACTGCGGCGGGGCCGGGGCGGACGAAGGCGGCGTGTACGAGGGCGTGTCGGAGGGGCTGGGCGCCGGGCTGCCGGAGGCGGTGGTGTCGTCGTCGTTCCCGCCGTTCAGCAGGACCAGGCCGACGATCACGGCGGCGACCACGGCGACCGCCACCAGGCACCCCCGCGCGCCTGGTGTGCCCTTCGCCCCCGGGGTGCCCGCCGCCGCGGGGTGTTGCCCCGGGACCGGGACCGGGACCGGGATCGGGATCGGGGCCGTGGTCGGGCCCGCGACCGGGCCTGCGCCCGCGGCCACCCGGATGCGCAGCAGCACATCGGTGTCGCCGAGCCGGGCCCGGACCAGTGCGCCGTCCTGGGTGGACGGGATTCTGAGCCGGGCCGTGCCGGTCCCGCTCGGCAGCGGCACGGTGAGGATCACGCCGTGCGCCGCCTGTTGCGGGGTGAGCGTTATGGGGATCTCTTGCGAGGACACCGGTTGCTCCCAGAGGTCATGGTGGTGGTGAACCTGGTGGTGACGAACCCTCACGGATTGTGCCCGCTGCACGCTGGGTGACGCAGGCGTTCCGCCGCTCCAGGTAGTGCACGAGTGCCTCACGGGCGTCCGGAACGAACTCCTCCGTCAACTCCCGTGCGGCGCCCGCCTCGTACGTCTCTCCCACCTCGACGGCGCCGCCCACCATCCAGTTCAGCCGCCCCGGGAAGCGGGACACGCCCTCCGGGCGCCGGTGCAGGAGGATCCGGCCGTCGGCGTCGCGGCAGACAACCGTCGCGACGCGGTGCGGCCAGCCCCGGCGTATCGCCTCGGCCCGCTCCACCACCGCCACCACGTTGTCCCGCCCATCGACCCGCTCGACCAGTTCGCCCATGAGACCGACGATGACAGACGGGTCTGACAACGGGCCTACGCCGGCTCGACGAACGCCCGCGTCAGGTGCGCCGTCGCCAGCAGCGCCCCGCGTTCCACCGCCCGCGCCAGCAGCTCCTCCCGCGAGGCCCGCGCCACGGCCCGGTCGCGTTCGTGGGAGTACGCGACGGCCGGACTGCCCAACTGCACGGCATGCACCAGCACATCACCGGTGACCAGCACGTCCCGCGCCCCGCCCGGCTGCTCCACCAGCACCGACTGGTGCCCCGGCGTGTGTCCCGGCGTCGGCAGCAGGGTCAGACCCGGGGCGAGCCGGTGCCGGCCGTCCACCTCGTGCAGCTGCCCGGCGGCGCGCAGCGGGGCCACCGCCCAGTCCCAGACCGGGTCCGCCCGGTCCAGCGCCTCGACCTCCGCCCGCTGTACGAGGTACCGCGCCGCAGGGAAGTACGGCTCGCCGGATTCCCCCAGCGTCCAGCCCGTATGGTCCTCGTGCAGATGCGTCAGCACCACAGCGGAGACGTCGGCCACGGCGATCCCCGCCTCGGCCAGGGCCGCCGGGAGCCGCCCCGGCACCGGGGCCCAGCCGGCCGCCGGGCCGTGCGCCGGGCCGACCCCCGCGTCGACCAGGACCCAGCTCCCGCAGGGCCGGGCGATCGCGAAGCACCGGAAGTCCAGCCGCCAGGACCCGTCCGGGCCGGCCGCGCCGGGGTCGAGGCGGGCGGCCCGCGCCCAGTCCCGCGTACGGGCGCCCGGGAAGGCGACGGCGGCCGCTTCGAAGAAGGTCCCGGTGGCGTCGAGGAGCGCAACCACCTGCCCGTACCTGTCCATTCGCCTATTGTGCGCGGTATGACGAACGAAGTGGATCAGCCCGCGCCCCTGGAGCCCATGCCCACCGACTGGGAGCGCGCCCTGGCCGTGGTCGCCCACCCCGACGACCTCGAGTACGGCTGCGCGGCGGCCATCGCGGACTGGACGGACGGCGGCCGGGAGGTCGTGTACCTCCTCGCCACGCGCGGCGAGGCCGGCATCGACACCATCGCCCCCGAGGAGTGCGGCCCGCTGCGCGAGGCCGAGCAGCGGGCCAGCGCGGCCGTCGTGGGGGTCTCGGAGGTGGAGTTCCTCGACCACCGCGACGGTGTCATCGAGTACGGCCTCGGACTGCGCCGGGACATCGCGGCGGCCATCCGCAGGCACCGCCCCGAGCTGGTGATCACCCTCAACCACCGCGACACCTGGGGCGGTCAGGGCGGCGGGGGCTACTGGAACACCCCCGACCACCAGGCCGTCGGCCGGGCCACGCTGGACGCGGCCGGCGACGCCGGGAACCGGTGGATCTTCCCCGAACTCATCGCCGAGCAGGGCCTGGAGCCGTGGAACGGGGTGCGCTGGGTCGCGGTGGCCGGCTCCGCAACGCCGACGCACGCGGCCGATGCCGGGCCGGGGCTGGAGCGCTCGGTGAAGTCCCTGATGGAGCACAAGGCGTACATCGAGGTCCTCACCGACCAGGACCCGGAGGAGTACTGCCGCACCTTCCTCACGGGCAACGCGCGGCAGGCGGCGGCCCGCTTCGGCGGCAAGCCGGCGGTTGCGTTCGAGGTCTTCCCGCGCTGAGCGGCACCCCGTAAGGTCTGACGACTTGTCAGACCATCGGGGAGGGGCGGTTCGGAATTGATCGACACCGTGTCCACGGAGATCGCGGAAGGTGAGGAACGGATCCGCCTGGAGGTCGCGGACGGGATCGCGGTCCTCACCCTCTGCCGCCCGGACAAGCTCAACGGCTGGAGCTGGGAGTCCACCCGCCAGCTGGGCCTGCTGGCGGACCGGATCCGCTTCGACCCGGACGTACGGGTGGTCCTGCTGCGGGCGGAGGGGCGGGCCTTCTGCGCGGGCATCGACGTCACCGCCCCGGGCGGCGCGATCACCGGGGCCTCGGCCGCCGAGCGCACCCGCAACTACTACGAGGGCATCCGCTGGGTCCACGAACGCTTCGCGGTGCTCTCCCGGCTTCCGCAGCCGGTGGTGGCGGCGGTGCAGGGCTACTGCCTGGGCTTCGGCTTCGAACTGGCGCTGATGGCGGACGTCCGGGTGGCGGCGCAGGACGCGGTGTTCGCGCTGCCGGAGGCCCGGCTGGGGGTGGCGGTGGACGCGGGCGGCGACCTGCGCGTGGCCCGCGAGGCGGGGGCGGGCTGGGCGAAGCTCCTGGCCCTGACGGGTCGGCGCATCGACGCGGCGACGGCGGAGCGGCTGAGGCTCGTGCAGCTGGTGGTGCAGGTGGGGGAGCTGGAGGGGGTGGCCCGGGGGGTGGTGGCGGAGATCGCCGCAAACGCCCCGCTGGCGGTGCAGGGCATCAAGCGCGGCATCGACGCCTATGCCGACGCGGCGCTGCCGGCCGCGCTGGACCGCGTCGCGATGACGGCGGCCCTGACGCTGACGTCGGAAGACTCCCGCGAAGGCTACGCCGCCCAGGCGGCCCGCACCCCGCCCCACTTCAGGGGCGCCTGACCCCGCCCGGCGGCCGGGCCGGCCGGGCGTAGCGGCGTTCGGGCTGAAGCCCCTGGGGCTCCGCCCCAGACCCCGCGCCTCAAACGCCGGCGAGGCTGAACTGCCCCGCCCCCGGCAACGGTGCCGCACCGGGCCCGGTTCCGGTGGCCGGACCGCCGGGTCGGCTCAGCCGCGGCGGCGGCTCGGCGGCGGCTCGGCGGGGTCCTCCGGGGGATCCGGCAGGGCCAGGCACAACGCGTCCAGCGCCGCCGCGAACGCGTGGTCCGGCGGGGTGCCGTAGCCGATGACCAGGCCGTCGCGCGCGGTCATGGGACTGTCCGGGTGGAGGTAGGGTCGCAGGCCGTCCAGGGACAGGCCCTGCCGCCGGGCCGCGCGCAGGGCGGCCTCCTCCGTGTCCGGCGGCAGCTCCAGCACCGCGTGCAGCCCGGCCGCGACCCCGCTGACCCGGACGTGCGGCGCCTGCGCCGCGAGCCGCGCCGCCAGCAGGTCACGCCGCCGCCGGTAGATCCCCCGCATCCGCCGCAGGTGGCGGTCGTAGCCGCCCGAGGCGATGAACTCGGCCAGGGTCAGCTGGTCCGTCACCCCCGACCACAACTCGCGCTGCCCCTTGAGCGCCAGCACCCCGTCCACCAGCCGCCCCGGCAGCACCATCCAGCCCAGCCGCAGCGCGGGCGACAGGCTCTTGCTCACCGAGCCGATGTACACGATCCGGTCAGGGTCGAGGCCCTGGACCGCGCCGACCGGCTGGCGGTCGTAGCGGAACTCCCCGTCGTAGTCGTCCTCGACCACCACGCCACCCGTCGCCCGCGCCCAGTCCACCACGGCCGCCCGCCGCTCGGGGTGCAACGGCCCGCCGGTGGGGAACTGGTGCGCCGGCGTCAGCAGCACGGCGCGGGCGCCCGTCCCCGGGAGTTCCTCCACGCACGCACCCCGGTCGTCCACCGTCAGCGGCACCGTCGTGCGCCCCGCCCCTTCCAGTACGTCCCGGTGGAAGGACAGGCCGTACGACTCGACCGCGATCGAGCCCGTCAGTACCCTCCCGAGCAGTCCCAGCCCGTGCGCGAACCCGGAGCACAGCACGATCCGGTCCGCGGAGGTCCGTACGCCCCGCACCCGCGCCAGGTACTCCGTCAGCGTGCGCCGCAGTTCGATCCGGCCGCGCGGGTCGCCGACCCCGAAGGCGTCGTGCGGGGCGGCGGCCAGGGCCCTGCGGGCCGAGGCGATCCAGGCGGTGCGGGGGAAGGCGGAGGCGTCGGGCGAGCTGGGCATCAGGTCGTGGACGGTACGCCGCGGGGTGGGCCGGGCCGGGCCGCGCGCCATGTCGCCCCGCAGCGGCGTCGCACGGCGGGCGACCCGGGTCCCGGAGCCCTGGCGGGCCGAAAGCCAGCCCTCCTCGACCAGCTCCGCGTAAGCGCCCGCGACGGTGTTGCGGGCGATCCCGAGGTCGACGGCGAGGGTCCGGTAGGGCGGCAGCCGGGTGCCCGGTGCGAGCCGGCCCGATTCGATGGCCTCGCGCAGGGCGCGCATCAGCCGGTTGCGCAGACTGCCCTCGCCGGTCAGCTCCAGGTGCAGGTCACTGCCGCCGGAGGGCTCTTCGGAGGTTTCCCCGCACGGCTCTTCGCACGGCTCTTCGGAACCGGAATTGACCCATGATCTCTGCATGGGAATGAACCCTACCCGGGGCCAATCGGGCTCGTAGGTTCTTCACATGACCACTTTTCAGGTTCCTGAGCGCATGAACTTCTCCGCCGTCGCCCCCAAGATCTTCAAGGCCGTGCTGGCCCTCGACGGCGCCGCCCGCAAGGGCGTCGACCCCGTCCTCCTGGAGCTGGTCCAGATCCGCGCCTCGCAGATCAACCACTGCGCCTACTGCATCGACTACCACGCCGGCGACGCCCGCAGGGGCGGCGAGTCCGAGGAGCGGATCCACCAGCTCAGCGCGTGGCGGGAGTCGAGCCTGTTCACCGTCGTGGAGCGCGCGGCCCTCGCCCTGACCGAGGCCGTCACCCTCCTGCCGGAGGGCGTCCCGGACTCCGTCTACGACGAGGCCGCCCGGCACTTCGCCGAGGAGGAGCTGGCCCACCTCATCGCGGTCGTCTTCACCACCAACGTGTGGAACCGGATGAACGCCACCACCCGCAAGACCCCCGGCACCCCCGCGTAGCGCCCCCGGACCGGACCGCCGACGAAGGAAGCACCGTGCCCACGCTTGCACCCGTACCGCACGCTCCCCGGAAAGACCGGAACGAGCCGTCCGCCGTCCGCGGCTGGCTCGCCGTCCTGGCCGTGACCCTCGGCATCTTCTCGCTGATGACCTCCGAACTGCTGCCCGTGGGCCTGCTCACCCCGGTCGGCGCCGCCCTCCACGTGTCCGAGGGCACCGCGGCCCTCATGGTCACCGTCCCCGGCCTCGTCGCCGCGGTCTCCGCGCCGCTGGTCACCGTCGCCACCGGGAGGTTCGACCGCCGCCTCGTCCTCGCCGTGCTGATCGCCATCGTGGGCCTGGCGAACCTCGCCTCCGCCTTCGCGACCGGCTTCGCCGTCGTCCTCGCCGCCCGGTTCCTGATCGGCATCAGCGTCGGCGGCTTCTGGTCCGTCGCCGGCGGTATCGCCCTGCGCCTCGTACCCGAACGGCACGTCACCCGGGCCACCGCCGTCATCTTCGGCGGCGTCGAGACCGCGTCCGTACTCGGTGTGCCCGCCGGCACGTTCATCGGCGACCTCTCCGGGTGGCGCACCGCGTTCGCCGCCGTCGGCGGGCTCGGCCTGGTCGCCCTCACCGCCATGCTGTTCCTGATGCCGAAGGTCCCCGCCGGGCGCACCCTCACCTTCGGTGACCTGCCCAAGGTGTGGAAGGGGAGCGCCGGCGTCCGTATCGGCATCGCGATGACCTTCCTCGTCATCACCGGTCACTTCCTCGCCTACACGTTCGTCCGACCGATCCTCCAGGAAGACGGCGTGGGCCACGGCATGACAGGTGTGCTGCTGATGGTCTTCGGGGTCGCCGGGATCGCCGGCAACTTCATCGCCGGCGCCCTCGTCGCCAAGCGGCTGCGGCAGACCGTCGCCGGAATCGCGGTGCTCCTCGCGGCGGCGATGCCGCTCCTCGCCCTGGTGGGCGACACGACCCCGACGGCCGCGATCGTCCTGGTCCTGTGGGGCCTGGGCTACGGAGCCGTCCCGGTGGCCTTCCAGACCTGGATCCTCGATGCCGCCCCCGGGGCGACCGAGGCGGCGTCCTCCCTCTTCGTCTGCGCCTTCAACCTCTCCATCGCCCTCGGCGCCCTCTTCGGCGGCTTCGCGGTGGACGGCCTGGCGACCGTCAGCGTCCTGTACATCGGAGCCGCTCTGGCCCTTCTCACCCTGCTGCTGGTCGCCCGTCGCGGCGCCGCCCCCGCCCGCGCGTGAGGTGCGGGTCAGGGAGTGAAACGGCCCCGGCCCAGTTGGGCGCGGACCGGGGTGACCTCCGGGTTGACCAGGGCGCGGCGCTGCCAGTTGGCGCCGTCGACGACCAGGGTGTGCCCGGTGATGAACCGCGCGTACGGCGAGGCCAGGAACGTGGCCGCCCACCCGAGCTCGCGCGGGGCGCCCACCCGCAGGGCCGGCTGGCGCGCGCCCAGGCCGCGGTCGCCGTCGCGGGCGGGCTGGGCGTCGTGGCCGTCCCGGCCGCCGCCCTGGTCCAGGCCGGCCCGGATCGCCTCGGTCATGTCCGCGTGCGGGACCAGCCCCGGGACCAGGCCGTTGACCTGGATGCCGTACGGGCCCCACTCCACGGCCAGCGTCTCCACCAGGCTCTTCACCCCGGCCTTCGCGGCCGCGCTGTGCGCGAACCCCGGCCCGCCCGTCCAGGCGTACGAAGCGCCGATGCTGACGATGGAGCCGGGCGTCCCCGCGGCGAGGTGGCGGCGGCCGAACTCCCGCGTCATGAACCAGGTGCCGGTCAGCGTGATGTCCACCACCGCCCGCCACGCGTTGGGGGACAGGTCCTCCGCCGGCGACGGGAAGTTGGCGGCGGCGTTGTTGACCAGTACGTCCGGCAGCCCTACCGCCGCCTGTGCTGCGTCGAAGACCTCCGCGACCCGCTCCGGGTCCCGGATGTCGCAGACGGCGGCCGTCACCCGGCCCGCGCCGGGGACGGCCGCCAGCTCGTCCCGCGCCGCCTTCAGCCGGTCGGCCCTGCGGCCGGCGATCACCAGGTCCGCGCCGAGCCGCGCGAACTCGGCGGCGATCGCCTTGCCCAGCCCGGTGCCGCCGCCGGTCACTAGGGCCACCTGCCCGGCGTACGTACCGGGCGGCAGGGCGGCGGCGCCGGACGGCGGCGGTGCGGGCAGGCCGCGCGTGATGTCGTCAGTCATGCGGGCATCGATAGCGCGTGGCCGCTCAGATCACCATGCCCGGGACCGGATCAGCCCTGCGGCGCGTACGCCTGCTTGCTCGCGCAGGTCCAGATCACGGCGCTGCCCTGCCGGGTCTCCCGGTCGAGGAGGGTGCCGCCGACCCGGTCGTCATCGCCGGCCGCGAAGGCGCGGCTGAGCGGCGTGCCCGGGGTACCCGCCGGGAACGGCAGCGCCAGCGGGGCCCCCTTGCCGGGCCAGTAGACGGCCTGGAAGCGGCTGGGCCAGCTCTCCTCGAAGGTGGTGGCGGTGCCGACGGCCACGTTCGTGGTCGGGCTGCTCCCGTTGAACTCCAGGTCGTGGTAGCCCTTGACCCGGCCCGGGTCGGTGGGCAGGGCGTCGTACGGCTTCTGCCAGACGGCCGGCGTCAGCAGCGGGTCGTTGCGGTAGTAGTAGTCCTCCAGGCCGACCACCCGGCCGCGGTCGTCGATGTCCCTGCCGACCGTGGAGTACGCCCGGTGGTAGCCGTTCCACACCTGCAGGCTGTAGGGCGGGTAGCCGCCGCCGGCGGGCCACACCACCGGGAAGGTCTTGGTGACCTCGATGTCGTTGTCGGCGTCGAAGTAGGAGCCGGTGACCGTGCCGACGATGTCGCCGCGCTTGTTGATGCCGTTCAGCGAGACGACCTTGGAACCGGGGATCGCGTCCGCGGGGACCGGCAGCTCGCGCACGGCCTTCCCGTTCACCCACTCCTTGGCGACGCCGGCGTCCACGGCGACGACCCGCCCCGCCTCGTTGACGTCCACGGCCACCTCGGCGTGCCCGGGTGCGGGCGCCGTGAGCGCCCGGGAGGCCGCCGCCCCCTGCTGGTGGGTGAAGGCGACCGCGGTGTTGTCCGAAGACCGCAGGGCCGTGCCCACCATCAGCCCCTTGGCGCTGACGGCCTTGACGCTGCCCCGGTCGTAGCCGGCGGGCAGCGGCACGGCGTGGACCGTGTGCTCGGCCCCGGTCCAGTAGACGGGCCGGTCGCCGCTCTGGCCGACCACGAGTCCGCCGGCGCCGAAGCCCGCCACGGAGCCCCCGGTCATCCCCGGCAGGGCGGGCAGCAGCTCGATGGCCGGGGCGCACGCGGCCGCGCCGGCCGCCGCGGCCGGTCCGGCGGCGGTGATCAGCCCCGCGAGGACGGCGGCGGCCCCCGCCGCGGCCGTCACGCTTCTCAAACGGATTCCGTTCATGGTTGGTTCCCCCTGGTGTGCGTGGTGCCAGGCGCCGCGCGTCATGTGCCGTACGGCACCGGCCGGTTGATCGTTGATCTACGGACACATGCTGCCCGACCCCGGGGTCACAAGCCCACCGTTTACTGTTCCCAAGGAGAGAACCGACCGCTTAGTATGCGCGCAGAGTGTGGTCCCTCGACGGCGGCTGGAGGCCCCGGATGCAGGCATGGCGCGTACACACCCCCGGCGAACCCCACGAGGCCATGCGCCTCGAAGAGGTTCCCGAGCCCGTCCCCGGCGAGGGGGAGGTGAGGCTGAAGGTGCTCGCCGCCAACGTCAACTTCCCCGACGCGCTGCTGGCGCGCGGCCAGTACCAGATCCGGCCCCCGCTGCCCTTCACCCCCGGGGTCGAGATCTGCGGCGAGACCGAGGACGGCCGCCGCGTCATCGCCAACCCCAGCCTGCCGCACGGCGGCTTCGCCGAGTACGTGACCGCGTCCGCGCGCGCCCTGCTGCCCGCCCCCGACACCCTCGACGACGCCGAGGCCGCCGCCCTGCACATCGGCTACCAGACCGGCTGGTTCGGCCTGCACCGCCGCGCCCGCATCCAGCCCGGCGAGACCCTGCTCGTCCACGCCGCCGCGGGCGGCGTCGGCAGCGCCGCCGTCCAGCTCGGCAAGGCCGCCGGGGCCACCGTCATCGGCGTCGTCGGCGGCAAGGCGAAGGCCCGTACCGCCGAGGAACTCGGCTGCGACCTGGTCATCGACCGGACGGCCGAGGAGAGCGCCGGGATCGCCGCCCGCGTCAAGGAGTTCACCGGCGGGCGCGGCGCCGACGTGGTCTACGACCCGGTCGGCGGCGACGCGTACACCGTCTCCGCCAAGTGCGTAGCCTTCGAGGGCCGGATCGTCGTCGTCGGTTTCGCGAGCGGCACCATCCCCACCCCCGCCCTGAACCACGCCCTGGTGAAGAACTACGCCGTCCTCGGCCTGCACTGGGGCCTGTACGCCGCCAAGGAACCCGCCGCCATCCTCGCCTGCCACACCGAACTGACCCGGCTCGCCGCCGAGGGCGCCGTGAAACCGCTCGTCACCGAACGGGTCCCGCTCGCCGGTGCCGCCGACGCCGTGCAGCGGCTGGCCGACGGCGCCACCACCGGCCGGCTGGTCGTCGTACCGGCCCTCAGCGAAGGCGGTTCGCGATGATCACCTCCGAGGAACTGGCCGCGCGCGTACGGGAGCTGCTCGCCGCCCACCCGCCCGGCGGGACCGACCGCGAGGACTTCCTGCGCGCCCGCTTCGACGCCGGACTCGCCTGGGTCCACTACCCCGAGGGCCTCGGCGGACTGGGAGCGCCCCGCGCCCTCCAGGCCGTTGCCGACGCCGAACTGGAGGCCGCCGGCGCCCCCGACAACGACCCGCGCCGGATCGGCATCGGCCTCGGCATGGCCGCGCCCACGATCCTCGCGTACGGCACGGAGGAGCAAAAGCGCCGCTTCCTGCGCCCCCTGTGGGTGGGGGAGGAGGTCTGGTGCCAACTGTTCAGCGAACCCGGCGCCGGCTCCGACCTCGCCGCTCTCGGCACCCGCGCGGTCCGCGAGAGCGGCTCCGGCGACTGGATCGTGGACGGCCAGAAAGTGTGGACCTCCAGCGCCCACACCGCCCGCTGGGCCATCCTGATCGCCCGTACCGACCCGGCGCTGCCCAAGCACCACGGCATCACCTACTTCCTCTGCGACATGCACGCCCCCGGCGTCGAGGTCCGGCCACTGCGCCAGATCACCGGCGAGGCCGAGTTCAACGAGGTCTTCCTCACCGGCGTCCGCATCCCCGACGCCCACCGCCTCGGCGCCGTCGGCCAGGGCTGGGAGGTCGCCCGCACCACCCTGATGAACGAACGCGTCTCCATCGGCGGCATGCGGATCCCGCGCGAGGGCGGCATGATCGGCCCCGTCGCCGGGGCCTGGCGCGAGAGGCCCGAACTGCGCACGCACGCGCTGCACCAGCGCCTGCTCGAACTGTGGGTGGAGGCCGAAGTGGCCCGGCTCACCGGGGAACGGCTGCGCCAGCAGCTCGCCGCCGGCCAGCCCGGCCCCGAGGGCTCGGGGATGAAGCTGACCTTCGCCCGCCTCAACCAGGAGATCAGCGGGCTGGAAGTGGAACTCCTCGGCGAGGAGGGCCTGCGGTACGAGGACTGGACGATGCGCCGGCCCGAACTGGTCGACTTCACCGGCCGCGACGCCGGGTACCGCTACCTGCGCGCCAAGGGCAACAGCATCGAGGGCGGCACCAGCGAGATCCTCCTCAACATCGTCGCCGAACGGGTCCTCGGCCTGCCCGCCGAGCCGCGCGACGACAAGGACCTCGCCTGGAAGGACCTGGCCCGATGAGGGACGCGACGGACGAGACGGACCACACGGACGAGACGGACCACACGGACCACACCGACGAGACGGAGCGGACGACCCCGATGGCCTCGCGTGCCCCCTTCGACCTGCTGTACTCCGATACCGAGGACGAACTCCGGTCCGCCGTGCGATCGCTGCTCGCGGACCGCTGCGACGCCGCGAGCGTGCTCGCCCGGGCCGAGACCGACCGGCCGCACGACCCGGAGCTGTGGCGCACCCTCGCCACCGGAATCGGGGCCGCCGGACTGCTCGTCCCGGAGAAGCTCGGCGGACAGGGCGCGAGCCACCGGGAGGCGGCCGTGGTCCTGGAGGAGCTGGGCCGGGCCGTCGCGCCCGCCCCGTACCTGACCAGTGCCGTTCTGGCGACGGAGATCCTGCTCGGCTGCGACACCGCCTCGGCGGAGGTCGCCGGGCTGCTGGCGCAGGTCGCGGCGGGGGCGCGGGTCTGCGTGCCGGCCGTGCCGCTGACGCTGGCGCCGGGGGCGCCGTTGCCCGCCGGGGTGCGGGACGGCGGGGGCGGGGTCCTGACGGGGCGCGTCGGCTCGGTCGCGGACGCGGTCGCCGCCGATGTGCTGCTGGTGCTGGCGGACACCGGGCTGTACGCGGTGCCGGCGCCGGACGTCTCGCTCGTACGGGCGGTCCCGCTGGACCTGACCCGGCCGCTGGCCACCGTGGTCCTGGACGGGGCCGCCGGCACCCGGCTCGCGGACCCGGCCGCGGCGCGGGCGGCGGTGGCGGGGGCGCTGCTGTCGGGGGCGGGGCTGCTGGCGTCGGAGCAGCTCGGGCTGGCGGAATGGTGCCTGACGGAGACCGTCGGGTACGTGCGGGGGCGGCACCAGTTCAACCGGCCGGTGGGGTCGTTCCAGGGACTGAAGCACCGGCTGGCCCGGCTGTGGCTGGACGTGGCCTCGGCCCGGGCGGCGGCGCGGGCCGCGGCCGACGCGCTGGCGACGGGGTCGCCGGACGCGCCGCTGACCGTCGCGGTCGCGCAGGCGTACTGTTCGGGCGTGGCCGTTCGCGCCGCGGAGGAGTGCGTGCAGCTGCACGGCGGGATCGGCATGACGTGGGAGCACCCGGCGCACCTGTACCTGAAGCGGGCCAAGGCGGATTCCCTTGCCCTGGGCACGACCGGTCACCACCGCGCCCTGGTGGCGGACTTCGCGGAACTCCCGTCGCCGTAGCCGGATCCGCTGCCGCCGCCCGAACCCGTGCGGGGCGCCGGCGCGTGCCCGGCCCGCGCACGCGCGTCGGCCCCATGGGTGCCGCCGGGCCCCATGGGTGCGGCCGGACACACGGGTGCGGCCGCGGGGCCACTGCGGGCCCCACGGGGTGCGGCCGCGGGGGCCGCTGCGCGGAGCCCTCCCCGCCCCACCCTTCCACCGTTCCCCGGGGCTGTGCCCCGGGCCCGGTCCGGGCTCCGCCCCCGACCCCTTCGGGGCTGCACGCCGGGCCCCTCCGGGGCTGCGCCCCCGACTGCTGTTCCTCGACGCCGAGACCGGCAGCGGCGCCGAGTACGGGTAGCGCTCCGCCGGGTGGACGGAGGCCGCACCATCCCCGACCACGCCACCACCCCCTTCTGCAAGCACCCCCAGGGGTGACCTCGCCCGCCGCTCCGCGTTAGTCCCCGTACGCGGACCACCGAGCGAGGGAGACCGCATGTTCGCAGCACCGGCCGCCGCACCACTCACCCGTCGCGCGGTCCTTCGTACGGCCTTCACCGCCGCCGTGCTGGCCGGAACGGCCGCCGCGCTGGCCCCCGTACTGCGGGCCCGGCGGCCGCGGCAGACCCTGACCCCGGCCCCGTTCGCAGAGGAGACGTACCGCGGCCGGCACATCGCCGTCGAACTCGCCGGCACGGCCGTACGGATCGACGGCCGCCCCCTGCACGTGATGCGCCGCGCCGACGGCAGCTACCTCAGCGGGATCAACCACTTCCAGTCGTTCGCGACCCCGCTGGAGCTGGCCCGCGCGGCCATCGACGAACTGGGCACCACCCAGCTGGCCTTCGCCGCCCCCCACCACGGCGGCTGACGCACGGGAAGGGGAGGAGCCCCGAGGTGTACATCCGGCAGAACCAGAAGAACCTGACCAGCACCCAGAAAAGGCGGTTCACGGCCGCCGTGCTGGAGCTCAAACGCAACGGCACCTACGACCGGTTCGTGCGCACCCACGACAAGTACTTCGTGCCCGACCGGGACCGCAAACTCCGCGTCGGACACATGTCCCCGTCGTTCTTCCCCTGGCACCGGCGCTACCTGATCGAGTTCGAGAAGGAACTCCAGGCCGTCGACCCCGGGGTCAGCATCCCGTACTGGGACTGGACCACCGACACCAGCCCGGCCTCCTCGCTGTGGGCCGAGGACTTCCTCGGCGGAACCGGCCGCGCCAAGGACCGCCAGGTGATGACGGGCCCGTTCGCCTACGAGAAGGGCAACTGGACGATCACCGTCGGGATCACGGAGGCCCAGTACCTCACCCGCAACCTCGGCCGCCCGCAGAACCCGATCAGCCTGCCCACCCCGGCCGAGCTCCAGTGGGCGATCGACGACCCGACGTACGACGCCTCGCCCTGGGACTCCACGGCGGCCGGCTTCCGCAACAAGCTGGAGGGCTGGGCGGCGCCGAAGAGCGAGCGCTGGCGCAACCACAACAAGGTCCACCAGTGGATCGGCGGCCACATGACGGGCGGTACGGCGCCCAACGACCCGGTGTTCTGGCTCCACCACGCCTTCGTGGACCTGCTCTGGGACCGCTGGCAGCAGCGCCACCCCTCCTCCGGGTACCGGCCGGCGACCGCGCCCAAGGCGGGCGACGCCCAGCGCGGCCGGGTGATCGCGGTGGACGAGCCGATGCCGCCGTGGAACGTCACCCCGCGCGAGATGTCCGGCCACCAGGGCGTCTACCGCTACGAGCTCTGAGCCCCCTGCCCGCGCGGCGGGGAGACGGGAACGCGGAAGGGCCCCCGCCCGGGTGGCGGGGGCCCTCGGTCGGTCCGACGGGGGACGATCAGCCGCCGTAGCCCTCGGTGTGGTGCTCGCCGTGGCCCGAGGCGTTGATGCAGGTGTTGCCGAACGCCGGGTTCAGCAGGCCGACCACGTTGACGCTGTTGCCGCAGACGTTGACCGGGATGTGCACCGGAACCTGGACGAGGTTGCCCGAGAGGACGCCGGGGGAGCCGACCGCCGCACCGTGCGCTCCGGCATCGGCGACAGCCAGACCGGCACCGGCGGCCACCGCGCTACCGGCGACAGCGGTGATGGCGAATGCCTTCGCGATACGCGACATCAAGATCTCCTCGTGAGATATGGGGTTGCCACAGAACCTGCGGCATTTGACATGGCATACAACGCCGGGACAGCCCAGGGGTCACGGCCGCTGGGCCTACCCGGTGACGACTGCGGTGACTGCGGGGCTCAGAACCGCACGGAGGCGAAGTACGGCCGCACCTGGGTGACGGTCCCCGGCCCGAGCCGCTCCACCGGGGCGCCCGCGCAGCCCGGCTCCCGGTAGAAGGTCGCGGTGCCCCGGGTGTGGTTGGTGACCGCCCGGGATCCGCCGCCCTCCGCCGCGACACAGCCCTTCGGGGCGCTGAGGCCGTGCACCCGGTCGTCCTGGCCCACGTACTGGAAGTCCGGACCGGGGGCCGCCTGCGCCGTACCGCCCGTCGCGGCGGCCGCGGCGGCGGCCAGCAGCAGGGCGGGGGCGGCGCCGGCCCGGAGGTGGTTCCGCATGACTCGGATGCCTCGCATGATTCGCATGGTCCGTCAACCGGGACCGACCCCGGCCGGGTCACGGCGGATCACCCGTTGGACGGCTGTGCGACGGTATGCGACCGTGCCTGGACAGGCGAGAACGCGGATCGAGCGGTTCCAGGAGGACGGGATGAGCGCACCGAGCGGCCGGCCCCGGGTCGGTACCGGGTACGGGGTGGTCGAGGGCCGACGCGAGGTCGGCGGCATCGCCGTCTTCCGCGGCATCCCCTACGCCGCACCGCCGGTCGGCGCCCTCCGGTTCGCCGCCCCCGCGCCCCCGCGGCCCTGGGAGGGCGTCCGCGACGCCGGCGCGTTCGGACCCACCGCCCCGAAGGTGCCCTACCCCGACACGTTCGCCGCACTGCTGCCCGACCCGGAGATCCCCGGGGACGACTGCCTCAACCTCAACGTGTGGACCCCGGACCCGGCGCCCGGCGCCCGGCTGCCCGTCATGGTGTGGATCCACGGCGGGGCGCTCACCCGGGGCTCCGCCGCCGTCCCCGTCTACGACGGCGCGGCCTTCGCCCGCGACGGGGTCGTGCTCGTCTCCTTCAACTACCGCCTCGGCGTGCTCGGTTACGGCCTCTTCCCGGACGCCCCCGCCAACCGCGGCCTGCTCGACCAGATCGCCGCCCTGACCTGGGTCCGGGACAACATCGAGGCCTTCGGCGGCGACCCCGCCCGCGTCACCGTCTTCGGGGAGTCCGCCGGCGCCATCAGCATCGGCGCCCTCCTCGGCGCCCCCCGCGCCGCCGGGCTGTTCGCGCGGGCCGTCCTGCAGAGCGGCGCCCCCGAGGTGCTGCCGCGCGACCGGGTGCGCACGATGGTCCGGCGGATGGCCTCGCTGCTCAAGGTGCCCGCCACCGCCGAGGCGTTCACGGCCGCCGCCCTGCCGGACCTGCTCGCCGCCCAGGGCGCGGTGCTGCGCCGCTCCAGCCCGCTGGTCGGCGGCCCCGCCTTCGGGCTGGTCACGGACCCCGACACGCTGCCGGGCGACCCCCTCGAAGCGGCCGCCGCCGGGGACGTGCCGCTGCTGCTGGGATGGACCACCGAGGAGTACCGGCTCTGGCTGGCCCCGACCGGGGTGATGCGGGTGCTGGACCGGCTCGGCCCGCTGGCCTTGGCGCTGGCCCGGGCCCGCAGCGGCAAGGACCGGGCCGCCGTACGGGCGCTGCGCGCCGCGCTGCCCGGTGCCAGCCCCGCCGAGCTGGCGGGCCAGCTGCTCACCGACCGGCTGCTGCGCGACCCGCTGCGGCGCCTCGGCGGGGCCCGGCGGGCGGCGCCGACCCACCTCTACGAGTTCGGCTGGTGCTCCGGCGTACCGGGCCTGGGCTCCTGCCACGCGCTGGAGCTGGGCTTCGTGTTCGACACGCTGGACGTGCCGGAGGCCGCCTGGCTGGCCGGGCGGGACACCCCGCAGGAGCTGGCCGACGAGATGCACGCGGCGTGGGTGCGGTTCGCGGTCACCGGTGACCCGGGCTGGGCGCCCTGGGACGGCAACGGCCCGCCGAGGATGTTCGGCGGGCCGGAGCTCGGGCGGGCGGAAGCCGAAGCGTCCGCCGAGGCGCCGGCGGTTACTCCACCGGCCCTTCCATGACCTTGCTGATGAACTGGATCGGGCCCTCGCCCATGTTCGGGACGTAGGTCTTGGCGTTGTGCTTGCCGCCCGGGATGACCTTCAGGCTGGTGTGGACGGGCCCCTTGTTGCCGTAGGTCGCGATGAACTTCTGCACGTCCGGCAGGGTCCTCTTGTTGCTCTCGCTGTCGCCGACCTGGAACGCGAGGTAGACGTCCGGGCCCTTCTTCTCGATGAGCTGCTTCGCCAGCACCTCGGGGTTGTTCTCGACCTTCTCCTTGTCGTGGCCCTTCCACAGGGAGGAGTCCGGGACGATGTCCGGGCCGGAGGCGATCACGGCCTTGAACTTGTCCGGGTGCTTCAGTACGGCCTTCAGGCCCGCGAAGCCGCCGGTGGAGGAGCCCATGAAGGCCCAGCCGTCACGGGACTTGATCGTGCGGAAGTTCGCCTTCATCAGGTCCGGGACGTCCTCGGTGAGCCAGGTGCCCATCTTGGGCTGGCCGGGGATGTCGGAGCCGTCCCAGTAGACGCCCTTGTCGTCCGGGCCCGGGTTCAGCACGGGCATGGCCAGGATGAACGGCTTGCTCTTCCCCTCCGCGTACCACTGGGAGATGCTGGTCTGGAGACCGAGGTCGGTGCCCATCCAGTAGTTGTTCGGGTAGCCCGCGCCGCCGGGCAGGGCGATCAGGACCGGGAAGCCGCTCTTGGCGAACTTGGGGTCGTCGTACTCCTTGGGCGCCCACACCCAGACCTTGCCCTTGAAGCCGGACTTCTTGCCGTCCAGCGTGGTGACCGCGACGTGCGTGCCGTCCGGCAGGGTCTTCGAGTTCTTGAACTCGGCGGTCGGGTCGGTCGGCATCAGCATCTTCGAGTTCGCGGCCTGCTTGCCGCCGCC
The DNA here is from genome assembly GCF_026339935.1 of Streptomyces sp. NBC_01551. Classification (NCBI taxonomy): domain Bacteria; kingdom Bacillati; phylum Actinomycetota; class Actinomycetes; order Kitasatosporales; family Streptomycetaceae; genus Streptomyces; species Streptomyces sp. NBC_01551. Next base: position 6,451,749 of record NZ_JAPEPX010000001.1, read on the forward strand.
CGCCTTGCCACCGCCTCCCGGCTGTCCGAAGGACACGGCCTTGCCCTTGTCCGTGAACGGCGGTATCTCGAAGTGGTTCATCACGCCGGCGGCTATGCCGGCGAGGCCCAGCACGGTCACGCCCGCGATCAGCCAGCGCTTGCCGCGCGAACGGCGGCGCGGCTGCTCCGGCGGGCCGTAGTCGTAGTCGTCGTAGTACTGCTGGGGCTGCCCCGGGCCGTGGTCGTACGGCGGCTGGGGCTGCCGGTACTGCCCTTCCGGTGCCGGCCGGTAAGGCTGGTACTGCTGCTGACCGTCGGGTGCGTACGACATGTGCGGGGCTCTCCGGCTGGTGCTGCCCGGTCGGGGCGTGGGGGTTGGCTGCTTCGTCCCGGAGGATGATCGTAAATACGTTCTGGTTCCGTATTTTTCCTTCTCTTGGGTTGCCTTAGAACTGGACGTTGCCGATCACCCGGAAGGCCGCCGGAGTTCCCGTTCTGTTCTCCGACTGTCCCTGGCCCATGCACATGCCGCTGGGTATGGTGCGTCCGCGCCGCCGCCCCCACCCCCTGCTCGGAGGTATCTTCCGTGTTTGGCATGCCCGCATCACGGTTCAGCCGCAAGACCGCCCTCGCCACCGCCTTCGGCGTCACCGCCGCCGGCGCGGCCCTGTGGGCGGGCATCGGTGCCGCCCAGCCCGCGCACGCCGCCGGCCTGCCCGCGCCCGACCACGTCGTCGTCGTGGTCTTCGAGAACCACGCCTACAACCAGGTCATCGGCAGCTCCAGCGCCCCCTACATCAACTCCCTCAAGAGCGGGGGCGCCAACCTCACGCAGTCGTACGGCATCACCCACCCCAGCCAGCCGAACTACCTCCAGCTCTTCTCCGGCTCCAACCAGGGCGTGACCGGCGACAGCTGCTACACCCCCGGCTTCAGCTCCGCGCCCAACCTGGCCTCCGAGCTGATCGCCGCCGGCAAGACCTGGGCCAGCTACAACGAGACCCTGCCCAGCCAGGGCTCCACCACCTGCAGCAGCGGCAAGTACGCCCGCAAGCACAACCCCTGGTTCGCCTTCTCCAACGTGCCCACCAGCACCGCGAAGACCATGACCCAGTTCCCGAAGGACTTCACCACCCTGCCCAAGGTGTCCTTCGTCGTCCCCAACCTCTGCAACGACATGCACGACTGCTCCGTCGGCACCGGCGACACCTGGCTCAAGAACAACCTCAAGGCCTACGCGGACTGGGCCAAGACCCACAACAGCCTCCTCGTCGTCACCTTCGACGAGGACAACCGGCTGGCCGGCAACAAGATCCCGACCGTCCTCTACGGCCAGCCCGTCACCGCCGGCAGCACGTCGAGCACCAACTACAACCACTACGACATGCTGCGCACCCTGGAGGGCCTCGCCGGCCTGACCACCCACGCCGGGAACGCCGCCGGCGCCAAGGACATCACGGGGATCTGGGCTTCCTGACCATGTACGTTGCGGACAGCCGCGGTACCCCCGCGCCCGCCGTGACCCCCGAGCCGCAGGCCGTCGTCCCGGGCACCGGCCCGGGGCGGCGCGCCGCGCTCGCCCCCACGGTGCTCGCCCTCGGCACGGTCAGCCTGATCACCGACGTCTCCTCCGAGATGGTCACGGCCGTGCTCCCGCTCTACCTCGTCGCCGGGCTCGGGCTCTCCCCGCTCGGCTTCGGGCTGCTCGACGGCCTCTACAACGGGGTCAGCGCCCTGGTCCGGCTGACCGGCGGGCACCTCGGCGACCGCCTCGGCCGCCACAAGGCCCTCGCCGGCCTCGGCTACGGCCTCTCCGCCCTGTGCAAACCGCTCCTGCTGTTCGCGCACACCCTGCCCGCCATCGGCGCCGTCCTCGCGCTCGACCGCACCGGCAAGGGCCTGCGCACCGCCCCGCGCGACGCGCTGATCTCGCTGGCCGCCGCCCCCGCGGAACGCGGCCGGGCCTTCGGCGTGCACCGGGCCATGGACACCGCGGGCGCGCTGATCGGGCCGGTCCTCGCCTTCGTGATCCTGCGCGGCGCCGCCGACGGCTACGACGCCGTCTTCACCGTCAGCGCCTGCGTGGCCGCGCTCGGGGTGCTGGTGCTGGTCCTCTTCGTCCCCGGCCGCCGGACGGTCCCCGCCCCCGCGGACGGGCCCGTCTCCCCGCGGGCCTCCGTCGGGCTGCTGCGCCGCCGCGACCTGCGCCGGATCAGCCTCTGCGCGCTGCTGCTCGGGCTGTGCACCGTCAGCGACGGCTTCGTCTTCCTGCTGCTCCAGCGCGCCACCGGGATCGCCGACCGCTGGTTCGCGCTGCTGCCGCTGGGCACCGCCGCCGCGTTCTTCCTGCTCGCCCTGCCGCTCGGCCGACTCGCCGACCGGATCGGCCGCCGCCGGGTCTTCCTCGGCGGCCACCTCGCGCTGCTCCTCGTCTACGGCCTCCTCCTCGCCGGCGGGCAGCACCCCGCGCTGCCGTACGCGGTGCTGCTGCTGCACGGCGGGTTCTACGCCGCCACCGACGGCGTGCTCATGGCCGCCGCGGCCGGGACCGTCCCCGAGGAACACCGGGGCGCCGGCCTCGCCCTCGTCCAGACCGGCCAGGCCCTCGCCCGGTTCGCCGCGTCCCTGGGCTTCGGCGCCGTCTGGACCGTGTGGGGTCCCCGCCCCGCGCTCGCCGTCGCCGCCGCGCTGCTCGCCGCGGCGGCCGCCCTCTGCGTCCGGCTGCGCCCCGCCGACGACGACGCCTGACCCCCACCCCCCCAGCCCCCGGAAAGGCCGCCCATGACCCTCCACCGCCGGATCCTGATCCTCGTCTGCGCCGCCGCGCTGCTCGCCGTGGTGGGCGCGCTCGCCGTCGTACGGGCCTCCTCGCGCGCCGACGAGAAGAACCGGGCCCAGGCCGGCGGGCCGGAGATCACCCGGGGCCAGGTCTCCCTGGACGCCGGCGACGGCGGCCGGCGGATCGTGTTCCGCAACATGGCCTGGGGACCGCACCGCGACGAACTCGCCACCGTCCCGGCCGGCGAGCCCGAAGGGCCCCGTACCGCCTCCGGGGTGACCTGCCTGCGCTTCCACGCCGCCGCGGGGACCGGGGTCTGCCTCCAGGCCGACAAGGGCGGGGTCCAGGACGGCTACCGGGCCGTCGTCCTCGACGCCCGCCTCAAGGAGGTCTCCGCGCACCCGCTGGCCGGCATCCCCACCCGCGCCCGGGTCTCGCCCGGCGGGCACCTCACCGCCTGGACCGTCTTCGTCGGGGGCGACTCGTACGCCGGTACGAACTTCTCGACCCGCACCTCGGTGCTCGACCTGCGCACCGGCACGTACGACGCCTCGCTGGAGGACTTCACCATCCGCAAGGACGGCAAGACGTACCGCAACGCCGACGTCAACTTCTGGGGCGTGACCTTCACCGCCGACGAGCGGGGCTTCTACGCGACGCTCGCGACCGGCGGCAAGACCTACCTGGTCCGCGGCGACCTGGCCGAGCGCACCGTGACCACGCTGCGCGAGAATCTGGAATGCCCCTCGCTGTCGCCCGACGGCACCCGGCTCGTGTTCAAGAAGCGGGTGGAAGGCGCCCCGGCCGAGGCGCCGTGGCGGCTGTACGCGCTGGACCTCGCCTCGATGCGGGAGACCCCGCTCGCCGAGGAGCGCAGCGTGGACGACCAGGTGGTGTGGACGGACGACAAGACCGTCGTCTACTCCCTGCCCGGCGACTTCGGCGCGGACCTGTACTCCGTACCGGCCGACGGGAGCGGCGCGCCGGCCCGCCTGATGGCCTCCGCGCTCGCCCCGGCCTTCCTCGGCTGAGCCGGGGAGGAAGCGGGGCGAGCGCGCCGGCAGGACCGTTACGCCGGGATCAGCGTCTTGCGGCGGCGCTTGCGCTGCGCCGCCGACGACAGCCTGAGCTCGATGATCGACCGGACCGCCGGCCACTCCTCGTCGAGGATCGAGTAGAAGGCCGTACTGCGCACCGCGCCGTCGAGCCCCCGCGAATGGGCCCGGCGGACCCCCTCGCAGGTGAAGCCGAGGCGCTCCATCGCCGCCCGCGACCGTCCGTTGCGGGCGTCCGCGCGCAGCGAGATGCGCCGGACGCCCCAGGTTTCGAAGGCATGGCGGAGCATGAGCAGCTTCGCCTCGGTGTTGATGCCGGTTCCCTGGGCCGCCGGGGACAGCCAGGTGTTGCCGATCTCGGCGGCATCGGGGATCGCCGTCGCCGGATCGCCGAACGGGACTCCCGGCACGGCGGGCCACACCAGGGGCCCCTGCCAGTAGTCGAGTTCCAGGAACCGGGTCGAACCGACGACCCGCCCGTCGGTGGCTCTGACCACCGCGAACGGGAGCGATCGACCCGCCGCCTGATCGGCGAGGGCACGGTCGATGTACTCGTGGGACGCCTGCACCCCATGGGGTACGGGGGTGAAGGCGTAAGTCGTACGATCCTCGGCCCCGGCCATGGCCAAGGCCTCGGTGTGGTGGGGGGCGAGGGGCTCGAGCCGCACGGAGCGGCCGGCGAGGAGTACGGGTACGGGCACGGAGCCTTCGGTCCTTCTGGGCGGTGGGGTGGTTGCACAGTCTGCGCTCCTGACGTCGCCCCCCGTGCAAAACACGGGTGAAAGGCAACGGGCTGTCAGGTGAACGCGAGTGGCTCAATGTAGCCCCTCAACGTGCTCTCATGAACCCCCAAAATGGCAACGTCATGGCGATGATTTTCGATGACTTTGGTCCCCGCCGGGAAGAGGCCGTAATCCTGATCTGGGGACATCCCTTCAACCGGTCGATGTGGACCCGCCAAGCGGCTGCCCCGAGTGGCGAAAGTCACCGGTTCAGCCTCCCTGACCTGCGACGATACGGAGGCGACCCGGCGTCGGCGGACAAGAGCCCAGCCGCCGGGCGGGCGGGCGGCCCCGGCGGGTTCCCCGGCCGCCCGGGCGTCGAACAGGCGGCCGTCGCAGGAGTGTCCAAGGGTGCGCGGGCCGACCGGGATCCCGCGTTGCGCCACCCGGGTCCGCCGGGGGCCGCGGAGGGCCGCTCGCAGGGCCGGCGGCGCCTGAGATCATCGCGTCCATGGACATGGACGACGTACTGCGGCGACTGGCCTCCGTCGGGCCGTTCTTCGGCGTGCCGTACGGGAAGGAGCCGCCCGGCCCCGGGTTCCGGCCGCTCCGGGAGCTGTACGGGGAGCAACTCGGCCCTTACGTCATCGAGGTGGGCCGGCGGATCCGCAGCGGGTCCGGCCGGGTCGCCGCGTCCACCGCGCAGCTCGGGATCGCCTCGCGGCTGTGGTCGCTCGGCCTCGGCTGCGCCGCGCTGGCCGGGCGGGTGCCGGACCTGGGCGTCGACCGGGTGTGGTGGCGGCTGCCCGGCGCGGGCTCGCTGGAGCTGTGGCTGCCCGAGCCCGGGCCGGGGGCGCTGCCGGCCGCGGGGCTGGGGGAGAACGTGCTGGGCAACCTCGCGGTGCTGGACGCGGGGCTGCGCGAGCGGTTCGGGGTGTCGCCCCAGGTGCTGCGCGGAAACGCCGCGTCCGGGCTGGTCGGGGCTCTGCGGGTGCTGATCGACCGGGTTCCCGGCGGCCCGGCCGTCGCCCTGGCGGCGGACCTGCTGGCCGACGGCGGGCCCCTCGGGGGCACCGGGACCTTCGTCCACGAGGAGGGTCTCGGGGTGGCGTTCGTACGGCGCAGCTGCTGCCTCTACTACAAGGTGCCCGGCGGCGGGCTGTGCGGGGACTGCGTGCTGCGGACCAGGTGAGCGGGGGGCCCGTTCGGAGCAGCGGCGGGTGTGGCGCGGCGCGGGCGGACAAGGCGGCTCCTACGGTCCCGAGCATGACGTACGCCCGTACACCGCAGAACCAGCCCCCGACCGCGCTGTCGCGCCGCTCCGCCCTGACCGGGCTCGCCGCGACGGCGGGGGCCCTCGCCGTGGGCGGTGCCACCGCCTGTACCGCGGCCGCCACCCCCGGGCCGGCCGCGGCGACCGCAGCCGACCCCGACCCCACGCCCGGAGCCATGAAGCTGTTCGACGACCCCGGTTTCAACTTCGCCGGCCTGCTCGCCCTCGGCGCGGCCGGAATGAGGGCCTCCGAGGTGGGTGAGGTGCTGACCGCCGTCAACGCGATCAACGCGGCCGGCCTGTCCGAGCAGAGCTTCACCGAGGTCTTCCGCTCCTGGGGCGACAAGCTCTCCGTGCCCCCGCCGGCGGCCGCCGCGGCCCGCGGCCAAGGGGAGGAGACCCCGTCGCAGACGCGCCGGTTCCGGTCGCTGCGCGCCGCCCAGTACTACGCCCAGGCCCTGTTCTTCGTCCTCGGCAGCGCGAAGCCCGGCGACGAGGAGGCGCTCTACCTGGCCGGGCGCCGGGCCTGGGACACCTTCGGCCGGCTGGGCTCCCCGGCCGCCGTCCAGGCGAAGATCCCGTACGAGAACACCCACCTGCCGGTCTGGTTCTTCACCCCCGACGGCCCGGCCGAGCCGCGCCCCACCGTGATCCTCACCAACGGCAGCGACGGCCAGAACGTCGACATGTGGACGTACGGGGTGTCCGCCGCCCTCGACCGGGGCTGGAACGCGCTCGTCTACGACGGACCCGGCCAGGGCCGGCTGCTGTTCGTCGAGGAACGGATCTTCACCACCCGCTGGGAGCACGTGGTCACCCCGATCGTCGACTGGCTGGCCCGGCGCCAGGACGTGGACAGCGACCGGATCGCGCTCACCGGCCTCAGCATGGGCGGCAACCTCGTCGCCCGCGCCGCCGCCTTCGAGCACCGGCTCGCGGCCGTGGTCTGCGAGCCGGGCTGTGTCAGCCCCTGGCTCGGCTTCGACAAGGAGCTGCGCGACATCGTCACCGCCGACAAGGCGGAGACCAACCGGGTCTGGAACGAGGAGGTCGTCCCGGAGCTGACGCCGAGCCTCGCCTACACCGTCAAGAAGAGGTTCGAGATCTTCTCGGTGGAGGCGCTGCGCGAGGCCCGCGCCGGCCGGGTGTTCAAGGACCTGTGGACCCCGGCGCAGGTGGCGATCGGCCTCGACGTCACCAAGGTGGTGCCGAGGATCAAGGCCCCGACGCTCGTCCTCGACTACGACTTCGAGCAGTTCTACCCGGGCCAGCCGCGGCAGATGTACGACCTGCTGCGCACGCGCCGCGAGTACGTGAAACTGACGCAGGCCACCGGGGCGCAGTTGCACTGCTCCCCGATGGCCCCGCAGCAGCACTGCGACGTCGTGTTCGACTGGCTCACCGACGTCCTGCGGCGCTAGTCACCCGCTAGAACGTGAGGTTCCAGGCGTCGATCTTGCCGGTGTCGCCGCCCGCGTTGTCGTTCACGCGGAGCTTCCAGGTGCCGTTCGCGGCCTCGGAGGAGGCGTTGACGGTGTAGACGGTGTTGATGTTGTCGGTGCTCCCGCCGGCCCGGTTGTGGACGGTGTAGACCGTGCCGTCGGGGGCCACCAGGTCGACCTTGAGGTCGCCGATGTAGGTGTGGACGATGTTCACGCCGACCTTGAGGGTGGCCGGGGCGTTGCCGGTGACACCGCTGACGGTGATCGGGCTCTCCACGGTGGTGTTGTCGCCGATGGCGAAGTCACCGGTGTTCTCGAAGAACTTCCCGGGCGGCGGGGTGGCGCCGACCGCCTTGAGGGCGTCGACCTGGCCCTCGCCGAAGAAGGAGTTGTTGGCCGCGGTGCCGGTGCAGCGGTTGTCCGACGGGCAGGCGATGTCGTTGGCCTGGGTGGCCAGCTTGTCGCGCATCTGCGCCGGGGTGATGCCCGGGTTGGCGCTGGCGAGCAGCGCCGCGACGCCCGCGACGTGCGGAGTGGCCATCGACGTACCGCTCTTGGTGCCGTACTTGCCGCCCGGCAGGGTGGAGTAGACGTCGCTGCCCGGGGCCGCCACGTCGATGACGCCCGAGCCGAAGTTGGAGAACGAGGCCTTCGTGGTGCCGGTGCCGTTCGCCGCGACGGTGACGACGCCAGGGAGCTCGGTCGGGATGTCGAGGCAGGCGTTGGTGATGGTGCGGGTGACCGGGGTCGAGTCGTTCGGGCTCGCGGTGTCGGTCGTCTTGTGGGCGAGGTCGTAGTTCTCGTTGCCCGCCGCGGCGATCTGGAGCGAGCCCTTGCTCTCCGCGTACTCCTGGGCGCGCTTGACGCCCTCGATGATGGCGGCCTGGTCGATGTTGTCGGGGCAGTTGAACTGCCACGGGTCCGTGTAGTAGCTGTTGTTGGTGACCTTGAAGCCGTGGTCACCGGCCCACACGAAGCCGCAGATGGTGTTCTCGGCGAAGAAGAACGAGTTGCCCGGCTCGGCGACGCGGACCGCGGAGATCTTCACGCCCGGGGCCACGCCGACGACGCCCTTGCCGTTCTTGGCCGCGGCGATGGTGCCCGCGACGTGGGTGCCGTGGGTGTCCACGTCCCGCCAGGCGCCGGTGCGGGTGTCCGCCTTGCCGTAGGCGCAGGAGACGGAGTCGGCCGCGTTGAAGTTCGGCGCGAGGTCCTGGTGCTGGTCGTCCACGCCGGTGTCCAGGACGCCGACCTTGACGGAGGCGGAGCCGGTGGTGACGGCCCAGGCCTGGTCGGCCTTGATCTGGCTCATGTCGGCGCGGACCGGCTCGCCGGAACCGGTGGCGGACTGCGCCGGGTTGGCGGGCAGGGCCGGGTTGTAGGCGTCGGCGGGGACGTCCGAGGTACGGGTGGCGCCGACCTTCTGGACCCCGGAGACCCCGCGCATCGTGGTGGCGAAGGTGGAGGAGGTCGAGTGGGCGACGATCACGCCGATGGCGTCGTAGGCCGAGAAGACCGTACCGCCGTTGGCGGTGATGGCCGAGCGGACGGCCGTGCTGTCACCGGGGGCGGTGATCACGAGGTAGGCGCGCGTGCCGGCAACCCAGGTCGCACTCTGGGAAGTCGGCGCGGCGGCCTTGGCGGTGGCCGGGGCCTTGGCGACCGAGGCGGGGGCCCCGGACGGGGAGACGGGGGCGGTGCCGGCGAGCGCGGCGGGGGCCCCGAAGGCGAGTGCGGCGCCGAGCGTGGCGGCCAGCACGAGGGTACGTCGAGGTCGGCTGGATATGTGGGGTATCAATGCGTCCTCCGAAGACGGCCCGGCGTCGCTGGTGGCAGCTACCGGGCCGTACGAAACGAGTGGTGGACGCAAGATGTCAGACGTGTGCCCGGCTAGGGAAGTACCTTTTACCGCAGGACTCTTCGTCGGCCGTTGGCTGAAAATCGCCTATGGGTGGGCGGGGTGGACCGGGGCCGGACGAGTGGGGCCGGCCGGGCTGGGCACCGTGGGGGCGAGCCCTGCCCGACCGGCCCGTGCGGGCGCTCCGGCCGCGACCTAGGCCGGTACGCCGTCCTTGGGGGTGGCCGGCTGGACGGGCACGGGAGCTGCGGTCTCCTCCTCGGCCGCCGTGCCGTGGCCGTCGTCCAGCAGCGTGGTCTCGTCGAACGGGACGCGGCCCGCGAGGACTTCGGCGGCCCGCGCCCGGTCGAACTCCTTCGTCCACGTCCCGATCAGCACCGTCGCGACCGCGTTCCCGGCGAAGTTCGTCAGCGCCCGGGCCTCGCTCATGAACCGGTCGATGCCCACGATCAGGCCGACCCCGTCGACGAGTTCCGGGCGGTGCGACTGGAGCCCGCCGGCCAGGGTGGCCAGACCCGCGCCGGTGACCCCGGCCGCGCCCTTCGAGGCCACGATCATGAACAGCAGCAGCGAGATCTGCTCGCCGATGGCCAGCGGCTTGCCCATCGCCTCCGCGATGAACAGCGAGGACATCGTCAGGTAGATCGCGGTCCCGTCCAGGTTGAACGAGTAGCCCGTCGGCACCGTGATGCCGACCACCGGCTTGGAGACCCCGAGGTGCTCCATCTTGGCGATCAGCCGCGGCAGCGCCGACTCCGACGAGGAGGTGGAGAGGATCAGCAGGAACTCGCGGCCCAGGTAGCGCAGCAGCGCGAACACGCTGACCCCCGTACACACCCGCAGCAGCGTGCCCAGCACCACGAACACGAACAGCAGACAGGTCGTGTAGAAGCCGATCATGATGACGGCCAGCGACTTCAGGGCGTCGATGCCCGTCGCCCCGACCACCGCCGCGATCGCGCCGAACGCGCCCACCGGGGCCGCCCACATGATCATCGCGAGGACCCGGAACACCAGCTTCTGTACATGGCCGATCCCGCGCAGCAGCGGCTCGCCCGCCGTGCCCATGGCCTGGAGCGCGAACCCGCACAGCAGCGCCACCAGCAGCGTCTGGAGCACCTGGCCCCCGGTGAACGCGGAGACCAGCGTCGTCGGGATGATCGCCAGCAGGAACTCCGGCGTGCTCTGCGCCCCGCCCGCCTTGGCCTGCGCCTCGCCCGCGCTCCGCGCGGCCTCGGTGAGGTGCAGCCCGCTGCCCGGCTCCAGCAGGTTCCCGACCACCAGCCCGATCGCCAGGGCGACCGTCGACATGACCATGAAGTAGCCGAGGGCGAGCCCGCCCACGGCCCCGACCTTGGCCGCCTTGCGCACCGACCCGATGCCCAGCACGATCGTGCAGAAGATCACGGGCGAGATCATCATCTTGATGAGGTTCACGAAGCCGGTGCCCAGCGGCTTGAGTTCGACGGCCACGCCGGGCGCGGCGAAGCCGACGGCGATGCCGAGCAGTACCGCGCCGATCACCGCGATGTAGAGATAATGGGTCTTGTCGCGTCTGGCGGCCACGATGCCTCCTGGTGGTGAATACGTTCCGGGAGACCATGGCCCGCCGCTGTGACCCCGGTCACCCTTGCGTTCATTGAGTTCATGGCCGGGTACACACTGAACTCCATGTTCCGTTTGCCTCGGCCGCCGCGCAGTCTCGCCGGCCAGCTGTTCGCCATGCAGGTGCTGGTCGTCGCCGTGGTCGTCGCCGGCTGCGCCGTCTTCGCGTTCGCGACCGCCCGCGGCCAGGCCGAGGACGCCGCCCGGCGCCAGGCCGGGGCGGTGGCGCGCTCCGTCGCCGACTCCCCGAACGTCCTCGCGGCGGTACGGGGGGCGGCGCGCGCCGCCGGTCCCGCGGCGGGTGCCTCGCCCGGTGCGTCGGCCGCCGTCGCTTCGGCCGACACCTCGGCGGCGCTCCAGCCCTACGCGGAGCGGGTGCGTGCCGACTCCGGCGTGGACTTCGTGACGATCATGGCCCCGGACGGGCGGCGCTGGACCCACCCCGACCCGCGCCGCATCGGCGAGCGCTTCCTGGGCAACACCGGGCCCGCCCTGCGCGGCGAGACCTTCAGCGAGACCTACACCGGCACCCTCGGCCCCTCGATCCGCGTGGTCACCCCGGTGACCGACGACGGCCGGGTGATCGGCATGGTCAGCGCCGGGATCACGGTCCGCGTGATCAGCGCCCGGCTGGCCGAGCAGCTCTCCGTCCTCGCCTGGGTCGCGGGCGGCGCCCTCGCCCTCGGCGGAGCGGGCACGTACGTGGTCAACGCCCGGCTGAGGCGGCACACCCACGGCATGAACGCCGCCGAGCTGAGCCGGATGTACGACTACCACCAGGCGGCCCTGCACGGCGTGCGCGAGGGACTGCTCATGCTCGACGGCCAGCGCCGGATCACCCTCATCAACGACGCGGGCCGCGAACTCCTCGGGCTGGAGGGGGAGTTCAAGGGCTCGGGCGTCGCGGAGCTCGGGCTGCCCGCGCCCCTGACGGGCGCCCTGCTCGCCGACCGGCCCCGGGTGGACGAGGTGCACCTGAGCGCCGACCGGGTGCTCGTCGTCAACAGCTCGCCCGTCGCGGGCGGCGGCCGCCGCGGCACCGTCGTGACCCTGCGCGACCACACCGAACTCCAGTCGCTCACCGGGGAGCTGGACCACGAGCGGGGGTTCACGCAGGCCCTGCGCTCCCAGGCCCACGAGGCGGCCAACCGGCTCCACACCGTGGTCTCCCTCATCGAACTGGGCCGCGCGCAGGAGGCGGTGGAGTTCGCCACCGCCGAACTGGAGCTGGCCCAGGCCCTCACCGACGAGGTGGTCACCGCCGTCGGGGAACCGGTGCTGGTGGCGCTGCTGCTGGGGAAGGCCGCCCAAGCGCACGAGCGGGGGGTCGAGCTGGTCGTCACACCGGACAGCAGCGCGGTCGACGGCCGCACCGGGGCCTTGCCGGCCCGCGACCTCGTCACGGTGCTCGGCAACCTGGTGGACAACGCCGTCGACGCGCTCACCGGCGTGCCCGGCGGCCGGATCTCGGTGACCGTACGGGCCGAGGAGGAAGGGCTGCTGATCCGCGTCGCCGACAACGGGCCGGGGCTGCCCGAGGGCGAGGACGTGTTCCGGCGCGGCTGGTCGGGCAAGGGTGAGGGGCGCGGCCTCGGCCTCGCCCTGGTGCGCCAGGTGGCCCACCGGCACGGCGGCGGCGCGGAGGCCGCCCCGCGCGCGGAGGGCGGCGCGGAGTTCACCGTACGACTGCCGATGCGCGGGGAGGCGGGGGCATGAGCGCGCCCGAGGTGCGGGTCCTGGTCGTCGAGGACGACCCCGTCGCCGCCGACGCGCACGCGCTCTACGTCGGCCGGGTGCCGGGGTTCACCGCCGTCGGCGCGGTGCACTCGCTGGCCGAGGCCACCCGGGTGCTGGAGCGGACCCGGGTCGACCTGCTGCTGCTCGACCTGACCCTGCCCGACGGGCACGGGCTGCGCTTCGCCCGGGGGCTGCGGGCCGCCGGGCACCCCGTCGACGTGATCGTGGTGACCTCGGCGCGGGACCTGGCGGTGGTCCGCGAGAGCGTCTCGCTCGGCGTCGTGCAGTACGTGCTGAAGCCGTTCGCCTTCCCGACCCTGCGCGAACGGCTCCTGCGGTATGCCGAGTTCCGCGCGACGGCGGGCGAGGCGGCAGGCCAGGACGACGTGGACCGGGCCCTCGCGGCGCTGCGCGCGCCCGGCCCCGCCGAGCTCCCCAAAGGCCTCAGCGCGCCGACCCTGGACAGGGTCGCCGCGCTGCTGCGGGCCGCGCCCGAGGGACTGACCGCCGCCGGGGCGGCCGAGGCGGCCGGGATCTCCCGGATCACCGCCCGGCGCTACCTGGAGCACCTGGTGGACACCGGCCGCGCCGACCGCACCCCCCGGTACGGTCAGGTGGGCCGGCCCGAACTGCACTACCGCTGGCTGGCCGCCGCCGGTTCGGTGTCGAAGGTGTAGAACTTGCGGTGGTCCAGCATGTCCGCCGGGGTCACGTCGTTCCACGGCCGCATGGTGTCGTTCAGGTCCACCACGTTCGCGGTGCCCGCCGCCGGCAGGTACGTGGAGCGCGGGTTGCGGGCCTGCCAGTCGGCCCACAGCTTGTCGACGTAGGCGTGGTGCATCCAGAACACCGGGTCGTTGGGGGAGACCCCGGTCGCCATCTGGCCGCCGACCCACACGTGCACCCGGTTGTGCAGGTTGGCGCCGCGCCAGCCCTCCAGGTTGTTGCGGAAGCCGTTCGAGGAACTGTTCCACGGGGCCATGTCGTAGACCGGCATGGCGAGGACGGCGTCCACCTCGGCCTTGGTGGGCAGCTGGGCCACGCCCGTGCCGAGCGCGCGCCGCAGGTAGTTGCGGCCGTCCACGCGGACGTTGATGTCCCACTTGCCCGTCGCGTACGCGAACGGGCCGTCGGTGACCTGGCCGTCGCGGGCCCGGCCGGTGCCGCCGAGGAAGTCGGCGGCCCACAGGGAGGCGCGGGCGGTGCGGTCCACGGTCCAGTCCCAGTAGGGGAGCGTGACCTTGGCGTCGACCTTCTGCAGCTCCGCCTCGAACTCCAGGAGGAAGCGGCGGTGCCAGGGCAGGAAGGACGGCGATCTGTGGCCGACGCGGTCGCCCGAGTCGGTGTCGCTCATGATGAACCCGTTGTGGGTGGTGACGAAGCGGTCGTAGCTGCCGTTGCGCTTGAGTTCGAGGAGCGCGTTGGTGAAGGCGCGCTTCTCCTCGGTGGTCAGCGTGGCCTGGTTCTTGCGCACGGTCATGCCGCGCCTCCCATCGGTGCGAACGGAGCGAGCTGGGCGCCCTGGAGCTCGCGGACCGCGGCGCGGGCCAGCGAGGTGGGGTCGGCGAAGGTCTCGTAGTGGTTGACCACGCTGATCCAGGTGCCGTCGGCGTTGCGCATCACGTGCAGTTCGCGGCCGTCTATTCGGACGGTGGGCAGACCGGCGCCGCCGTGGTGGCCGCCGTGGTGGCCGCCGCCGGTGGCGACGGAGATCTGGATGCGGCGGCCCTGGTAGACCTCGTCGACGGTGCCGGCCGGGGCCGCGGGGGCGGGGGCCGGGGAGGCGGCGATCGCGCTGTGGGCGGCGGCGCCGAGGAGACCGAGGGCACTGAGCGTGCCGGCGGTCGTGCCCAGGGCCTGCCGGCGGGTGATCTTGTTCATGGCCGAAGAAGTACCAGGGCCACACGACCGGTTGTTCGATATCCGGACATCCTGAGATAAGTTGCCCGTAGAACGAATAGGGGAATATTTCCGTCCACCCCATGATCGGCGTCATGGACGGGAAAATTTTCGGTCGCAGTCCTATTGAACGACAAATTCTTCGACCGTTCGGGGCGGCTATGTGAGGGGTCACACTCTGGAGTCGTCCGGATACAGAAGCCTGAATTATCCCGTTGATTCACTTATAGTCCGGATATGGCTCTGCATGAGACGAAGGACGTACGTGCCCTGGACGCCGACGCGGACGTGTTCGCGTCGGCGCTGAGTGGCCAGATCCTCCCCAAGTACCGGATGCCGGAGGACCACTCGCCCTCCGAGGTCGTCTACGAGCTCCTGCACAACGAGCTCCTCCTCGACGGCAACGCGGCCCAGAACCTGGCCACCTTCTGCACCACCTGGTCCGACGACGGCGTGCGCCGCCTGATGGCCGAGTGCCTCGACAAGAACATGATCGACAAGGACGAGTACCCGCAGACCGCCGAGATCGAGTCCCGCTGCGTCAACATCCTGGCCGACCTGTGGAACGCGCCCTCCGGCGGCGCCGCCACCGGCTGCTCCACCACCGGCTCCAGCGAGGCCGCCATGCTCGGCGGACTCGCCCTCAAATGGCGCTGGCGCGAACGCCGCCGCGCCGCGGGCCTCCCTGTCGACCGCCCCAACATCATCTGCGGGCCGGTGCAGATCTGCTGGGACAAGTTCGCCCGCTACTTCGACGTCGAGCTGCGCCAGATCCCCCTGGAGCCGGGCGCCACCGGCCTGCGCCCCCACCAGCTCGCCGCGTACGTCGACGAGAACACCATCGGCGTCGTCGCCATCCTCGGCGTCACCTACAGCTGCGACTACGAGCCCGTCGCCGAGATCGCCGCCGAACTCGACCGGATCCAGGCCGAACACGGCTGGGACGTACCGATCCACGTGGACGGCGCCAGCGGCGGGTTCGTCGCCCCCTTCCTGCACCCCGACGTGGTCTGGGACTTCCGGCTCCCGCGCGTGGCCTCCGTCAATACCTCGGGCCACAAGTACGGCCTCGCCCCGCTCGGCGTCGGCTGGATCGTCTGGCGCACCGCCGACCTGCTCCCGGCCGACCTCGTCTTCAACGTGGACTACCTCGGCGGCGACATGCCGACCTTCGCCCTCAACTTCTCCCGCCCGGGCGGCGAGGTCATCGCCCAGTACTACCTCTTCCTGCGCCTCGGCCGCGGCGGCTACCGGCGCGTCCAGCAGGCCTGCGCCGAGACCGCCCAGTACCTGGCCGGCGAGATCGCCGCCATGGGCCCCTTCACCCTCCTCTACGACGGCCAGGGCGGGCTGCCCGCCGTGTCGTACACCCTCACCGATTCGGCGGCGACGCCCTTCACCCTCTACGACCTCTCCGACCGGCTGCGGATGCGCGGCTGGCAGGTGCCCTCGTACGCGCTGCCCGCCGACCGCGACGACACGGTCATCCAGCGCGTCCTGATCCGGCACGGGGTGACGCGGGACCAGATCGCCCTGCTGGTCGCCGACCTCCGCGCGGCCGTCGAGCACCTCACCTCCGCGCCGCCGGCGGCGCCGGCCACCGAACCCCGGTCCGCCTTCCACCACTGACGGTCGGGCGGCCGAGCCGCCCACGGTGGGGCCCGGCGCCGCTCACGGTGTTCACGGTGTGGGCCCGGCGCCGCTCACGGCGTGGGGCCGGCGCCGCAGCTCACGTGGACGCCGACCAGCGCATGCCCAGGGCCGTCAGCGCCTCGACCCGCTCCGGGGCGAGGGACGCGGCGCGGGAGCGCTGGTTGGAGATCCACGAGCCCAGCCGGAACTCCCGCCCGCCGACCCGCTCCACGTGCGTACGGGGCACCCTCAGGTGCCGCTCGCGCTCCTGGAACTGCCGGGCGGCCGCCAGGTGCGCCGCCCACGCGGCGGCGTGCCCGACGCGCGGCGCGGGCCGCTCGGCCCCGGTCGCCGGGGTCATCCCGAGGGTGTGTTCCAGCAGCCAGCGCTGCGCCCAGGACATCCGGTCCCACGACAGCCGCTGGCCGCGCACCCACAGCCCCAGGTCCTCGCCCTGCGCCAGCACCTCGCCGGGGCCGAGCGGGAGCCGGCCGCCCGCGTCGAGGTGCAGCCGGGTCAGGTGGAAGGCCCGCTGCCAGGAGACCGGCCAGGCCGGGCACCAGGACGCGTCGATCTCCTCCAGGGCCTCCCGCCGCTCCTGCGCCAGCGCGCCCGGCCCCTCGCGACGGGCCGCGGCCCGCTGGTTCTTCACCCAGATGCCGACCGGCGCCCCGTTCCAGGTGGCGTCCGCCGGCGGCAGCAGGTGCCCGTGCTGCGCCGCCCAGGCGCGGGCCGCCTGGAGCCCCTCCTCGAACGCCACGTCGAAGTGGCTCCACACCATGCCGAGTTCGTCCAGTTGCGCCGCCCGCTCCCGCCCCAGGGCGCCCCGGCGGTACGTGCGCCGCGCGTCCGCGATCCACTGGCCGAGCGGGAACCCGGCCAGCCCCGGCGGCCACTCGGCCCCGCCCGGGGGCACCTTGAAGGCGAACGGCACCTTCAGGTCCCCCACGGTCGCGGCGTGGATCCGGGCCGCCTCGACCCCGCGCCGCCAGTGCTCGTGCTCCGGGTTCAGCACGCGCAGCCGGATAAACGCCGCCAGCAGCGCCGGATCGCGTGGGGTGGCGAAGCTCAGCAGGGACTCCGCGCCGGCCCCCGTACCCGACCGGCCCGCCGGGCGGCCCGGCGCCTGCGGCTGGGCGAGGGCCTCGACGAGCCGGGTGTCGTGCGCCCGCAGCGCCTCCAGCAGCCGCGCAAGGCTCCCGTACGCCCGTGAGGTCAGCATCGACTCCGGCGTCTCGCCCGGCCCGAGCAGCACCGGCACCACCAGCGAGGCGACCTTGCCCTCCCCGGGCCGGATCCGCAGCGCCCGGCCGACGGCCTGCACGAGGTCCGGCATGGAACCGCGGACGTCCGCCCAGTACACGGAGTCGCACTGCGCGATGTCGACGCCCTCGCCCAGCACCCGGACGCTGGCGAGGAAGGCCTTGTCGGCGGCCCCGCCGGCGGCGAACGCCTCCAGCACCCGCCGGCGGTGCGCGGGCGCGTGCAGCCCGCACAGCCAGTCGGCCCAGACGGTACGGGGGTACGAGGGCTCCGCCGGGTCCCGCGGGGTGCGCCCGGCCCGCTCCCGCGGTTCGCGCCCGGCCCGCTTCCGGGGTTCGCCCGCGGCCCGGAGCCGGCGAGCCACCGCCGGGAGCCCGGTGGCGAAGGCCTCGGCCTCCTTGGTCAGGTGGTGGAAGACGAGCGTCCGCCGGAAGCCCTGGTCCGCGGCCGCCTTCACCAGAGCCGTCTGGAGCGCCGCGAGCCTGCTCCCGCGCACGGCGTCCGAGCGGCCGTCCGGGCCCAGCAGCACCGCCGCCTGGAAACCCGGATCGGTGATGTCCACGCAGACCACCCGGTACGGGGCGCAGATCCCCCGGTCGATGGCCTCCGACAGGGTCAGGGTGTGGCAGCGCGCCCCGAACGGGCCGTCCGCGTCGTCCTCCATCGAGGCGACGAGCCCGCCCCGTCCCCGGTCGCCGTCCCGCGCGCCCTCCTCGGGCGGCTCGCCGTCCTGCCACACGCGGGGCGTGGCCGTCATGTACAGCCGCCGGACGGAGGGGATCCGGGCGTTGTCGTGCACCACCGCCCAGGGTTTGCCGATCCGGCCGGAGGTCCGGTGCGCCTCGTCGACCACGATCAGGTCCCAGCCCGGCAGTCCGGCGAGGTGGGCCCGCTCGATTGTGCCCATGCCGAGCGAGGCGTACGTGGCGAACACCGTCACCCGGTCCGCCACCCGGCCGCCCCAGCGGGCCAGTACGGCCGGATCGGTGGTGGTGGGCATCCCGGCGTCGTCGTCGCGCAGCGAGCACACGGCGAAGGCGCGCCCGGAGCGGCCGCCCTCCCGCCACGCCGCCGCCGTCTGGACGAGCAGGTCCAGCGTGGGCACCAGGACCAGCACCCGGGCGGCCCGGAGTTCCTCGGCCGAGCGGACGGCGACCAGCGACTTCCCGGAGCCCGTGGCCATGATCACCTGGGTCCGCAGGCCCGCCCCGGGCACCCGGCCGCCGGCGGGCAGCTCCAGGGCCCGCACCACGGCGTCGACGGCCTCGCGCTGGTGCGGGCGGAGCTCTTTCCTCGCCATGACGCCATTCTCCGTCCGCCCGCGCTCTGAGCAGCCTTTTCGGCTCCAGTCTCCATCCTGCCCCAACGATGAGGCAGGCGGGGGAGGCGCGGGCGGGGTGTCCGGCGGGGCGGGCGACCGGGCGACCCGGGAACCGCTACATCTTGGCGCCGAAGTTCTGGGTCCACCACGGCCCGCCCGCGCCCTGGTGGATGCCCACGCCTATGTCCTTGAACGAGCAGTTGAGGATGTTGGCACGGTGGCCCGGGCTGTTCATCCACGAGTTCATCACCGAATCGGCGGTCTGCTGGCCCCGCGCGATGTTCTCCCCGTACGTCGACCACTTGTACCCGGCGGCCGTGGTCCGCTTGCCCGGGTCGGCCCCGTCGGGGTTGGTGTGGTCGAAGAAGTCCCGCGCGGCCATGTCGTCCGAGTGTCCCTGGGCGGCCGCGCGGAGCTTCGGGTCCTCCTTGAGCGGTCCGCAGCCGGCGGCCGCCCGCTCCTTGTTGACGAGGGCGATCACCTGGCCCGCCACCCCCGCCGGGGCGGGCGCCGGAGCCGGCGCCGAGGGCTTCGGCGGCGTCGACTTGGTGCGGCTCTGCGAGGGAGTCGGGCTCGCCGTGGACGGGCTCGGCGAGGCGGACGCGGAAGCGGAGGCGGAGGTCGACGCGGAGGGGGACGCGGAAGCCGAGGCCGACGCGGACGTCGAGGGCGAGGCCGACCCCGAGGGGAGCACCGCGTCGGGCGCCGACAGCGCCGCCAGCGGCGAGGCGCTCGCCCCGCCCTCGGCTTCGTTGTGCCCGGAGCCCGGCAGCGTGCCGAGGTAGACCAGCCCGCCGCCCGTCACGCACGCGGCGAGCACCGCCCCGCCGATCACCCGGCGGCGGCTCTGGCGCCGCTTGCGCAGGGCGCCGCGACCGCCGCCGCCCGCCTCGGCGGGGGACGAGGAAGCGGACTCGCCCGCGCGCCGCCGCGCCGCCCGGCCCGGACCCGACACGACCGGGGTCAGCTCCGTGGCCGCGTCGTGCATCGCGTTGCCGACGGGGACCATGCCGGTCGCCGAGGCCGACCGTACGCCCGCGAGCAGCGCCGCACCGACCGGCACCAGGGCCAGTCCGGCCAGCAGGCCCTCCGCCGGAACCAGCCCGCTGAACAGACCCGAACAACGCACGCATTCCCGGGCGTGCCGGGCTATTCGCTTGCGCCACAGCGCCGAGGGCCGCCCGTCCCAGCTCGCCGTCACCGCGCCCAGCCCCTCGCACGGCGGCTGCGAGTCCAGCGCCCGCTCGACGACCCGGGCCGACTCCAGCTGGGCCTTCATCCGCTGCACGCGGACCGCGGTGTGCTGCGGCGACAGCTCCAGCGCAGCGGACATCTCCGCGCGCGTGACCTCCCCGGCGCACTCCAGCCACCACAGCGACAGCAGCGCCCGGTCGTCCGGCTCCAGCCAGCGCGTGGCGCGGGCCGTCTCACGCCGCTGACCGGCCAGGTTGAGCCGTACGACGGTCAGGTCGACGAAGTCGGCTCCCGGGTCGGCGAGGTCGCCCGCCTCGTCCAGAGCGCTCTCGCCGGGGCCGCTCTGGCGGGCCTGCCAGTACGCCCGGACGCGGTTCATCGTGATCGCCACCAGCCAGGAGCGGAAGCTGTCGTCCGCGCGCAGGCCACCCAACCCGTCGAGCGCGCGCAGCATCGTGTCCTGCACCACGTCGTCAACGTCGTGCGACCCGTTCAGGGCCCGCCCGACGATGTTGTAGACCAGCGGCAGGAACGCGCCGACCAGCTCGTCCTGCGCGCGGGGATCGCCCGCGCGGGCCGCTGCGACCAGTGCTGCCGTGTGCTGTGTACTCATGTGATGTTCCCTGTCCGTACCGGCGGTCGATGATGCCCAATACCTGGGAGACCGTCGAGAGGGGCCTCGATAACACTTATCCGGAAGACGGATCTTCCGCCTCCGGAGATTCTCCGGAAGAGCCGTGCCGCTGGCGCCGCAAGCATCGCATTCCCGGATGTCGCAGCCGCGCCCGGGTACGGGGCTCCCGCCGGGCCGGGCGCCGACCGGGCCCCGGCCGGGTGCTCCGGTCCGGTCACGGGTGAACTCCCGTTGTCCATCGCCACCTTGGGGTACCCGTACGCCCGCGCAGGGTGACAATGGGGGTGACCACGGGACGTGTTGGGGGCGGCATGTCGGCGTTGCTCTGGAGGGGAACGGGCCGGGCGAGAGGCTGGCTCGGCTATCTCGCGGCGGTCGGGCTGGGAGCGGGCGCACTGGCGCTGGCCTCCCTGTGGACCTCCGGTGCCTGGGCCACCGGCATCGGCGCGGCCGTGACCACGCTGTCCGGACTCGTCGCCGAGCGGCTGACACCGGGGGAGGCCTCCGGCGCGGCCGCCGCCGAGCTGCTGCGGACCCCCGCCGGCCGGATCCCGCGGCTGCGCCAGGTGGACCGGCCCGAACTGGCCGGAGCCCATCCCGCCGAAGCCCCGGGCGCGGCCCCCGCCTACATCGAGCGGGACGCCGAACCCCGGCTGCGCGAGGCGCTCGCCCGGGGCGGCTTCGTCCTGGTCGTGGGGGAGTCCACGGCGGGCAAGACCCGGCTCGCCTACGAGGTGGTCCGCTCCCGCCACCCCCGGCACGCCTTCGTCCGCCCGCTGTCGCGCGCCGCGCTGCCCGAGGCGGTACGGATCGCCGCGCGCCGACGTCGCGCCGTGCTGTGGCTGGACGACCTGGAGGACTACCTCGGGGCCGGTGGCCTCACCGCCGCCCAACTGGCCGGGCTGCCCCGGACCCTGGTGGTCGCGACCATGCGCGTCCAGGAGTACCGCCGCTACGACGCCCGCGAGGAGAGCCGGCTCACCGGCTCCGACCGGGACGCCTGGCGGGCCCAGCGCGATCTGCTCCAGCGGGCCGTGGTGCTGCGGCTGGCCCGGCACTGGTCCCCGCAGGAGCGCCGCAGGGCCGCCGCCCACCGGGACGACCCCCGGATCGGGGCCGCGCTGCGCGCCGGGGAGCGCTTCGGGATCGCGGAGGTCCTGGCCGCCGGGCCGGAGCTGCGCGGCTCCTGGGAGAACGCCTGGGCCCCGGGCGCCAATCCGCGCGGCGCGGCCGTCGTCGCCGCGGCGGTGGACTGCCGCCGGGCCGGGCTGCGGCGGCCCGTCAGCCGCGAGTGGCTGCGCGCGCTGCACGCCCCCTACCTGGCGGCGCGCGGCGGCGGCGACCTCCAGCCCGAGCCCTTCGCGGCGGCGATGGACTGGGCCTGCGCCTCCGCCTACGCGACGAGCGGGCTGCTGATCGGCAACTACACCCAGGGGTACACGGCCTTCGACTACCTGCTGAACGCACCGGGGCCGGAACCGGTTCCCGACCACCTGTGGCGGGGGCTGCTCGCCCGGGTGGAGCCCGTCGACGCCTACGACATGGGCCTGGTCGCCCACCAGGAGGGGCGGCTGCCCCGGGCAGTCGAGGCCCTCACCCGGGCCCGCCGGGGCGGCATCCCCGGCGCCGAACTGCCCCTGGCCATCGCCGTCGGGGACGCGGGACAGCCGCGCCGGGCCGCCGCCGACCTCGCCGGCATCGTCCGGCGCCGCCAGGACCGGCTCGGCCCGCGCCACCGCGACACCCTCGCCGCCCGGCACCAGCTGGCCTTCTTCACCGGGGAGGCCGGGGACGTCCGCGCCGCCGCGGCCCGCTTCGCCGAGCTGGCCTCCGACACCGAGGCGGTGCTCGGCCCCGACCACCCCGACACCTTGGCCACCCGCCACCAGCTGGCGTACTTCACCGGCGAGGCGGGCGACCCGCGCGCCGCCGCCGGCCAACTGGAGCGGCTGCTCGCCGACCGGCTGCGCGTCCAGGGCCCCGGGCACCCGCAGACGCTGGCCACCCGGCGCAGCCTGATCTGGTTCCGCGCCACCGAACCGGCCGGGGCCGAGCGGGAGCTGGCCGCGCTGCTGGCGGACGCCGAGGGCCTGCTCGGCCCCGACGACCCGCACACCCTCGCGATCCGGAGCAGCCTGGCGGCCCTCGCAGCCAGGGCCGGCCGACACGCCGAGGCCGCGGCCGCCTGGGCCGCCATCGCGGCCGACCGCACGCGGGTGCTCGGCGCGGAGCACCCGCACGCCGTGTACGCCCGGCTGGAGTGGGCCCGGGCGCTGATCGCCGAGGGGCGGCGGGAGGAGGCCGGCGCGCTGCTGGCCCGGGTGCTCGACGAGGCCGGAAGGGTCCTGGAGCCCGGGCACCGGCACCTACGGATCGCCCGCGAACTCGGCGCCGCCTCCGGGGTCACAGGAGCGGAGCCAGAGCCTGCGTAGCCGCCCGCAGGGCCGGTGCGTAGGCCTCGATCTGCTCGCGGGAGACCAGGAAGGTGACGGTGGTGACGGACACGCCGCCGACCGGCCGGCCCGTCGGGCCGAGGACCGGCGCGCCGACGCAGCGGATGGTGGGCTCGTTCTCCTCGTCGTCCACGGCGAACCCCCGGGCGCGGACGGCCTCCAGCTCGGCCCGCAGCGCTTCCGGGGTGGTCAGCGAGTGCGGTGTGCGGCCCGGCAGACCGGTGGCGGAGATCAGCTCCCGTACCTCCTCGGCGGGCAGGTGGGCCAGGATGCCCTTGCCGATCGCCGTCGTGTGCAGCGGCATGCGCATGCCGACGCGGGAGGCCGTCCGGAAGGGCTGGTCGCTCTCCAGCTTCCGGATGTACGTGATGGTCTCCCCGGTGTGCAGCGCCAGGTGCACCGTCTGCCCGGTGGCCTGCCGGAGCTCGTCGAGGATCCGCTCCACGTCCGCCGGCTCCCCGGCGGAGACCAGGGCGGACAGCCCGCGGAGCCGGGGGCCGACGCCGTACCGGCTGTCCGGTTCCGGCCGGACGAAGCCCTGCTCGATGAGGGAGGCGAGGATGCGGAACGTGCTGGACTTCGCCACCGCGGCCGCCGCCGTCACGTCGGTGAGCCGGTGCGGGCCGCCGGGGGCCGCGACGGCCTCCAGGATCCGCAGGGACTTCTCCAGCGCGGAGCCGGCCGCCGAGGTCCGGCCGGCGCGGGCGGCGGGGCTGTCTGCGTCCGTTGACATGTGATCTCCGCAGATGGGTATGGTCTACACCAGAGGTTCCGGGACACGATACAGCGTTCCACTACGTGGAACACCTGAAGGAGGGCCGACTTGTCCTGTCATCCCTACGAGGTGATAGCCGCCCAGCGTCTGCTGCCGGTGCTGCGCGACCCCGACGCGGACGACTCCGTACGCCGGACCACCGCCCTGCTGGCCGCGGGGTGCCGCGCGGTCGAACTGACCACCTCCACCCCCGGCTGGGCCGAGGCCGTCGTTCGCACGGCGCCGCTCGCCGACGCCGCGGGCCGCCCGGCCCTGATCGGCGTCGGCACCGTCACCACCGCCGCGCAGGCGCGGGCCGCGCTGGACGCGGGCGCGGCGTTCCTGATCTCCCCGTACCCGGCTCCCGAGGTCCGGGCGTACGCCGCCGAGCGCGGGGCCGTCTTCATCGAGGGCGGATTCACCCCCGGCGAGATCGCCGCCGCCGCGCGGGGCGCGGGCGCCGCGAAGGTCTTCCCCGCCCACGTCGGCGGCCCGGCGTTCCTCCGCTCCCTCAAGGCCGTCCTGCCCACCGCGCTGCTCATCCCGACCGGGGGCATCACACCCGCCGAAGTCCCCGCCTGGCTCGCCGCCGGGGCGGCCGCCGTCGGCATCGGCAGCGGCCTCCCGACCGCCCCGTCCGACCTCACCGCCGTCTTCGCGGACCTGGCCCTACCGTGCTGCCCGACATGCACGGCCGACACGGAGCCCCGATGACACCGCCGCCACCCGCGCCACCCGCGCCGCCAGGGCTGTCTGATTCCGCCGCGGCAGCGGCTTCCGCCACCTCGCCCGTTTCCGGCGCCTCCGCGACCTCGTTCACGTCGGCCGGCTCTGCCGTGTCGTCGGCGTCGGCTACCTCCGCCCCGTCTGCGGCGGCGGCCTCGGCCGCGTTCGCCATCCCCGCAGAGCCCCCGCTGCGGGGCGCCGCCGAAGGGACCGTCGCGCACGGCGCCTGCTCCGGGGACACGCTCAACGCGCCGCCCGCGCCGTGCGCATCCCGCGAGTCGGCGGCCGGGGCCTCAGCCGCCCCCGCCGCCTCCGTGGGCCCGTTCGCGGTAGCCGTCTCCGCGGCCCCGGTTCGGTACGACGTGCTCGTGCTCGGGGAGGTGCTCGTCGAGGTCCATGCCGAGGCTCCGTTGAGGGGCGCCGTCGACGGGACCGCCGCGCGGGTCTCCTACTCCGGGGACGCGCTCAACGCGGCGGCCGCCGCGGCTGCCGCCGGGGCGCGGACCGCGCTCCTCGCCGTCGTCGGAGACGACGAGCTGAGCGTGCCGCTGCTGCGCCGGGCCGCCGACCTCGGCATCGACGTCTCCCACGTGCGCCACGCCCCGCGCCCCAACGGCGCCTACCTGCTCGCCTCCGACCCCGAAGGCGACCGCGCGTTCGTCTACTGGCGCACCCACAGCGCCGGATCCACCCTCTCGACCCGGCACATCGCCTCCTGGCGCGAGCTGCTGACCGGCTCCACCGCCCTGATCACCAGCGGGATCACCGGCGCCCTGTCCCCGACCAGCCGTGACGCCGTGCTGGCCGCCGCCCGGGCCGTGCACGCGGCCGGCGGGCACCTCTCGTACGACCCCAACTTCCGCCCCCGGCTCGCCGGCCGGGCCGAGGCCCGGGAGCTGCTGGCCCGCATCGCCCCGCTGACCGGGCTGCTCAAGAGCTCCTGCCCGGCCGACGCGCGGGCCCTGGTCGACACCGGCGACCCCCGCACCGCCGCCGCCCGCTACCGCGCACTCGGCGCCCGCGCGGTCGCCGTCACCGCCGGCGCCGACCGGCTGTTGCTGGACGAGGGCGCGGGGGAGCCGGCGTACCACCCCGTACCGCCGAACCCCCACCCGGTCGACGCGACCGGCGCCGGGGACTGCTTCACCGGCACCGCCACCGCCCGGATCGCCCTGGGGGACACCCTCGCGGACGCCGTGGCCTACGGGACGGCCGCCGCCTCCCTCTCCGTGTCCGGGCGCGGCGGCACCGGCCGGATTCCCGCCTTCCACGAGACGGCGGCCCTGGCGGCGGCCCACCGGGGAGCCCGCTGACCGAGCCCGCTGACCGGCCCGCTGACCGGCCCGCCGACTACGCTGCTTCGAGCAGCGCGATCTCCTCGGCGGAGAGCCGCAGCGCGCCCGCGGCGATGTTCTCGGCCAGGTGGTCCGGGTTCCCGGTGCCCGGGATGGCCAGGACGTGAGTCCCCCGGTTCAGCGTCCAGGCCAGCCGCAGCTGCGCGGCCGACACCCCGCGCTCCTTGGCGAGGGACCGCACCCGCTCGGCTTCCTCCGAGACCACCCCCGCCTCCTTGCCGGAGCCCGCGATCGCGAAGAACGGCACGAAGGCCACGCCCTGTTCCCCGCACGCGTCCAGGAACGCGTGGTCCTCGGCCGGGGACCCGATCCCGTACGCGTTCTGCACGCACACCACGGGCGCGATGGCCAGCGCCTCCGCGAACTGGGCGGGGCTGACGTTGGAGATGCCCAGGTGCCGGATCAGCCCGGCGGCGCGCAGCTCGGCGAGCGCCCCGAAGTGCTCGGCGAGCGAACCGTCCGCCTGGCTGGGCGGGATGCGCAGGTTGACCACGTCCAGGTGGTCGCGGCCCAGCTGGCGCAGGTTCTCCTCGACCTGCCCGCGCAGCTGCCCGGGCGTGGCCCACCACCAGTCGCCGCCCGGGCCGCGGCCCGGCCCTACCTTGGTGGTGATGACGAGCTCGTCGCCGTACGGGGCGAGGGCGCTGTTGATCAGCTCGTTGGCGGAGCGCAGCGGGGAGAAGTAGAAGGCGGCGGTGTCGATGTGGTTGACCCCGAGCTCGACGGCCTTGCGCAGCACGCCGGTGACGCGGTCGCGGTCGCTGGGGGAGCCGTCGGCGAGGTGCGTGAGGCGCATCGCGCCGAAGCCCATGCGGTTGACGGTGAGGTCGCCGAGTCGCCAGGTGCCCGCGGCGCTCGCGGTGAGGGGGTTCAAGGTCATCCGGAGACCCTATCCGGGTCGGCATCAGGGTCGGCGACCCAGCCTGCGGCCAGGACCAGGCGGGACGTCCGGTGCACGGCCAGGAAACCGAACGGGCTGGTGAACGCGGCCTCGGCGTGACGGGCGCGATGGCCGGCGCGGGGCATACCGCCACGGGGCTGCGCGGCGATGGCGGTCACGGCGGCGGCCTCGAACCCCGTCGCGTGGAACCGGGCCATGGCGGCCTGACGTGCCGAGCCGATCACCAGCGGCAGCCGGCTCACGCCGGGGAAGTGGTCCCCCTCGGCCCCGCTCGCGCTCTCCAGCCCGAACAGGCCGGCGTGTTCCAGCAGATCGTGCTCCACGAGCAGCGAGAAGGCGGGCGTCCGCACCCTCAACACGGGTCGCGGGCTGTACGAGTCCACCGTGCGGATCGTCAGACCCGGCCCCGGAGTTCCCTCGGGCAGGGTGGTTCCGTCCGCGGCGGGCACGGCTCCCTCGACGGCCGCGATGCCGGTCGCCAGCACCTCGCCCGGCGGGGAGGCGGCCGGGCCGAGCACCAGGTGCACGTCCACCTCGTCCGCACCGGCCACCCTCAGCAGCGTGACCGGCCCCGACGCGCCGTCCGTCACCCGGACGTCCTCCAGCGCCGCGGTGGTGCGGTGCAGCCATCGCAGGGGCTTCCCGGCCCACGGGCCGTCGTACGCGGGCCCGGCTCACTCGGTGAAGGTGTCCGCCCACGTCAGCCGCAGCGCGAGCGCCGACGCCAGCACCAGCAGCGTCTCCTCGCCGAGCTCGACCGGCATCTTCTCGATCAGTCCGCCCGTCCGCTCCGACGCCCACGCGTCAAGGGACTTGGTGTCCGCCTCGGTGTCGCCCGACAGCTCGCCCCGCGCGCCCTGCGGGAGTTCCGCCAGCCAGCGCTCCTCCAGCGCGAGCCCGGCCTTGGCCCAGAGCCCCGTCGCGGCCTGGAGGCCCCGTACGCCGGCCAGCGCGCCCAGCAGCTCCCGCGCGGCCTTCGCCGCCGAGCCCGCGGGTATGCCCAGGGCTCCGGCCAGTTCCTCGCGCGCCGGGCCGCCCGCGCCGTCCGCGAGGAGGGCCAGCAGGGGCCAGACACCGGCCGCCGTGAGCACCGAGTCCCGCTCGCCCGTCACCGTCCGGCCGGCCCAGCGGGCGGTGAGCCGGTTGACCGCCCGTACCGTCGTGTTGTCCATGGCCGGAGCGTACGTGGTGGGCGCCGCCGGGCCGGAGCGGTCTTCGCGGCCCGGCGGCGCCGGTCAGAGGGGTCAGCGGCACGAGGGGTCAGCGGCCGCCCCGCAGGCCCTGGTCCACGGCCGTCATCAGCTCGCCGTCCGCCGTGTCGGCGTCCAGCGACCAGAACATGGCGCCGCCGAGGCCGTTCTCCCGTACGTACCGGCTCTTGGTGCGGAGCACCTGCGGGTCGTCGTACGTCCACAGGGTGCTGCCGTCGAACAGCCAGGCGTGGCCGCCGCGCCGGTCGCGGTAGACCTCGTACGCGCCCGAACCGGCCAGGGCCTTCAGCGCCTTGTAGTCCTCGTACCCCGCCGCCCAGGTGGCCGGCGCCGGGCCCGCGGCCGGCTGCCCCATGCCGTCGCCGCCCCCGCTGACCCCGGTCCAGCCCTGACCGTAGAACGGCATGCCCATCACCAGCTTGTGCGCGGGCGCCCCGCGCTCCCGCCAGGCCTCGACCGTGCCGTCGACGCTGAAGTCGCCCCGGGCGTACAGCGCCGACTGCTGGGCCGTCGTCCTCTCGCCGGAGACGTGGAAGTCGTAGCCCTGGAGGGTCACGAAGTCGAGGTCGCGCATGATCCGGCGGACGTCGAAGCCCGCGTCGATCTTCGCGGGGGCGGTGGGGACGAAGGCCGTCAGCTCGTACGTCGTCTTCCGCTTCTGGCCGCGCCCGTACGCGTCGAGCTGCGTACGGAACTCCTTGACCAGCTCCGCGAAGTTGCGCTTGTCCTCCGGCCGGAACTTCGTGTCGGTGTCACCGGCCGAGCCGGGCCACTCCCAGTCGAGGTCGATGCCGTCGAAGACGCCCGCCGCCGCGCCCGCGCCGCCCCGGGCGCCGTCCTGCGGCAGGTTCCCCTTGATGTAGAGGTCGATGCAGGACGCCACGAAGGCCTTGCGGGAGGCCGGGGTGAGCGCCGCGTCCGAGAAGTGCGTGGACCAGCTCCAGCCGCCGAGCGAGATCAGCACCTTGAGCTTCGGGTGCTTGGCCTTGAGCTCGCGCAGCTGGTTGAAGTTGCCGGCGAGGGGCTGCGCCGCGTCGTCGGCGACCCCGTCGACGGAGTTCGCGGCGTCCAGCGGGCGCACGTAGTCGGCCCACGCGTCGGCCTCGCCCGGGACGTTGCCCGTGAAGCACTTGCCGTCCGCGCTGACGTTGCCGAAGGCGTAGTTGATGTGGGTGAGCTTCGCGGCGGAGCCGTTCGCGTCTAGGTCCTGGACCTGGAAGTCCCGTCCGTAGACGCCCCATTGGGTGAAGTACCCGACCTTCTTGTACGCGCGGTCGTGGCCCGCGTCGCCGTGCGCGCCGGCGGCGGGCGCGAAGGCGGTCAGCAGGGAGAGGGAACAGGCGGCGACGGCCATC
Organism: Streptomyces sp. NBC_01551; assembly: GCF_026339935.1. NCBI lineage: Bacteria > Bacillati > Actinomycetota > Actinomycetes > Kitasatosporales > Streptomycetaceae > Streptomyces > Streptomyces sp. NBC_01551. The sequence goes on from NZ_JAPEPX010000001.1 coordinate 6,480,899, forward strand.
CTGCCGAGCATGCTGCGGCGCATGGGCTTCCTTTGCGGATGCGGGGAGTGGTGCTCCTGAGCCGTGCTGGTGCGGGTGCATCCCGGAAACTATTGGTCTGGACCATCTCGGTCAAGAGGGCGTTCGCCCCGGGTTCCGGGCCGGAGCCCGTCCGTCCGAAAATCATCGGTCACGGCACTGGGCTCCTCGGGGCCCGGTAGCTACCCTCCGCGCATGATTTCCACGGTGGTCTGGGGTACCGGGAATGTCGGCCGTGCGGCGATCCGTGCCGTCGAGGCCCACCCGGCACTCAAACTCACGGCAGTACTCGTCCACAACCCCGACAAGACCGGCCGCGACGCCGGCGAACTCGCCGGGCTCGACTACCCCCTGGGCGTCGCGGCGACCGACGCCGTCGACGCCGTGCTCGCGGCCCGCCCCGACGCCGTCGTCTACGCGGCCTCCGGCGACACCCGCCCAGACGACGCCCTCGCCGACATCGCCCGGGCGATCCGGGCCGGCGCGGTCGTCGTCAGCCCCGCCCTGTACCCGCTCTACGACCAGCGCAACGCCCCGCCGGAGTTCCGGGATCCGGTGATCGCCGCCATCGCGGAGGGCGGCGGCTCGCTGTTCGCCTCCGGTGTCGACCCGGGCTGGGGCAACGACGTACTGCCGCTGCTGATCAGCGGACTGGCCACGACCGTCGACGTGATCCGCTGCCAGGAGATCTTCGACTACTCCACCTACGACCAACCCGACTCGGTCCGCTACCTCGTCGGCATGGGCCAGCCCATGGACTTCGAGCCGATGATGCTGATGCCCTCGATCCCGACCATGGTGTGGGGCGGGCAGATACGGCTGATGGCCCGGGCCCTCGGCGTCGAACTCGACGAGATCCGCGAGACGTCCGAGCGGCGCGCGCTCGACGCGACCGTGACCACGCGGACGATGGGTGAGTTCGAGGCCGGCACCCAGGGCGCCATCCGCTTCGAGGTGCGGGGCATCGTCGAGGGCGAACCACGCATCGTCATCGAGCACGTCACCCGCATCCACCCGTCCTGCGCGCCGGACTGGCCCACACCGCCCGACGGGGCCGGGGCGCACCGAGTGATCATCGAGGGCCGCCCCCGTATCGAGGTCACGGTCGAGGCCACCGACGAGGGCGAGAACCGCTCCGCGGGCGGGAACGCCACCGCGGTCGGCCGCCTGGTGGGCGCCATCGACTGGCTGATGGAAGCGGAACCCGGAATCTACGACGCGCTGGACGTCCCGCTGCGTCCCGCGGTCGGCAAACTCGGAAGGAAGCAGCCATGAAGATCGACATTCCCGAGGGCCAGCACCCGATCGAATACGTCTGGGGCGACATGGTCCCCGGCATCGGGATGGCCGCCGCCAACTTCTCGCTGTCCGTCTACGCCCACACCACCCTGGGGCTGCGCGAGTTCGAGGCCGCGCGGCTGCGGGTCGCCCAGATCAACGGGTGCGTCTTCTGCCTGGACTGGCGCACCGAGCGCGACGGGGAGAAGGTCGAGGAGGAGTTCGCCGACGCCGTGACCGAGTGGCGCACCACCGACGCCTTCGACGACCGCACGCGGCTCGCCGCCGAGTACGCCGAGCGCTACACCCTCGATCACCACGGGCTCGACGACGAGTTCTGGGGCCGGATGACCGCCCGCTACAACCAGCTGGAGATCGTGGAGCTGACGATGAGCATCGGTTCCTGGCTGGCCTTCGGCCGGCTCAACCACGTGCTCGGCCTCGACAGCGTGTGCGTCCTGCCCGGGCACTGACGTGGTCCGGGGCCGCTCGGCTCGATGAGCGCGGTCGGCCCCGGTGTCGGTCGGTCCCGGTGTCGGGTCCCGGTGCGGCTCGGTCCGGGTTGCTACAGGTCGGTGGCGATGATCTTCTCGATGTTGCGTTCCGCGAGCGCGGTGATGGTGACGAACGGGTTCACGCTGGTGTTTCCGGGGACCAGCGCGCCGTCGATCACGTACAGACCGCTGTAGCCGTGCAGGCGCCCGTAGTTGTCGGTGGCCTTGTTCAGCACCGCGCCGCCGAGCGGGTGGTAGGTGAGGTGGTCGCCCCAGACCCTGCCGCCGCCGAAGAGGTCGCTGCGGTAGATCGTCCCCTCCTTCGAGTTGATCTTGTCGAAGATGGACTTGGCCATGTCGATGGCGGGCTGCTTCCACGCCCTCTGCCAGCTCAGGTCCACGGTCCCCGTCGCCGCGTTCCAGGAGAACTCGGCGCGGTTCGGGTTCTTGGTGATCGACAGGTACAGCGAGGCGTACGTCTCGATGCCGGTGGGCAGTGGGGCCACCTCGGCGAAGGCGCCGCCCGCGTCCCAGTTGTCGATGCCGGCCGTGGGCATGGACGCCTGGAGCTTCCCGGTCGCGTCCCACATGTGGTTGGCGCGGCCGCACATGACGTTGCCGTTGTCGCCCCAGCCCTTGCCGACCTCGCCGTTGAGGTTGGGCAGCAGACCGGTCGCCTTCAGCCTGACCAGCAGCTTGCTGGTGCCGACGCTGCCGGCGGCGAAGAACACCCGGTCGGCGGTGACGGTCTTGGTGGCCGTCGTGTCACCGGTGGTGTTGATCTGGTCGATGACGACCGTGTAGCCGCCGCCGGCCGCCGGAGCGACCGAAGTGACCTTGTGCAGTGGGGAGATGGTGACCCTGCCGGTGGCCTTGGCCTGGGCGAGGTAGGTCTTCTGGACGGACTTCTTGCCGTAGTTGTTGCCGTACAGGACCTCGCCGTCCAGCGAGGACTTGGGGACGGTGCCGGCCGCCTCCTTCTTCATGTAGTCCCAGTCGTACACGTTGGGCACGAAGACGAAGGGGAAGCCGGAGCGCTGGGCGTGCTTGCGGCCGACCCGGGCGTACTGGTAGCAGGGCGCCGTCTCCCACCAGGCCTGGTCGACGTTGCTGACCCCGAGCCCGGCGTTGGCGCGCGGGTAGTAGACGTCGTACATCTCGGTGGGGTCGACGGAGGGCAGGACGGCGCCGAACCGCTCGCGCTGCGGGGTGACCGCCATACCGCCGTTGACCAGCGAACCGCCGCCGACGCCGCGGCCCTGGTAGACCGTGATGCCGTTGAAGTCCTCGGCGTCCAGGATCCCGGTGTAGCGCGGGACGTCCTTGTCGATCGGGAAGCCCAGGAAGTTGCTGATGGGGGCCTTGGTCCTGGTGCGGAGCCAGAAGGAGCGGTAGTCCGGCTTGGTGGTGTTGGCGAAGATCTTGCCGTCCGAACCCGGGGTGTCCCAGGCCATGCCCATCTCGATCATGTGTACGTCGACGCCGGCCTGGGCGAGGCGGAGGGCGGCGACGGAGCCGCCGTAGCCGGTGCCGATGATCAGCGCCGGTACCTGCGCCCCGGTCTCGATCGGGGCGGCGGCGGTGGCCGCGCGGGCGGTGGCGGCGGTGGTGTGCCCGGCGAGGGCCACCGCTCCGAGAATGGAACTTGTTCTAGCGATGAATCCTCGTCGGGAGAAGCCTTTGGAGTCGTTGGGGGGTATGGAAGGATCACTCATGTGACGTCCCTCACTCGTGGCGGAATGAGAACGAGTTCTACTGCTGCGGGCATGCGAAGTCACTACATACGACTAGGTAACTTTCGGCAGGTTACGCAACAGATGCACCAGATCACGGGACGTGTCGTCGGCGTGTCGTTGGCATATACACACGCCGCGCGTTCTCGGCTGTCGCGGCTGTGCCTACGAGAGGCTCCACTGGCCGACGTCGTCGGCGAGGCCGCCGTTCAGTGCGAACTGCACCGCGGCGAGTCCGGCGTCCTTCGGGAGCCGGAAGGTGACGAAGCCGGTCGCCGTGCCGCCGGGTGCGAGGGTCACGGTCTCGGGAAAGCCCAGCCCGGCGGGAATCGTGGCGTTCAGGCCGTCGAACCGCTGCCCCGCGACGTCCAGCAGGTGCGCGCAGGACGCGGGGGAGTCCTTGTACACGGCGGACCCGGTGTTCTCCAGCCGCAGTTGTACGCCGACCAGCCGGCCGGAGTCGTCAGGCGCGGGGCTCGCGGGGTCGACCACCTGCACCAGGGTCACGTCGAGGCGCTCACCCGGCCGGTTGCCCGAGAGCGGGACGGTCTCGCCGGCGTCGCCGCGGATCGCGCCGAGCAGCAGGGGACCGAGGAGCGCGAGGGCGGCGAGGGAACGTGCGGCGCGCATGGCGGAACCTCCTGCCTCCCAGGCCCCCTTGTCCACGATCCTCCGCGCACCGCGCTCCCGCCACCGAAGCCCGGCTCCGGCCCCGCGGAGCACCGCCGCCGGGGAACTTCCACCCGGTTGAACCACAATCCGTTGGATCTTCCGGCCGAGCCGTGTCATGGTTGGTCTCGCCGAAGGGGTGTAGCTCAGCTGGCCAGAGCAACGGTCTCCAAAACCGTAGGTCGCAGGTTCGACTCCTGCCGCCCCTGCAAAACCGCTGCCGTACGCATGCGGAGAACGCCCAGGTGGAGCCAGTGCTCGCCTGGGCGTTCGCATGTCCGCGCGCGCCGTCGGCCTCTCGTGCCTCGGCGTCGTCGGGGTCGTCGTGCTCATCGGCGTCGTCGGCGCCGAACTCGGGGCCGCCGAAGACCAGATCGACACGGTCGAACTCGCGCCCGGCGAGAACGTCACCGGCAAGGGAACCTTCACGCCGAAGAGGGTGACGTACACGGACGGCCTGATCGGGAAGGGCGTCCGCACGGACGTGTCGTAGGAAACGGAACGACGCCCGCCCCGGGCGGTATCGAGGGCGGGCGTCGTGCGTTGGTTCCGGCGGGCTATCCGGCCGGGCTCTCCTGGTATCCGTACGGGCGGGTGATGATCTCCATCGCGTGGCCCGCCGGGTCCAAGAAGTAGACGCCCCGGCCGCCGTCGTTGTGGTTGATCTCGTTCGGCCGCTTCTGCTGCGGGTCGGCGAAGTACGCCACCCCCGCCGACCGGATCTGCTCGAACGCCGCGTCGAACTCCGCCTCGGAGATCAGGAACGCGTAGTGCTGGGGCGTGATGGACTCGGCCGGGATGGTGGCGAAGTCCAGGGTGACGCCGTTGGCCGTCTCGACCGGGATGAAGGGGCCCCATTCCGCCCCGAGTTCGAGGCCGAGGACGCGCGCCAGGAATTCGGCGGACTCCCGGTTGTCACGGGAGTGGATGATCGTGTGGTTCAGCTGTACTGACATGAGTGAATGCCTCCGCAAGGCACATCACGGGCGCCTCCATGCCTCACCCGGACGGTGACCGACACGCGATGCCGTACCCGTGATCCTATGCAGACCGCCCGGGGCGAGTCCATCGAAAGCGGGTTCCGGTCACGGGCGCAACCACGGCCTGGACGCGCGCCGCGGGTGCTGTCTACGAGCCCGAGCCCGCGTACACCGTCTTGACGTTGTCCCGCGCCGGATGCGTGCGCCCGGCCGGACCCGCCGCGAAGACGCGCAGCAGGTTCTCCGTCACGCGGGTGGTCAGCGCCCCCGACCGCGCGTCCAGGCCGTGGTTGCGCCCGCCGGAGCCGTCGCCCGTGGCGTCCAGCGCCTCCACCCACCGCATCGTCCCCGTCGCGAAGACGCCCGCCCCGCTCGGCGCCGAATAGTAGGCCGTGTCCTGATGGCTCGGGCGGCCTTCGCACACCACCGGGGAGTGCGCCAGGATCTCGATCGGCCGGGGCGTCGGGAAACCGGTGTTGACCTTGTCGTACTCCACACCCACCAGATGCGCGAAGCGGTCGCCCGCCTGCACGCCGGTGCCCTCGAACAGCCAGTGCCCCGGGTTGGTCACCACGTACGGGGCGTCGACCGGGTACCCGTCGTAGATCACGCCGAGCAGCGAGCTCTCCGGGTCGGCCCCGGGCGCGGAGCGGAAGTCGACCGTGGCCGGATGGCCCCGTTTGAACCCCGGGTCCTGCTCGTAGGAGGACTTGTAGCAGACCAGCGTCCGGTCCGGGCCGAGGTCGGAGGGCTCCAGCCGGATCCGGCGGAAGCAGCAGTTCGCGCCCAGGATCGCGATGTTGGTGCCGGCGTCCCGGGCGGCCGTGAAGTGCGCCCGCTGCTCCGGGGACCAGTACTCGTCGTGGCCGAGCGAGAGGACCGCCGCCGCGCCCTCCAGCAGCCGCTTCTCCCGGGCCACGTCGGTGGTCGTCGCGTACGCGAGGGGTATGCCGAGCCGTTCGGCGAGCGCGATCAGCGGGGCCTCGTAGGTGAGGAAGAGGCCCGCGCCGTCGTCGTACTCGTAGGGCCGGTCGAACGTCACCGCCAGCGAGCGCGAGGCGTACCCGCCGCTGGGGCCGTCGTAACTGCCGTAGCCGCCCCACCGGTTGTACGCCTGCCAGGTGGCCACCGCGTTCACCACGACGGTGCGGCCGGACGTCGACGCCGAGCGCACGGTGAGCGGCACGAACCGTTGGCCCTCGCCGCCCTGCGCGTCGAGCCGCAGCAGGTAGCTGCCCTCCGGCCAGTCCTTGGTCTCGACCGTGGCGGTACGGGCCCAGCGGGTGCGGACCGTACGCGTCCCCGGGTCCACCGTGGGCTCCGGCTGCCGGACCCCGGGCAGTGCCTCGGAACGCCACACCAGCCGGGCGCGGGCGCCGCCGTACCAGCCCATCCGGTAGGCGGAGACGGTGAACCGGGGCGCGGTGGTG